>CAJUMI010000020.1 GCA_910587545.1 uncultured Muribaculaceae bacterium | reverse complement strand
GCGCCGCATATTGAGCGAAATCGACCGGCCCGTCGGTTTTGCACTCGTTAACACCCAGATATATGTATAACTCAGGCAATTATCTTGCGAAAAACTTTCGGGTAAATTTTGTATTTCTTCTATAATCAAATGTAAATACATGTGTTAACAAATGGTAAAACTAAGACATTTAGTTGCATAACTAAATATTTTAGTTTTACTTTGCGACACCAAACCCATATAAGATGAAGAAACTCACCGAACGCGAAGAAGAATTAATGGAAATCCTGTGGGACAACGGCCCTCTGTTTGTAAGAGAGATCATAGACCGCCTGCCGGAACCGAAACCTCATTTCAACACAGTGTCGACATTCGTGCGGCTACTTGAAGGCAAAGGTTATGTCAGCCACGAGAAATTCGGCAGTTCCTACCGCTATGAAGCCGCCGTGTCACGCGAAAAGTACAGCCATTCGACTCTCCGTGACGTGGTCGACCGCTATTTCGGATCATCGATAAAGGCATCGGTCTCGGCACTTTTCAGCGAGGAAAAGCTCACCGACGAAGAGATCAGACAACTCGTCGAAACAGTAATCAGCCAACGCAAACCGAGATAACTCAAATCCACATAAACATGGGACAGACACTCATGACATACTCGGCAGTCAGCGGCATCATCCTGGCATTGCTCTATGCGGCATACCATCTCGCGATGAGGCACACTACCCTCTTCGCATTCAACCGCCATATGATCCTTGCCATAATAATATTTTCAGCAGCCGTACCGCTTACACCAGTCAGCCGAGGAGTAAGCGACGTGATAGACATGGCCGGCATCGAGCTGCCCGAGCTGGAAATCAACCTCGTCGCCGGCAAAGCTGCGCAACCGGCCGGAGCAGGGTCGCTGGCCGACATCCTGTCGGTCATCTATATCACCGGATCAGCCGCAACGGCCTTATGGGCTCTTTTCAACCTTATATTCATCTGCTATATACGCCTGACTGCAAGCAGGACGAAGATCGGCTACACCGACGTCTATGTCCACAATCACAACCGCATGTCACCATTCTGCTGGGGCAACATGATTTTTGTTCCGTCAGACATGCTTGACGACGACGAGCGAGAAATCGAGATAATGATCGCACACGAATCATCACACCGCAGACACATGCACTGGATCGACCTCTTGGCAGCCAATGCCATGGCCGTGATAAACTGGTACAATCCATGCGCATGGGCAACGCTCCGCGAACTTATCAGCATCCATGAATATGAGGCAGACTGCGAAACACTCGCCATCTGCGACGACCCCGCCGAATATCAACTTCTATTAATAAAAAAGACTGCCGGCTCAAGATTCCACGCCTTTGCCGACAGTCTGAATCACAGTTCACTAAAAAAACGTATAACTATGATGATGAAAAATCAGTCAAAGAGCAGCGCACGCCTGCGCGCTCTGGCCTTGCTGCCTGCCATGGCAGCGGCCTTGTGTGTAACAAACATTTCCTGCGTCGGCGAAAGCGGCGACAGGATCAGTGAAGAATCCCTTGCAACCGAAACAGTCGCTGAAACCGAAGCACGGCCTGCAACCGGAAACTCCGACTTAATAGAACAGCCTGCAATAGCACCTGAATTCGAGGGCGGGATCAGCGAATTCTATCGGCTTCTGTCCGAAAACATCAACTACCCTGAAAAAGCCATGGAGAAAGGCATCAGCGGTAAAGTCATTCTTGAACTTATCATCGGAACCGACGGACAGGTTGAGGATATAAGCGTAACAAGCGGCATAGACAAGATGCTCGACGATGAAGCGATAAGAGCTGTCAAAAAGATAACCGACGCGGGTAACAAATTCAAACCCGCCTACGACAAGGACGGCAATCCCGTCAGGGTTACATACATGCTTCCGGTAAGTTTCAGACTCGAATAACGGGCAGAACAGCTTTGAGAAAAGGCGGTGCAGTTCACTTCTGACGCACCGCCTTTTTCAGGTCTATCCGTTATTTATCGGGATTATTCAAACTCGATGAGGACAGCATCCGTACCGACGATCTGGTCGACAGTGACGAACACGCGCTTGACGGTCTCGTCCTTTTCGGCGGTGACATCATTCTCCATCTTCATCGCCTCGTAGACAAGAAGGATATCGCCTTTCTTCACCTTGTCACCGGGCTTGACGTTGATTTCGATGATGCGTCCACCCATCGGAGCGACAAGTGTCTCGCCGGTGATCGTCTCCGCAACAACAGCGGGAGCGGCTGCGGCCTCTTTTTTAGCCACCTCGGCCTGCGCAGCCTCGAACTCCTCGGTGCGACGACGGCGAAGGAAGCCGTTGGCCACGCTCGGCAGAAGCTCGAGCAGAAGCTCTTCCTCACGGTTGGAGGCGAGTTTGACACCGCCGAGCTCCTCTACCACAGGATTTTCGGGACGCTTGTATGACGACGTATCGTAAGGTTTTTCAACGGGGCTACCGGTAATCTTCTCGCGGAACGAAGGATCCACGGCGACGGGAGTGTGGCCGTATTCACCCTTGACGAGCGAGATGAACTGATTTGACTTTGTGGTGTAGTCGGGATTTCCCTTGCGGCGGTCGAGAGCCACCGACACAGCCTGGCTGCCGACGATCTGGCTCGTCGGAGTCACCAGAGGCACGAGACCTGCGTCGCGGCGCACCATCGGGATCAGGCGCATTGCGTCGTCGAGAAGATCTTCGGCATGGAGAGCCTTGAGCTGTGCGACCATGTTGGAGTACATGCCGCCGGGGACTTCGGCTTCTTTGACGAGTTCGTTGGGCTTAGGGAAACCGAAATACTGCTCGATTGCGTGGCAGGCGTCAAGCAACGCAGCCTCATCCGCAGACTTGGCTGCAGCGACCGCACGGTCGAGCTGGCTCTCGACTTCGGCCGGGAGCCGGTCGGTCAGCGGGTCGAACTCGCGGGGGAGTTTACCGAGGTCGAAGTCCTTGAGCGAAAGGCGCGCATCGAGGAGATGCTTGCGTATCTCGCCTACGGCCTTCATGTCGACGTCGATCTCAACGCCGAGTTTCTGCGCGAAGAGATAGACAAGCTCGATGGCCGGAGCAGCCGAACCGCCGCCGAACCACCAGATGTTGGTATCAAGAATGTCGACTCCGTTGATGATAGCCATCACACTCGAAGCCAGACCGTAGCCGGGCGTACAATGAGTGTGGAAATCAACCGGAACCTTGACATTGGCCTTTAGCTTCGATATGATCGAAGCCGCGCGGAGCGGGTTGACAAGACCTGCCATATCCTTGAGAGTGATGATCTTCGCACCGAGGGCTTCCATCTGACGGGCCTTTTCGACAAAGTATTCGTCGGTGAAAATCTTTTCGGGCCCGGCAGGTTTTTTGCCGAGGAGACGGCCGAAGAAACCTACTTTCTCAGGCTCGGTCTTGGGATCGACTGTATAGCAGACAGCGCCGTCGGCGATGCCGCCGAGCTCGTTGATCAGACGGATAGACTCCTTCACATTGTCGATATCGTTGAGTGCGTCGAAAATACGCATCACATTCAGACCGTTGGCGATCGCTTCCTTGTAGAAACCCTCGAGCACATAGTCGGGATAAGGCACGTAGCCGAAAAGGTTGCGTCCGCGAGAGAGAGCCGAGAGGAGCGATTTTCCTTTCATCGCCTTTGAACATGCACGCAGGCGATCCCAAGGCGACTGGTCGAGATAACGCATCACCGAGTCGGGAATTGCACCGCCCCACACTTCCATAATATAGAAGCCGGCATTTTCATAATAAGGGAGCAACTTATCGATCTCGCTCTGACTCAAACGAGTCGCAAACAATGACTGCTGTCCGTCACGGAGAGTAAGATCGCGAATTTTCAGTTTCTTTTTTTCCATCTGACTGTTCTTTATTAATGTCCTAAAAAGTCCTGCCGGTTAAAGTCAACACTTTAAGCAACTCTGTGCAAGACTATTTCACCAAAGATGTTTATGATATTTTTTATCGCGCAAAGTTACTAATTTTTCATTTTTATTAAGGAAAAATTTCCCCATTGTTTTGCCCTGTTAGAAATTTTTAAGTTTATGGCCGTCGTCGGTAGCGGCCAAATCGTTACTTTTGCGCAAGCAAAAAACGATCGGAATATGTTCAACTTTTTCAACAAACCCAAATCTCCCGCCGAACTGCCGTTCGCGACTGATATCCATTGCCATGTGATACCCGGCGTCGACGACGGCTCACCGGACATCGCCACCTCGGTCGAGCTGATCGAGCGTATGCAGTCCTGGGGGATCAAACGGATATTCGCAAGCCCCCACGTGACCAAGGACCGTTTCGAAAACACGGCTGCCGGTCTCGACGAGGCGATGAACGCCCTTCAGTCGGAACTCGACCGAAGGGGCAACGGCATAAAACTCGTTCACCACGCCGAATACCGTCTTGACGAATATTCGCTGTCGTTTTTTGAGTCGGGCGAGGTGATGACACTCCCCGGCAATTACATAATGATCGAAAATCCATTTGTCTCCGAGGCCTGGTTTATCGACAACACCATCTTCGATCTTCAGGTCAAAGGGTTTGTGCCTGTACTGGCTCATCCGGAGCGCTACAGTTATTATTATAAGAATCGCGCGCGCTACAGTCAGCTCCACGCCGCAGGAGCTAAATTCCAGATCAATCTGCTGAGCCTCGCCGAGGCCTACGGCAAGGAGCAGCGCGAAGTCGCCGAACAGCTTATAGCCGACGGGCTCGTCGACTTCATCGGAACGGATCTCCACAATTCGGTCCACGCCGACAGGATAGAGCGGTATCTGCTAACCCGGCAGGCCCGCACACACTTCGCCTCGATTGCAGGCAAGCTGCTCAACGATAAGATCCAATAGACACCGGGAGATCGTTAAAAAAATTCGACTTTAAAAATCATCGGACAGGATCCTGGCCACGGCGAAGTCGAGCATTGTGTCTGTGCCCGTCAGAGCAAGCACGGGATCAAGGTCGACTTCACAACCCTCAGACGGGTCGACACCGTTTTCAGTCGCGAGCCCCCGGGCATCGTAGACCGGACACGCTGACATCCTCACTCCCCAGCCGCAAGGTATCTCCGAGGAGAACGGCATGCCGCTTCCGCCGCCTATGGTGTGCAGATACTGCATCACCGACACAAAGTTGTTGGCCGCGCTGAAAGTGCTTCTGTTGACCAGCACCACCACCGGTTTGATCCATCTTACACGGCTGTTGTCGACCGGATCATAGTAGTAGGGATAAGGCTCAGAGAAATCATTATGGCCGGGGCCGGTCTTGTGGCATATCGATCCGGCGAGGATGCGTTCGCCGATAAAGTGAGACACGATGGTCCCGACGTTGGTCATGTCGCCGCCGCCGTTGTCCCTTATGTCTATGATAATACCCTTGCAGAGCGCGAACTGCGAGAGGATGGCGTCGATCGCCGAATGGCCTACCGGATATGAAAACGACGGATATCGCATGTAACCGACATTGTCGCGCAGCACCGCATAGTCGATGCCGCCGACCGTCGAATAGTCGAAACGCAGATAATACTGCTCGACAAGCCGCTCGTCGAAATTCTGCGGATAGTCACTCCACCATTTGCGGTAATACGAAGTCTTGAACGAAGACGAGAGGTTGACATGTCCGTCTTTGAGTTCGTCGAGCATCTGAGCGCACAGGTTAAAGAATTCGAGGCCGCGCATCTCGCTGGTCACACGCGGCCTGTAACGGCGGTAGACCTCATCCCAGTCGACGTCCTTCTCCTCGAAGAAGCAATAATGCTGATCTACAACCGTCCAGAGTGCGTCAAAGTTGCCGACAACGTCCTGATCCCACTCCTCGACCTCATGACAAGAGGTGAACAGCGGCAACACACAGGCCAATATTATTGCAGAGACAGATTTTCCCATTATCGGTAAAGAGCTGAAATGATTTTTGCATTGTCGGATATCCGGCCGCTCCGGGGGAGCGAAAGCCACTCACCGCTCACTCCGATCACAAACGAATGTGTGACACGGCGTGTGACAATATTGTTGACTTTTGTCGACATAACGTCGGCGCGATAGCCCAGCCGCAGATTTGTCGAGCCCAGTCGAAGATCGGCGGTAAGCAGATTGTCAAGTCTGAAATAGTTGCCGAACCAGGCAGCATGGGCGAGGCCGCTGTGATTGCCTAAATAGATCTCATAATACAGTTCGCCGTAGTCGGGCGAAAAGAACGCGCCCGTCACAGGCAGCATAGGCTGGTAACGCAGACAGACCGGCAGGCGTGATATCCTGAAATTGTAGACCGCAGCCCCGGTCAGCCCGACGGTCCACGAGGCTCTGGCCGAGACGGGGTTGTTGCCGTTGCGCGACAGATATAGCGCGCCGGCCTCGAGAACTGTGGCACCGCCGCCGTAAAGACGCAGCCCGTCGACGCCGCTTATATCCCAACGGTGCATCATGCCCCACCGGAGCTCGAGACCGAGGTCCCACATTGTGGCATTGCGCGCCGGATTCAACGCACGGTCAAGGCCAAGCCGGCCTGACAGCTGCATCACCCACCGCTCGGGCGAGAACGCCATCGCCTGCATCCTCTCATATCCGAGGGCGAAGCTCTGTCCGCTGTATTTCAGCGGTGTCAGATAAGTATCACTGAGATGCGACGAACCGGCCTCAAGCGTATAGGCAGCCGTCACCGGCCGCAGCGGCTTCACGCCGTCGGCCGCCATTACAGCTAATGCCGAAACGATGCACAATATGACAGACCTTAAGCGCTTCATCAGAATATGCGTTGCTGACCGTTGATCTCATCACGCACCTCATCGTCGGAACGGGTCTCGTCGGCATCCTCACACTCGTCGAAAGTCTCCGTCTCAGCTGCCACGACATCTTCTGCATCGTCAGGTACGACCTCTTTCGGTTCGAGTTCCTCGACCGACGCGATTGCGAAGGTGGTCAGACGCTTGCCCTTGGCCTTGAATGATTTCACGGCGATAAACGCCTCGGCGTCCACAACCAGCGGCTCGCGGAAATCGTCAGGAGCGCCGAAAGTCACCTTGAACATTGCCCCGGGTTTGTCGCTCAGCGCGATCAGCGACGAGTTCTCGTTTTCTCCGAGATAGCGCTGGCGCTTCTGAGAGGGTTCGAAAGCGAAGCGCTTGATATAAGGATAGCCCTGATCGGCATCGTTGAGAATTGCCGTCCAGACATGCTTGGGTCTGAATTTCTCCAGTATGAGGATATTGTCGGGATAGTGGTTGCTTGCGTCATAGCTTGTGGTGAAATACTCACCGCTGTCAAGAACGACAAGGACAGTATCATCGCCCTGGAACTCGCCGAGATACACTCCGCGGCCTTCGTAGTTGAGTCTCAACACATCGCGGTCAAACCACACCTCGCGGCCGCCGAGCGTCGACATGCCACGCTCCTTGAGCGAGAAGCGGTGGACCTCGTTCTTGGTCACGAGATTGCCCTGCGACTGCTTGCCTTTGATCGCCAGTTTAGCGAAATCGACGTCAAACTGGAGTGTCTTGAGTCTCAGCTTGGGTTTAAGAGTCACCTTGACCACTTCGGCCTCGCCGTTTGGATTGGCCGAGAACCACATTATCCTTGATCCGGGCAGGCCTTGGGTGACATTGTACTCCTTGTCGCGAGTCACGCCGGTGACTGCGAAGCGTTTCATATAATATATGCCGTCCGTGCCGCCGTGGCGATATATCACGTTGTAGATCGTGCGGGCGTCATTACGCTTGAACACGTTGACGTAAAGCACATTCTTGTCGACAAACAGTTTCTCCTGCACCTTGACCACCTTATAGCGGCCATCCTTATAGAAGATGATGACATCGTCGATCGACGAGCAATTGCAGACAAACTCCACGCTGTCGTCCTTCTTGAGAGCCGTGCCTATGAAGCCTTCATCGCGGTTGATATAAAGTTTCTCATTGGCCTCGGCGACCGTGGCGGCCTGGATATTGTCAAAGCCGCGGATCACAGTGCGCCGCGGATAGCCGGCCCCGTATCTCTCCTTGAGCCGCTCATACCATGCGATAGTATAATCGACGATTCCATCGAGATTTCTGCGGGTCTCGTCGATGTCGGCCGTGAGCCGGGCGATATGCTCGTCGGCATCCTTGGCGCTGAAACGGAAGATGCGCTTCATCTTTATCTCAACAAGGCGAAGGATGTCATCGCGGGAGACTTCGCGGACCAGCTGACCGGCAAAGGGCAGGAGCCGCGACGCGATATGGCCGACAGCCGCGTCGATGTCCGGAGCCTGCTCATAATCCTTGTCCTTGTAGATACGCTCCTCGATGAATATCTTTTCAAGCGATGCGAAAAACATCTGTTCGGCAAGCTCGTCGAGTCGCAGACGCAGCTCGGTCTCGAGGATATGACGGGTAAGGTCGACGCTGTGGCGCAGCACGTCGCTCACGCCGAGGAAGTGAGGTTTGCGGTCGGAGATCACGCAGCAGTTGGGCGATATGCTCACCTCGCAGTCTGTGAACGCATAGAGCGCGTCAATCGCCTTGTCGCTTGAGGTTCCGGGCTGGAGATAGACCAGTATGTTGGCGTTCTCGGCCGTATTGTCATCGACTTTCCTGATCTTGATCTTGCCCTTCTCGAAGGCTTTGAGTATCGAGTCGATGATTGTGCCTGTCGTTTTGCCGAAAGGTATCTCGGTGACGGCGAGGGTGCGGTTGTCGATCTTATCGATCTTTGCTCTGACCTTGACCACGCCGCCGCGCCGCCCGTCGTTGTAGCGGGTGACATCGATCATGCCGCCGGTGACGAAGTCGGGATAGAGTTCAAAATCCTCGCCGCGCAGATATGCTACGGCAGCGTCGATTATTTCGTTGAAATTATGGGGCAGGATCTTCGACGACAGACCGACGGCGATGCCCTCGGCTCCCTGGGCAAGCAACAATGGAAATTTGGCGGGCAGGGTGACGGGCTCCTGCTTGCGGCCGTCATAACTCAGCGTCCATTCCGTGACCTTGGGGTTGTAGAGAGTGTCGAGCGCGAACGACGACAGACGCGCCTCGATATATCGGCCGGCGGCGGCCGACGCGCCGGTCAGTATGTTGCCCCAGTTTCCCTGGGTCTCCACCAACAGGTCTTTCTGTCCGAGCTGGACGAGCGCGTCATTGATCGACGCATCACCGTGAGGGTGATACTGCATAGTGTTACCTACAATATTGGCGACTTTGTTGAAACGTCCGTCGTCAAGGGTCTTCATCGAATGAAGGATACGCCTCTGCACGGGTTTGAGACCGTCGTCGATATGTGGCACGGCACGCTCGAGTATGACATAAGAGGCGTATTCCAGAAACCAACTCTGATACATGCCCCTCAGATGATGCTTTATCACATCGCCTGCGGCCACATAAGGTTTCTGCACGTCCTTTCCTTCGCCGGAGTGCGTCCCGGCCTGAAAAACGCGGGACTCGTCGTCCTGATTATCGTAGTTGCTGTCGTCGATCATGGGTGATTGGTTGTAATGCTTGCTTTCACCACAAAGTTACGATTTAATTTCCACTTTTTACATTTTTACATTAATTTTGTGCATTATTCGGTTTCAGCCGACATTATGCTCCGCAAATCAATCAATTTATTCACATAAGCAAATGAAAGAAACAATTAAACAAACACTTGCCGACAAAGCATGGGCAAGATGGACGGCGCTTATCCTGATCGCGTCCATGATGTTCTTCGCCTACATGTTTGTCGACGTCATGGCACCGCTGAAAAGCCTACTCGACCCTCAGCTGGGCTGGGATTCGACCGCCTACGGCACTTATCGCTCAGCCGAATATCTCCTTAACGTCTGCGGCTTCCTGATCGTAGCCGGCTTCATCCTCGACAAGATGGGCATACGCTTCACGGGCCTGCTCTCGGCGTCGCTCATGGTCGCAGGCGCATGCATCAAGCTCTACGGCATCAGCGACTGGTTTGCCGGCACATCGCTTGAGACATGGCTCAACTCGTGGTGGACCTCAATGCCAGCAAGCGCCAAGATGGCTTCGCTCGGCTTCATGATTTTCGGCTGCGGCTGCGAGATGGCCGGCACCGTCGTTTCAAAAGCCATAGCCAAATGGTTTAAAGGCAAAGAGATGGCGCTCGCCATGGGACTTGAAATGGCCATCGCGCGCATCGGTGTTTTTGCCATCTTCTCCATCTCTCCGCTGATTGCAAACGCAATGGGTTCGGTCGTCGCTCCCGTGGCATTCTGCACAGTGCTGATCTTCATCGGTTTTATCTGCTTCTCCGTGTTCTGCATCCTCGACACGCGCTACGACCGCCAGATCGGCAAAGGGACCGCAGAAGAATCGTCAGAAGACGAATTCAAGGTCGCCGACATCGGCCGCATATTCTCAAGTCAGGTTTTCTGGATCGTAGCGTTGCTCTGCGTCCTCTACTACTCGGCCATATTCCCCTTCCAGGCCTACGGCGCTGAAATGCTGCAGTGCAACATCGGCGGCATCTCGGCCAAGGAAGCGTCAGACATATTCCGCTGGTTCCCCATCGGAGCGGCCGCAATCACAGTGTTTCTCGGCAACTTCCTCGACCGCCGCGGTAAAGGCGCCACGATGCTCATCTACGGCGCATTGCTGCTCATCATGTGTCACCTCATCTTCGCTTTCGTCCTTCCGGCCACCCACAGCAAAGTGATCGCCTACGCCACCATCGTAGTGCTCGGCATCTCGTTTGCCCTCGTGCCCGCAGCCCTCTGGCCGAGCGTTCCGAAGATCATCGAGGAAAAGGTGCTCGGCAGCGCCTACTGTCTCATTTTCTGGGTACAGAACATAGGCCTATGCCTTGTGCCGCTTCTGATCGGCTACGTGCTCGACACTGTCAACGCCGGCAACCCTGTGGTGCAGCAGCAGCTCGCACAGCTTGAACAATGGAAAGCAGCCGGGATCGAAGCGCCGGAATCATTCTTCATCCACTACGACTACACCATACCGATGATCATCTTCGCCGGCTTCGGTGTTCTCGCACTCGTGTTCGCGATCTACCTCAAGACCCTCGACAAGAAGAAACATTTCGGACTCGAACTGCCAAACATCAAATCCAACGTCCGAGCCGAGCGCGCCGAAGCCGAAGCATCGGAAGAATAAACATAACAACCATCCCCCCACAAAGCGGTGTGTCAGAACAAGGCACATCGCTTTTTTATGCGGGGCTCTCATACTTCATAAGAAAAAGGCGATGTATCGGGATACATCGCCTTTTTCACAGTCTGTCTAATTCCGTCAGAAAGTCGGTTTCAATCGCGCAGAATTATAGATCCGCCGGTGCGGCGTGTGAGCGGCTCCTGCAGTTCTTCGGTCATGCGCAGAGTCCTGACAGCGGCAGACCGGCCGCGCGACGAGGTCGTTGCAGCAGGCTTGTTGCCCGTATAGGCCCACTGAAAGGCTGCGTTGGTGAGATAGTCAGACAAAGTGCCGAAATCGCCGGGGTAGATATTGGTGTCATCAAGAACGACATCGGGCGTGAAGCCATCGGCATAGTCGCGGAAACCTTTGGCATTCTCGCAATAGAATGTTATCGGGTAGAAGTTGAACTGATAGTTTGACCATGTCTTGCGCCACCCTTCCATGCCGACGTTCTTGCCCTGGGTTGTTGTGCCTACAAGATTGACGGTAATGTCAAGGCCCCGCAATCCGTTGATCAACAATTCACTGGCTGAAGCCGTGTAGTTACTACAGATGACAAACACTCGGCTCATGCCAAGAGCGTTGCCAAGGGCATCGGCGATAGGAGCATAGCCATTGACAGCATCCGGAGCCACAGGGTTGCCGATGCGATATTCGCCTACCTCGCCTGCAGCAGTGCGGGCCTTATTATAGGTAGTGCGCACGTATACCTCATCGCTGTGCGACGGGCCGGCGATCAGTGTGGCGAGTAAGGTGCTCGACAGTACATGTCCGCCGGTGTTGAAGCGCAGATCGATTATAAGGTCATTGATGTTCTGCTGCCTGAAATACTTGAATGCGCTGAGAATATCGGTGTCGAAGTCCATGTGGAAACCCATAATATTGATGTAGCCCACTTTCTTGCCGTCCGAGGCTTCCATGACGTTGTACTTATAAACTGCGGGATCCATGTAAGTATCTTTTCCAACCATAACAGACGGCACGCGATTTGTGACTTTCGGCGAGCCATCGTTGAACTCCACAATGTTGAGGTCGATTGTCACGTTGCCGTTAAGGACTGATTTGCCAAGATTCTGATAGTTGGATTCGGTGACGGCTATGTTGTTGACGACAGATATAAAGTCGCCACGTCTTACACCTGCTATATCAGCGGGCGAGCCCGGTGTCACCCACTTTACTGCAAATCCGCACGGAGCGTTGTCTCCGTAACCCAGGATTGTGGGCACTATCGCCATGCCCGAGTCGGTATATGGCACCCCGGGGGCGCGCGATGTCGGCGCGTTGCTTTCTATGTAAGAGTAGTAGAGCCGGCGGGTCCCATCGTGCCACGATCCGTCGTCATGGTTGGCGTCGTCAATACCCGCGATGCCGTCGAGCACCGAGGTCAGGAAACTCTGATAGTCGAGGCTGTAGTCAAGCAATAGTGATGACATGTTATCATTCCACAGATAGTTTTTCTCCATAATACCGTAGACCCAGTTGTTGATTTCGCGGTAGGTGCCGGTGCCTTTTTCGAGGAAGCCCTCACCCTGACGCACAACAATAGAGCACGGCTCGGAGTAACCTTCGACAGAAAGGGTTATCGTGGCCGAGCGGCCATACGCCTCTTGGTTCTCGGCGACTTTTATGCGAAGCGACGATGCACCGGCCTGCCCCCTTTCAGTGATAAGCGCACACCAGTCCCCATCGCTCACAGCAGTCCAGGCTCCGGCTGCAGTAAATTCAAATATGAGGATCTCGCCTTTTAGGTCGGCATCATTGACGTCAGCCCATTGTTCGTCAGATATTCCGTTGCCGGCCAATACGACCGGAGCGTCATTGTCGTCACTGCAGGACGCCAACCCCGGCAACAACGAGAACGTTGTTGCCGCGATCAGCAATATGTTGACAAATATATTCTTAAACATCATCATAATTTACGATAGGCCTCGCGGTCGAGCGCGGTGGCATTAGACTTTAATACGTTGATTACGGTAGACTCGGGCATTATCACAGGGCTGAGGCCCGCAGCCGCCGCTGTCGTCTCGACACGTGTCAGTATTATGTCAGAGCAGCTCTTGAAGTGATACGTGTCGGGGGAGAACCAGCCTGAGCCCGGAGTGTACATGGCAGGATAGCATGTGCCGCCGTTGCCTATGTCGTGGAAAGTGCCTTTAACGGTTATCACATTTCCGTCCTCTGACACAGTGACTTCAAAGTCATCGTCGAACTGCATCTCGCGCGGACCGTTGGCAGTCTCGCGTATACCGAAACCGCGCATATAGGTAGCGGCGCCATCGATCATACCCATTGTCCAGCTCTTGCCGCCCGCATTAGGCACTTTTATGCCTTCTTCGGTAAACTCGATGAACCATTTCGGGCCATAGGCAGTGTCGGGATCATCGGCTGTTATCTCAGACGGCAGGAGACATGGGAATTTATCAGCAGGACCGAAGCCGAGCGCCACAAGCCGATTGACTGACGCATATGACGCCGTTGTGGCGTCGTTGACACCGGTGGTGATAGTTACGGGGAATGTCACTTCATCGCCGTTCTCGTCTGTTGTGCGGGCCATATAATTGCCGGGCATATTTTTGCGCACGTCACCGCCGACCTGAGGCATGCCGTCAGTAGTGAACACACGATGCTCGACGGCCGTCACATATTCTTCAGTACGGGCATAGACGCCAAACAGATACTCAGTCTCGGGATTGAGATTTCCGGCTTCGAATGTCAGTCCATCGGCTGAAAGCGCGGCTGCGACCTGATCGGCCGTGCAACTGTTGCCGTTGGCCGCAATAATGTCTTCCATCGAGCTTCCGCGGTCTAAAACCTCATCGACCTGAGATTTGAGCCAGAAACCGTATTTGATCTCAACAGCGTTATCGGCCTTGACGTTGTAGGCGGCAGAATTCCATGACGATCCGTCGGAGGGCGTGCTTTCAACGACTGTCAAAGTGGGTGCGGGTCCGGTGGGTTCGCCGGTAATGAATTCGATGGTCTTGAGAATCTCACGTCCTTCGGCGTCGAAACCTACAATACCCACCATATACTGCGTGCCGGGGATCAGGCCGTTGCCTTCAAGTTTCTGCTGTCCGGTATATGCACGCCGCTGGGGATTGGTGCTGTCATCCCAGTGGCCAATGATGAGAAAGCGCACCTGAGACTCGCCTTCGCGGGCCGAGTAGTCGAAATCGGCCTTTGTCACGACGATGGCGCGATAGTCGGTTATGCCTTCTTCAGGAGTGATGGTCACTGAGGCAGAGGTCGAGGTGGTTTTGATATCCACGTCCAGATCATAGGGAGTCGTATCAGCTTTGCGGGTGTCGAACTCAACACACTGGAAGCGATCTTTGTCAACTTTTCCATTTTCGTCCAGCACTGCAGCCATAACCATAAAAGTCGTAGCCGAGTGGATGTGGAGATCGTATGAGTCACCTGCGGCATTTGCTCCGAATTTATCGTAATCGCCGTCAAACGAGTCGGTGATAATATTGCCGAACGTGTCAAGATACATCTCGGGAGTGACATCGGCCAATGCGCCGAGGATTGCCTTTACGGCCTCGTAGTCATTCTTGCGCACGACAAGTTCTTTGAGCTTTTCAGCGCCTTGAGGTTTCTCGATATGGAATGCAAAATCATTGATGCCGACACGGTTGAGTGTAATCATACTTGTGTACGGAATATCAGTGTTGAAGTCAGTGATGGAAATCTCACTGTAGACATAAGGATTGATCTTGCGCACGGCCGCGTAGACAACATAGCTTTTACCTCCTTCGACTTCGTTTGACACTACGGCAACGCTGCCGTTTTCAAGGATACCGGTGGTGCCGGTCTCAAAAATAACTTCGGCAGAAGCGGGAGCATCAGCGCCCTGCTCGGCAATGATGTATGCAAAGTCGGTTGCATCAGAAGATTTAATGGTAAATGAGACAGATGCACGCTGAACTTCGGTGACGTCGACATCTGCCGTCGGGGGCACCGGAGAATCAGGCTCATTGTTGTCGTCACTGCAGGAAAACTGCAGCAGACCAAGCACCATAATCAATAGTGCTTTCGTCAAGTTTAAACAATTTCGCATAATGTGAATGTTGGATTGGTGAATAAAATTAGAATTATTTGTTTACGTTCAAATGGTAATCCGGAACAGACTAAAACAGGATTCCAGTCGCAAATTTAAGCATCTTTTTAGAATAAAGTAATCTTTTAAGGGGTTTTTCTTTTCAGACGACTGAAATTACAAGATTTCACCGTCATTATGGCACATTCACAAATTAATATCGCCATCCACTGAACCGGGGGGGAGCGGGGCAGACTGACGGTCAGCTTGCTCATCTGGCGCAGGGCGGTCTTGTCTTATATCATCATATCCATTAACTTTGTATTCCAATAACAACTCAAACAATTTACACACTTATGACCAAAATCTCCAACCTGCAGCCTGAAGGCTCGCGACTCGCCGCGGTCGACGCCTTGCGCGGATGGGCTTTATTCGCGATAGTCATATTACACTGTCTCGAACATTACAATCTGTTTTGTGTGCCTCAAGGACTACCGTCATGGCTTCAGACAATCGACACAGCCATATTCGACACGACATTCTTTATTCTCGGCGGTAACGCATATGCGACTTTCTCTCTGCTCTTCGGCTTCAGTTTTTTCATACAGATGCGAAACGCCCGCAGACGCGGCTGCGATTTTCGGGCGCGTTTTGCCCTGCGCATGCTGCTGCTCGCCGGCTTCGCTCTGCTGCACTCGCTTTTCTATAACGGCGACATACTGCTACTTTATGCCTTCTGCGGACTGTTTCTTATCCCGGCGAGCTCATGCAGCAACCGCACACTGATAATTATCTCCGCGTTACTTATGCTGCAGCCTGTGGCATGGATAAAAGTGATATATTCATCGCTCAATCCGGGATATGTCGACACAGATTCTCTTTTCATGCCGTTCGCGATGGCTGCCGATCAGGTCGGACGCAACGGCAACATCATGGAAACCCTATGGAGCAATCTCCACGACGGCATATTATACAGCAACCTGTGGCAGATCGAATCGGGGCGCATATTCCTCACTCCCGCACTATTCATCACAGGCATGCTGCTCGGACGCAAGAACTATTTCGCAGTCACAGAAGAGTCAGCCCGTTTCTGGAAGAAGGTCCTGACGGCAGGTCTGATCGCGTCTGTGCCGCTCTACTGTCTGAAAAGCCATATACCCGCGCTGCTCGACAACCCGACCACGACGGCATACTACAACGTGGCCCTTGCAAGAATGTTCAACGTAGCCACAACGGCCATACTTGTATCGGGTTTCATGCTTCTATGGATTTACCGCGGATCGGGCTATAAGCTGCAGCGTCTGCTGATCCCCTACGGCCGCATGAGCCTCACAAACTATATCACCCAGTCGATAATCGGAGTGTCCGTTTTCTATCACTGCGGCCTCGGACTTTATGACAAGACCGGAGCAAGCGCATGCATCGCGATAGCCATCATCATTGCCACTATCCAACTTATATGGAGCCGCATGTGGCTCCGTCGCCACCGCCAGGGACCACTCGAATACATCTGGAAGAAACTTACA
Organism: uncultured Muribaculaceae bacterium; assembly: GCA_910587545.1. Taxonomy (GTDB): domain Bacteria; phylum Bacteroidota; class Bacteroidia; order Bacteroidales; family Muribaculaceae; genus CAG-873. The sequence goes on along the minus strand of CAJUMI010000020.1, from coordinate 21,228 downwards.
TGGCTCGGATCAGACTCAAATTCGCAAAAAATTCGTAACTTTGTCGCTTGAGAAAACATAGCAATCAATGCAGAATATCAGAAACATCGCTATCATAGCCCATGTCGACCACGGCAAGACAACGGTCGTCGACAAAATGCTGCTCGCCGGGCATCTGTTCAGAGACAATCAAAACACAGGCGAACTTATTCTTGACAACAATGATCTCGAACGCGAAAGAGGCATAACAATCCTCTCTAAAAACGTTTCAATCGACTATAAGGATACAAAAATCAACATAATCGACACTCCGGGTCACGCCGACTTCGGCGGCGAAGTGGAGCGTGTGCTCAACATGGCCGACGGCTGTCTGCTGTTGGTCGACGCCTTCGAAGGCCCGATGCCCCAGACCCGTTTCGTGCTACAGAAAGCCATCCAGATCGGCCTGAAGCCTATCGTAGTCATAAATAAGGTCGACAAGCCCAACTGCCGCCCCGACGAAGTGCAGGAAATGGTATTCGACCTGATGTTCAACCTCGACGCCACAGAGGAACAGCTCGACTTCCCGACAATCTTCGGCTCGGCCAAAGAAGGCTGGATGAGCACCGACTGGCAGAAGCCCACCGACAACATCCTGCCGCTGCTCGACGCTATCATCGAGTATATCCCGGCTCCCGAGTCGATCGAAGGCGACGCCCAGATGCTGATCACCTCGCTCGACTACTCGAGCTACGTCGGCCGCATCGCCGTCGGGCGAGTGCACCGCGGCACTCTCCGCGAAGGCATGGACATCGCGCTTTGTCGCCGCGACGGATCAGTCTCTCGCCAGCGCATCAAGGAACTCCACACGTTCGAGGGCATGGGCCGCAAACGCGTCAAGGAAGTCAGCAGCGGTGACATCTGCGCTCTCGTGGGCATCGAAGGTTTCGAGATCGGCGACACGGTCGCAGACATTAACAACCCCGAGGCATTGCCCCGCATCGCCATCGACGAGCCCACAATGTCAATGACCTTCACCATCAACGACAGCCCCTTCTTCGGGCGCGACGGCAAATATGTCACCTCGCGTCACATCGCCGACAGACTCACAAAAGAACTTGACCGCAATCTCGCGCTGCGCGTCGAGAAGGCGTCAAACGAGGACATCTGGACCGTCTACGGACGAGGCGTGCTGCATCTCTCGGTGCTCATCGAGACCATGCGCCGCGAGGGCTATGAACTGCAGGTCGGGCAGCCTCAGGTCATAATAAAGGAGATCGACGGCCGGAAATGCGAGCCTGTCGAACTGCTGACCATCAATGTTACCGAGGAATACGCGTCGAAAATCATCGACATGGTCACACGCCGGAAAGGCGACCTGCTCACCATGACAGCCCAGAACGACCGCGTGCACATGGAGTTCCAGATACCGTCGCGCGGCATAATCGGTCTGCGCAACAATGTCCTTACCGCCTCGGCCGGTGAGGCGATCATGGCTCACCGCTTCCTCGAATATCAGCCGTGGAAAGGCGACATCGAGCGCCGCACCAACGGATCGCTCATCGCTCTTGAGGCCGGAACCGCCTATGCCTACGCGATAGACAAACTCCAGGATCGCGGACGCTTCTTCATCTTCCCTCAGGAAGAGGTCTATGCCGGTCAGATCGTCGGCGAGAACGCCAAGGACAACGACATAGTCGTGAATGTGACCAAGTCAAAGAAGCTCACCAACATGCGCGCGTCAGGCGCTGACGACAAGGCGCGGATCGTTCCGCCCGTCGTGTTCAGCCTCGAGGAAGCGCTCGAATATATCAAAGAGGACGAATATGTAGAGGTAACGCCCCACCATCTCCGTCTGCGCAAAATCATTCTTGACGAACTCGAGCGCAAGCGCGCCGGAAAAAGCTGAGCCGCTCCGCCGATGAAACCCTTCTCTCTTAACATAAAGGGCAGGCTTGTCACCTTCTGTCGACCGGCAGTCATGGCGATAATCAACGTGACGCCTGACTCATTCTATGCCGGCAGCCGGAGCCTCACGCCAGGCCTCGTCGAGGAGAGGGTCAGGACAGCCGTAGCCGAAGGCGCCGACATGATTGACGTCGGAGCATATTCCTCGCGTCCGGGCGCTGACGATGTCAGCGCCGACGAGGAGATACGCCGGCTGGCGTCGGGCCTCGAAGCCGTAAGAAAAGCCGCGCCCGACATTCCGATATCCGTAGACACTTTCCGCGCCGACGTCGCGCGCTGGTGCGTCACTGAGTCAGGGGCGGATATCATCAACGACATTTCAGGCGGAACACTCGACGACAGGATGTTCGAGACCGTCGCATCGCTCCGCGTACCCTATATCCTCATGCACATGCGCGGCACACCGTCGACCATGCAGTCGCTGACCGATTATCCCGACGGTGTGACAACCGGCGTAATGTCTGAACTGGCTCCCAAGGTCGAACGGCTGGCTCTGATGGGTGTCAGCGATGTCATAGTCGACCCTGGCTTCGGTTTTGCCAAGACACTCGAGCAGAACTACCGTCTGCTCCGCGATCTCGAGATCTTCGAACGCTTCGGCCTGCCGCTGCTTGTCGGAGTATCGCGCAAATCGATGGTCACTCGTCTGCTGGGCGTCAGCGCCGCCGAAGCGCTCAACGCCACAACCGTCATCAACACACTCGCGCTCGAACGCGGAGCATCGATACTGCGAGTCCACGACGTGAAAGCCGCCAGAGAGGCCGTCGACATCATAACCTGCCTCAACGAGGTCTAAGACATGCAAACGCCATGCTGCTATCGTTCGGAATAAAAGACATAATCGACATTCTCCTGGTCGCACTGCTGCTCTTCTACATCTACAGGCTGATGAAGGAGTCAGGCACGATCAACATCTTCTACGGCATCATGGCATTTATCGTCGTATGGGCTCTCGCGTCAGAGATCTTCAACATGAAGCTCATCGGCACCATCCTCGACAAGTTCATGAGCATCGGACTGCTGATCCTCGTCATTCTATTCGTCGATCAGATCAAGCGCTTTCTCGTCGAGCTCGGCTCACACAGACGATGGAGATTTCTCAACCAGCTCTTTCACCACCACAAAGCCGAGCTGGATGCCGATTCGCGCAAATGGGTGCTGCCTATCGTCTATGCCTGCATGTCGATGTCGAAGAGCAAGACCGGCGCGCTGATCGTGATCGAGCAGTCGATACCGCTCGACAACTACGAGAAGACAGGAGACATCATCGACGCGGAAATAAACACCCGCCTGATCGAAAACATATTCTTCAAGAATTCCCCGCTCCACGACGGCGCGATGATCGTCGCCGGAGACCGCATAGCGGCAGCCGGCTGCATACTCCCTGTCAGCCATGACAGCAACGTCCCGCGCTCACTCGGACTGCGTCACCGTTCGGCGCTCGGCATAGCTCAGGCTACAGACGCCGTGGCCATAGTCGTTTCAGAGGAGACGGGCAGCATCTCGATGGCTCACCGCGGACGTCTCTCGACACGGCTCACCTCGACCGAGCTCGAGCATCGTCTTTCAGTTCTTGAACCTCAATAATCCTCAAATCCAGACCGAAGATGAAAGGCATCGTATTAGCCGGCGGGGCCGGCACCCGACTCTACCCTATAACCCTCGCGCTGTCAAAACAGCTTGTACCCGTCTACGACAAACCGATGATCTACTATCCGGTGTCGACACTCATGCTTGCCGGGATACGCGACATACTGATCATCTCCACTCCTATGGATCTTCCGCAGATCGAACGCCTGCTCGGCGACGGCAGCAGCTGGGGAGTGAGTTTCTCCTATGCCGTGCAGCAGCAGCCCGACGGACTGGCACAGGCCTTTGTCATCGGCCGCGAGTTCATCGGCGACGACTCTGTGTGTCTCATACTCGGCGACAATATCTTCTACGGCCAGGGCTTCACCGGTATGATGCTTGATGCGGTCAACAACGCCGGCAACGGGCTCGCCACAGTTTTCGCCTATCCGGTCTCCGACCCCGGGCGTTTCGGGGTGGTGACTCTCGATGCGGACGGCTATCCCGTAGAGATTGTAGAGAAACCGACAGAGCCGCACAGCGACAAGGCTGTAGCGGGTCTTTACTTCTACCCCAACGATGTTGTCGATATAGCTGCCGGAGTAAGGCCGTCGGCAAGAGGCGAATACGAGATCACCTCGGTCAACGGCGAGTATCTGCGCCGACGGCGACTGAGAGTGAAATGCTTCGGCCGTGGTTTCGCATGGCTCGACACAGGCACGGTAGACTCTCTTATAGATGCCTCGAATTTCGTCGAAGCCATCGAACGTCGCCAGAGCATAGTGATCTCCTCTCCCGAAGAGGTTGCATACAGGCGCGGCTTCATCTCCGCAGAAGAACTCAGCCGTCTCGGACAGCGGCTCGCCAACACCGACTACGGACAATATCTAATAAAATTGGCCGATGGAAAAGTTTTTTGAACCACACATTATCGAATTTCCTCAGATCAAAGATCCACGGGGCAATCTGTCGTTTGCAGAGGGCGGCAAGATACTGCCCTTCGAGATCGAACGCGTATACTGGACCTACGATGTCCCGTCGTGGCGCGAACGTCACGGCCGCGCCATGCGCACATGCGCCGAGGTGATCATCGCCACATCAGGCCAATGCACCGTCACCATCGACCGCGGCGGCGACAGCCGGCCGTTCACTCTCAACCGCAGCAATGCCGGGCTTTATATACCGCCGATGACCTGGCGCACGATAACAGATTTTGTCACCGGCACGACATGTCTCACCATCGCCTCCAAGCTCTTCGACGAGGCCGACTATATCCGCGACTATCAACAATTCAAATCTTCACTTGCCGATGAACTCCTATAGCCACAGACGTTCGAATATCGATGACTGCAGGATCATCGACCTCAAAACCGTCTACCACGACAACGGACGGCTGTCGGTCATGGAGAACCTCGCGACCGCGCCGTTCGGCATCAAACGTGTCTACTACCTCTATGACCTGCCTGCGGGAGCCGAGCGCGGAGGTCATTCCCACATCGACACTCTCGAGCTTGTCATTCCGCTCGCCGGATCATTTGATGTAGTCGTCGACGACGGACATTCGGTCAGGAGAGTGAGCCTCAACAATCCGTCGAAAGGTCTGCTGCTGCCGGCCGGCATCTGGCGGACGCTCGACAACTTCTCATCAGGCTCGATATGTCTGGTCCTCGCATCCGCGAAATATGACGAGGCCGACTATATCCGCGACTATCACGAATTCAAAAAACTCACCGCCGAGAAAGAATGAATGCCCGACGATATACATTTCTCGACCTGAAGACGGTCAACAGCCCGTTCGCCGAAAAAATCGACGAGGCTTTGCTGCGCGTTGCCGCGAGCGGCCGTTATATCGGAGGTCCGGAAGTGGATTCGTTTGAGAATGAACTCGCGCAAAGCTGCGGAGCCGACTGCTGCGTCGGTGTCGCCAACGGTCTTGACGCCCTGCGCCTGATTTTCCGCGCCTATATAGAGCTCGGAGTGATGAAACGCGGCGACGAGGTGATTGTTCCAGCGAATACGTATATAGCGTCTGTGCTTGCGGTGTCGGACAACGGTCTTGTTCCGGTTTTCGCCGAACCCGATGCCGCCACTATGAACCTCGACACATCGAGGCTCGGGAAATATCTCACCGACAGGACACGTGCGGTCATGACCGTTCATCTCTACGGACGCACATGCTTTGACAGTGCCCTGACCTGTTTTGCGAAGCAGCACGGACTGAAAATAGTCGAGGATAACGCCCAGGCCATCGGAGCGACGACAGCCGACGGCATGCGCCGGACCGGTGCGTTGGGCGATGCGGCGGCATTCAGCTTTTACCCGACAAAAAACATCGGCGCCCTGGGCGATGCCGGTGCCGTCACAACTTCCGACCGCGATCTCGCGGCAGCGGTCAGAGCTCTCGCCAACTATGGCTCGGACCGCCGGTATCATAATATATATGTAGGCCTCAACAGCCGTCTTGATCCGGTGCAGGCAGCAGTGCTCAGGGTGAAACTGCCGTTCATCGACGAGGAGAACGCTTACCGCCGCAGCATCGCCGCGACATATAACAGCGAGATCCTCAATCCGGCTGTTGTCAAACCGCTGTTTGTCGGCGACGGCAGCATGGTCTGGCATCAATATGTTGTCAGGACAAACAGCCGCGACGATTTCCGCGCTTATCTCTCGGACAACGGTGTGCAGACCGACGTACTTTACCCCACCTCTCCGTTCGATCAGCCCTGTTACTCGCGACTTTACAATCCCGACTGCCCTATCGCCCGCGACATCGCCCGCACGGTTGTCAGCCTGCCGGTGAGCAGATGCACATCGGAGACCGACGCGCGGGAGATCGCAGCCATTATAAACTCATATAACCCGGGAGCAAAATGATTGACAAGACCACGTTTGATAATCGTACCGCCCTATTCCATACATTCGGCTGTAAACTCAACTTCGCCGAAACATCTACTGTCGCACGTATGTTCGCCGAAAAAGGGATCAGACGCATCACCCCCGGCGAAACGCCTGATTTCATCATCATCAACTCATGCTCGGTGACTGATCTCGCCGACAAGAAATGCCGTCAGGCCATACGATCGCTCAACCGCCGCTTTCCCGATGCGGCGATAGTCGTCACCGGCTGCTACGCACAGCTCAAGAGCGATGAAGTGGCGGCTCTTCCCGGCGTGAAAATCGTCGCCGGCATCGACCGCAAGCTCGAATTGTGTGAATTTGTCGAACGATGGACAGCCGAACATCAGCCGCTCAGCTACATCGGCGATGCGCGCGATATCCGATCGTTCATGCCGTCGTGCTCGCGCGGCGACCGCACAAGATATTTTCTCAAGGTGCAGGACGGTTGCGACTACTGGTGCACCTACTGCACCATACCCAAGGCCCGGGGTCGCTCGCGGTCAGGAACCATCGGTCAGATTGTCGATCAGGCTCGCCAAGTGGCGGCCGAAGGCGGCAAGGAAATCGTGATCACAGGCGTCAACATCGGCGAGTTCGGCAAAGGGCGCGACGATAATTTCCTCGATCTGATCAAGGAACTTGACAAGGTCGACGGCATCGAACGCTACCGTATATCGTCGATCGAGCCAAATCTGCTCACCGACGACATAATAGAATTTGTCGCAGGCTCACGCAGATTCATGCCTCATTTCCACATACCGTTGCAAAGCGGGTCAGACGAAGTGCTCAGACTTATGCGACGCCACTACGACACAGCGACGTTCGCGTCTAAAATCGAAACTATCAGGCAGGTCATGCCCGACGCCTTCATCGGGGTCGATCTTATCGTAGGAGCCCGGGGAGAGACAGACGAACGTTTTGCAGCGTCAAAGAGTTTTATCGAGAGTCTCGACATATCACGTCTTCACGTGTTCACATACTCTGAGCGGCCCGGCACACGCGCACTTGAGATCGACCACATCGTGAGTCAGGAAGAGAAGCACCGACGCACCCGCCAGATGCTTGCCGTCAGCGAGCGCAAACTCGACGGATTCACCCGACGCTTCGCCGGGACGGAGCGTGCAGTCCTTCTCGAGCATCCGCGCGCCGGCCATCCGCTAAGCGGATTTACCGACAATTATCTTAAAGTCGAGATCGACGGCATCGCACCCGACAGGGCCGAAGTCCTCGACAACACCATAGCCCGGGTCGTCATAGGAGACCCTATCCCCGAACGGGAAAGTGTCAAAGCAGGTCTCATGTCATGAAAAAAATGCTTCACGGCATATTATATTCAATGCTCTACTGCGTGGCGCTGATGCCGTTCTGGCTTCTGTACCGGCTGGCCGACGTGACATTCGTTCTGCTGTACTACGTCGTGCGCTACCGACGTAAGGTCGTAGATCGCAATCTGTCGGAAAGTTTCCCCGAAAAAAGCCGGGATGAGCTGCGCACGGTCGAACGGCAATTCTACAGACATTTCGCCGACTATATCTTCGAGACTATCAAGCTGCTGCATATCAGCGACCGTCAGATGAGCAGGCGCATGACCTTCGAGAATGTCGACATCATCGACCGCTACACCGCCGCGGGGCGCAGCGTGGCAGTCTATTTCTCGCACTGCGGCAACTGGGAGTGGGCTCCGTCAATCACGCTACACACCCGCCTCAAACCCGACAGAGGGATCATCTTCGGCCAGGTCTACCGCCCTCTCCGCGACAAATGGACCGACTCGCTGATGCTGAAGCTGCGCAGCAGGTTCAAGTCTCACTCGTTTCCCAAGAACACCGTATTCCGCGACATCATAAGAGTGTGCCGCAACACCGGTCTGCCTGCGGTAGTGGGCTTTATGAGCGACCAGCATCCCAGCCACGGCGACCTGATCCACGTAGTCGAGTTTCTCAATCATCCGACAGCCTTAATCACCGGCACGGAGACGCTGGCCCGGAAACTCAATATGGGTGTCGTCTACTGGGATATGTACAAACCGCGACGGGGCCACTACCACATCGTGACACGCGACATCACCGACAGCATAGCTGACCGAGAGACGTTCAGCGTCACTGATCAGTATGCCGACATGCTTCAGTCATCAATCCGCCGCGATCCGTCGCTGTGGCTCTGGACCCACAAACGCTGGAAAAATCCCGTCACATTTGAAGACAATGAACAACCAAGACACAAATAGCGGCAAGCAGCCACAGGTAGCTGTAGTGATCCTGAACTGGAACGGCGAAAAACTTCTCCACGAGTTTCTGCCGGAAGTGATCGCCACGACCAATCCGGAGATCGCCCGGGTGATCGTCGCCGACAACGGCAGCACCGACAGATCAAGAGAACTGCTCGCGCGCGAGTTTCCCGGGGTCGAATGTATCCTGTTCGACGAGAATTACGGATTTGCCGGCGGTTACAACAAGGCTATCGACCGGCTTGACTACCGCTATACGGTTCTGCTGAACTCCGATGTCGCTACCGGCGCCGGCTGGGTCGACACCCTTTATCGGTTTATGGAATGCAATCCTGACGTCGGTGCCTGCCAGCCAAAGATTCTGAGCTATAACTCGGCCGACAAATTCGAATATGCCGGAGCCGCAGGCGGCTTTATCGACCGCAACGGCTATCCCTACTGCCGCGGCAGGATCTTTGACACCTGCGAAACGGACGAAGGCCAATATGACACAGACATCGACATTTTTTGGGCGAGCGGGGCGTGCCTCATGGTCAGGACGGATCTCTACCGCAAAGCAGGGGGGCTTGACACGGCATTCTTCGCACACATGGAGGAAATCGACCTCTGCTGGCGCATACTGCTTGAAGGCTACCGCATAACAGCAGTCCCAGAGGCCGCGATCTATCACCTCGGCGGCGGTTCGCTTCCCGACAGCAACCCGCGAAAGACATATCTCAACTTCCGCAACAACCTGCTGATGCTCCATAAGAACCTTCCCGACGGCATCCGCGGGCGTAAACTATTTGTCAGACGTCTGCTCGACACCATCGCATGGGCCAAATATACCGTGATACTCAAATTCAAATTTGCCGCCGCCATCTTAAAGGCTCACCGCGACTTTGCAAAAATGCGCAAAGCATACACAACCCATCCCAAGATCAACCTTCTCGCCGCCCGACCCGACTGCCGCGTCAACATACTGACATCATACTATCTCCGCGGCCGAAAACATTTTTCGGATCTCAAACAATATCCTAAACAATAATTGTTAACAAATATTACCCCCCCCCTAAAAAAAAATAATTAGAGCCGGGAAATATCAAAATTTAACATTTGTTGAGACAATTGTTGTAACAAAAGCCTAATTTTGTTGTCATATAATTGTCGAAACAAATGAAACCGATAAACCATATCATTATTATTGCCACGGCTATGATCTGCAGTGTCGCAATGAATGCAAAATCGCCCGCCGCGCCCCGGGCGGAACTGCAAGTCAGCTATAAATATCACGAGAAGTTCCTGCGGGGTAACACTCAATTCACCGAGCGGGACATTCCGATGCTCCTGCTTGTCAATTCCACGCAGTCAAAGTTTTTCAGTCCCGCTACAGAATACAAAGACTCGCTCCAATCCACTCCGTCGGGACGCGCCAAGGAAAAAGAAATATTTGATATAGCTATAAGAAAATATGCCGAGTCAAAGGATGAAAGTGCCATGGACGCAGTCACCTATAAGATTTTCATGTATATATTCAAGGATTACGGCAAGGAGTCAGTGACTGTCTATGACAAAGCCGGAATGTCAGACCGCGGGGTATATTCCGAACCGTTTTCCGAGCTGGCATGGGCGATCGGCGACTCAACAAAGATTGTGCTCGGCTATGAGTGCTTCATGGCGACCGCCGACTATCACGGCCGCCGATGGACTGCATGGTTCGCGCCCGAAATACCGGTGCAGGACGGACCGTGGAAACTCCGGGGATTGCCGGGCCTGATCCTCGAGGCATACGAGCCGAAAGGGCATCATCACTTTACAGCTGACGGCATCGAGCAGACAGACCGTCCGATCTACCCGATATATGACAAATACAAGTATGACAGAATGAAACGGACTGATATGCTGAAAAGTCTGCGCAACGACAGAGACAACAGTAATTCCATGATCAAGGCCTCGATCGGACTCGACCTCGGCGATGACGCCCCCGCTCAGACTGAATATGATTATCTTGAAACGGACTACCGCTGATAAACAGGCTATCCCCATACAAACCCCACGACTTATGAAAACAACAGCAAAAATCTTTATTCTGACATTGCCTGCAATAATCAGTGCGGTCTTTCAATCATGCGCGGATCACGACGATCCGGAGCTTGCTCCTATCGACACGACGCAGGTAGAAGTTTCAGCCCGAGTCACCGACTCGCCTGACTCACGATGGCTGAATGTAACGGAAGAGATGACTGTCAACGTATCGGATGTCAAGATGAAAGCACCGGATGGCGTTGTATTGAAAAGCATATCTCTTGTCGCAAACAACGGCTCGTCAAGATATGTCATTGACGAGAAGCCTTTTTCGGGCAATCCGATGGAGTTCAAGGTGCCGCTCAGAAGCATGCAAGGCCGCGTCTACTTCTCACTCAGGGGCAATCTGATAAAAAAAGACAGTCGTGACGCAGAGGTTATCATCACCGACAATATCCAAAAAATCGTTTTCTCGGAAACGCCCGAATTTGAATGTCAGGGATGGCTGTATGTATCAGTCAAGAGCAAGTCCACTTCGGGAGAGGAATATTCACATTCATTTGAAGTCAAATCTGCAGACGCGGACTATTTCGCCATAGCGGTACCCCAAAGCGAGCTATACTGGACGCCTATCTCGGGGACTGCCTCAACTCTTGAGATTTCGCTCGGCAGCGGAGCCACGGCGTGGAGCCCCAATACTACGTTTGACTGCAAAATCACCGACACCGCTATAGGTAATTCGTCAGGAGATCCGTCAACTCTCAAAATAACAATTCCAAACAGTCCCGGATCTCTCAATTCACAAAAGCTGCAGTTATACGTCCGCACGTCCTACTTCGGCACATGGGAAGATGTGACTATCGAGCCCTACAACCTCACAACGGTATATACCATTATCGAAACTGAATAATATGATCTTACAACTCTCAAAATATAGATTTATAGCATTTTCGGCATGCCTGCTTGCCGTGATTACGGCCGTGGCTCAGGTCAATGTTTCGGGTAAGGTCGTTGACAAGACCGACAACGAACCACTGACAGGGGCATCAATCATTGTCAAGGGGGCAGACGGCAAGATCAGAAAGTTCGCCACGTCGAAAGGCGACGGCAGTTTCGCGATAAGTGTGCCGTCGATCGAGGGTTGCCGTATTGATGTGACTATGATGAGCTTCGCCAAGCAGTCGATCGCGCTCGACAGCGTGACGTTTCCGCTGACAGTGTATCTTGAATCGGGCAGCATACAGCTCAAAGAGGTGGCTGTCAAGGCTGACCGAATCCGTGAGCAGGGCGACACGATAACGTATAATGTCGGCAGTTTCGCCCAGCAGCAGGACCGCTCCATAGGCGATGTGTTGAAACGTATGCCGGGAATTGATGTAGCAAAGAGCGGCAAGATACAGTATCAGGGTGAGGACATCAACAAGTTCTACATCGAAGGCTCCGACCTGCTCGGCGGCAAGTACGGCATAGCCACCAACGGTATAAGCCATGATGATGTGGGAGCAGTCGAGGTAATGGAGAACCATCAGCCGATGCAGGTGCTCTCAGGCATATCATTCTCCGACAAGGCGGCGATCAACCTCAAGCTGAAGAACAAAGCGAAGGCGACATGGACATTCCACGGCGATGCCGGGGGCGGTTACTCATGGCAACCCGACGGCGCGGTATGGGACGGCGAGATGTTCGCAATGGCCGTAATGCCGGGATTTCAGAATATAACCACATTCCGCACAAACAACACCGGCGAGAACCTTTCATCGTCAAGCACCGACTTTTTCGCCGACCGCCGCCATACAGGACTGAGCCGATATGTAGGTGTGGGTCTGCCCGGAGTACCGTCGCTTAGCGATAAGCGGACACTCTTCAACCGCTCTTTCCTCGTATCGACCAACAGCCTGTGGAAATTCGGCAGAGGCGAATTCAAGGCAAATATAGACTATTCATTCAACCGTGTTACAGCCGATGCCTCGAATATTACAACATATTTTTTGAATGACGGTAACCGCGTCATTACCGAGAACCGAAGCGGCACGGATCATACCCACTCTATGAGCGGCAAATTCATCTACGAGCTGAACCAAAAGACAGCCTTCATCAACAACACTCTCCAGACCAATATCGACTGGAACGACTTAAGCCTTGCCACTACCGGATCAATACCTAACTCACAGTCGGCGAAGCTCCCCGATTATTATGTCACCAACAAATTCAAGCTCATCAAGCGTTTCAAAGGCTCGCATCTTGTCACATTCCAGAGCGTAAATGAATGGGAGTCGCTGCCGCAGACGCTCAATCTTGACATCAATGGCGAAGGATTCCGCCAGCATATCTCCGACCATGCGTTCTACACCCACGAGAGCGCGGCATATGCTTTCAACATCAAGGGGATAACCCTCAGCCTCGAAGGTGGTATAAAGGGTTATCTCCGCTCGATGGACTCGCAGTTGCCAGATATGCCAACGGAATTGCCCGGACTGACCGAGAACGTGGTCAACACCAACTATGTGACGGTATATGCCACCCCGAAGTTTGAATACTGGGTGCGCCGTGTCAACCTCGCGCTCAACCTGCCTGTAAGCTATGCGCATTATACTTTCGACAAGGCGATAGCCAATCATGACGAGGTATATTTCTCCCCATCGCTGAGTTTCAACTGGAAGCCCAACAACCGCTTCTCCGGCACTATGCGAGGCGGTCTCGGTCGTTCCCCGATGAATCTCAATCTTATCCATCCGGGGCTGATAATGACCAACTACCGCACACTGAAAGCCGGAACGGAGCAGTTCTATAACTCCTCGTCGCAGAACGTGTCGGCAAGTGTCAGCTACAAGCATACCCGCCACGGTCTGTTCGCCAACGGAATGGTGATGCACTCGTGGACTCACGTCCCCTACACGATGGCGCAGCAGCTCTACGGCGACTATGTGGTTTATAGCTACGCCGACGCCAAGAACGACAGCAAGATGTTCATGGCGATGGGTAATATCGGCAAGACCCTCGACTTCATGCGCGGCAGCTGCAATGTAAACGGCTCTTTCAGTCGAAACGAGTCACATCTTTTCTCCCAGTCGCAGGCTGTCAATTCAGTCAGCACAGGCTGGAGCGTTGGCGGCAAGATTAGCGGCAGTCCCTGCCGATGGTTCAGCTTCGACTACCGCATAGACTACTCCGACAGCCGTCTGAGCATGAACGGGCTGAGCGAGTCATGGCTCTCGACGATGGAGAACGAGCTGGGCCTGACATTCATACCGCACCGCAAATGGCAGTGGACTGTCAGCGGAGAGCATTACCGCAACGAGCTGACCGAGAACAGCTACAAAAATATAGTCTTGCTCGACACCAGACTAACCTATCAACTCAACAAGAAGATTGAGTTTGCCGCAAGCCTGACGAATATCCTCGACAGGCGCAGTTACAACTACACCACATACTCCGAGCTGTCCTCATTCGAGAGCCAACGACAGCTCCGTGGCAGACAGCTCCTATTCTCGATAACGCTAAGAAAATGAAAAAGATTCTATTTATTCTCACCTCATTATTTGCTGTATCTTACTTATTTGCGCAGAAAGCTCAAATAAAAGTGGGATATGATTATCATTTTTTCGAGCCGCGAGGTATTGAGAAACACCAAGATTTCATTCTTCTCGCCGGCAGGGATTGCTCTAAATTCTATAATGGTCACTCCCAATGGCTTGATTCAACACGTTGCACAAAGGAGGGTGAACAATGGTATGTTCAGCAAGGTCTTGTTATGATGGGTGAGCTGATGAATAAATCTCGCGAAGACAGAGAGGCTATTCTCAATAGCTCTCCAGTAGGTCATGCAGTTAATTTGTATGTAGTGCGCAACAAAGAAGAGTTCAAAGTTTGGGATATGGTTTACCATGAATATCGCAAATATACAGAACATATTGAGGAACGCAACTGGACTATTGAAGATTCCACTAAGAATATCTTAGGATATGAGTGCATAATGGCGACAGCGGATTATCATGGACGTAAATGGACAGTTTGGTTTTCTCCAGAAGTTCCTGTGAACGCAGGTCCGTGGAAATTGCTCGGATTGCCGGGATTAATACTGGAAGCAGTTGATAGTACCGGGCAACATCACTTTACGGCAAATGGCATTCAAGCCGTAAAAATAGATATACCGCCGGTATATGAACCATACTCTTACGAAAATACCACAAGAAAGAAATTCCTTGAACTTTGCAGATTTAGGTATGACAATTTTCAGAGTATGAGCGATATGCACTTTGGAGGAAACGGTCCGCGTCATTCTCAAGAAAAAATAGAGTATGAAAGCGGAAAAGATGGTTTTGATCTACTTGAAACAGATTACAAATAACATTATGAAACATTTACTCACATCAATCATCGTGTGCTTTGCGACAATAACTGCAATGTCACAGAACAAGGCTGAAATCATTGTCAGCTATGACTCATCGTACCCCAACAAATTCGGTAAAATCAACAATGGCAAGATGTCGCTGCTGGCATCTACGACCGAAGCAAAATATTTCAATGACCTCAGTCTGTGGGTAGATTCCCTGGAATCGACTCCGGAAGGCAAGGCAAAGTACATAGAAATCATCAAAAAAACGTGTATGACCGTAGAACCTGACGGCTCGATGTCATTTGATCTAAGGAAAGGTCCGACAAAGAAATCCTACACTTACGTGTTTACCAACTTACCTGATGGATCCGTTACACTCTACGGAAAATTTGGAGAAGATCTCGGCCACTATACCGAGCCGCTTTCCGAAATGAAATGGACGATTGTAGAAGATTCAACTGCAAATGTCCACGGTTATGAATGTGTGATGGCCGAGAGCGACTACCATGGCCGTCACTGGAAAGCATGGTTTACGCCCGAAATACCGATGCCATTCGGACCGTGGAAACTACACGGTCTTCCGGGTCTGATACTCAAAGCCGAAGCCAACGGCGGTTTCTCATTTGTGGCTACCGGACTTGAACGTACCAACCGCATCATGTCCCCAATGTATATGCAAGGCGACTACTCGAAGGTTGACCGTAAGGAAGCTCTGAAAAATGCCGAATATTTTGCCAACAACGAAGAGAGTATTATGAACGCTCAGGGCCAAAGTGTGAAAATCTATTCCACAGATGACCAAGGCAACATAATAGAGACTCCGAAATATGACGGCCTGAAACACAACATCGAACCCGATTATAAAATGAAATGAACCGCAATATTTTATTTATATTCTTGAGCCTCGCGGCGATAGGCGCTTTAGCGCAGCAGAAGGCAGACATCGAGGTCAGCTACACGGCACATCATCCAAATCTGCGTAACGGCAAGGATGATATGACAAACCAATATGTCCTGCTTGTTGGTGGCGATGAATCGAAGTTCTTTTCTCCGAGGACGGAGTATATCGACTCGCTCAATTCCACGCCCGATGGTCAGGTCAAGTATAAGGAAATGACGCGCGCCGCCTATCTTGGTGGAAAGATGAAAGACATGCCTCGTTCCGATGGCAGCTACTATGTCGTTAAATCCGGGCAAAGAAACACGTTCACTTATTACGATAAAGTCGGGACAGAGAGGTATTATTATGAAGAGGAAATTCCTGACATAGAGTGGGAAGTCGGAGACTCGACAAAAACGATACTCGGCTATGAGTGCTTTGAAGCTACGGCTGATTTTCATGGGCGAAAATGGTCGGTATGGTTCACTCCTGAGATTCCAATAGTGGCGGGTCCGTGGAAACTATCGGGAGTACCGGGACTGATTCTTGAAGCGACAGCAGAGGGCGGTCAATACGGCTTCGTTGCCGATGGCATCCAAAAGACAGACAAAATAATAACGCCCGTGTATCTTGCCAACGAATATGAGAAAACGGATCGCATAAAATTCCTCAAAGCAAATCGCAACTTCAATGACAACCCGATAGGATCAATAAATGCACAGTTTGCCGGACGGGGCATCTCAATCGGCAGAGTAAAGAATGAAAACGGAGAGGATGTAAGCGACAGGCTTTTCGTAGCTCGTGAAACCGTTGACTTCATCGAAACCGACTATTGAACAGCAATCATACAAACAAAAGACAGGCAAGCCCGGCAGTGATGTCGGGCTTGTTTCAGGTATTTACCGCAGGTGTCAAAAAAAATTAACCTGAGATAAAACATTTCCGCATAAACAAACATTATAATAATATGAAGACATTCATCACATTCGCGGCGATTATGATCGCATGTACCGCCGCTTCGTCAGCCAAAGAAATCACATTGAATGATATAGCCGCGCATCTCTCGCAAGACAGCGGCTATAAGTCATCGTTACGCTATGAAGTTCTGCTTCCGACTTCAGAATTTCCGGTCGTATATAACATCAGAATGGCCTCGGATCCCGCTTCTGTCGGGGATACTCTCGGCGTGGCCGAGTACCTGATCGAATGGTCACTTGAAAAAGACGGCAACAGGTCAGAGGGTTTTTCGGCCTATTTCCCCGTCCACCACTACCGCTATCGCGACCAGCGACTGCAGGAATACCACGCCGAGTGGGACATAATTCCGTTCAGTCCCGGCGGCAGGACAACCGCCGGAGTGCAGAATCAGGCCCAGTTCTGCGACCTGCTGCCCCAGTTCATCGGGCGCACATTCAAGTCCATGCTGACCGACTCCACATATAATTATACTGTCCACCCCGACACCGTCATATCGCATGAACATGTGACCGCCATCGACGGCGTGAGGAGTTTCAGAGGCATAGATGCGCTCGAGTTCCTGTATGTTCTCGACAAAGACAGTCTTCGGCCGATACGGTCGGAGTTCATCAGTAACCCCGGGCAGATCAGCGAGCAACTCATCACTGCGGCATACGACGACGGAAAAGCCGGCGACATCGGAGTCGTCCGCTCGGAAGAGGCGCTGATGACGTTGTACCCCGAGATATTCGAAAAATTCAGGGAAAGCACATTCAGACTCGAGAATATGCCAGGCCGGAGACTGCCGGCGTTCTCGGCTCCAACGACAACAGGCGAAAGATATACCCGCGAGAAAGGTTCGAAGTTCGCCGTGCCGACGGTAATAGCCATTCTTGACGCCGAAGTGGGCACGGCGGCGGAGACTGTCAGACTGCTGCGCGAGGGCATCGACGCGCTGCCGATGCATGCAGACCTCATCATGGCGTTTGTCAACAACAAGGTCGAGACAATCGAGAACGTGAGCGGAAGGATCAGACCGGGAGAACACCTGCTGATGAACGCCCGCGGACTCGCTCGCGACTGCGGCGTAAGCTCGACGCCTGTTATACTCATCTGCGACCGCGACGCGACAGTCAAAGATCTGATGATCGGTTTCAACAATGACATAAGCGATTTTGTTATACAAAAGACAGCATTGTCAGCAGGACAATGAAAACATCAAACAAAACAAAATCATAGATATGGAAACAATTTTCTTCAAAGGCACAGCAGTGAAGACATGCGGCAATGTGCCCGTCGCTAGCGAGAAGGCGCCCGCGTTCCGACTCGTCGGCAAAGATCTCAACGAAATCACCGGACAGAGTTTCGCCGGCAAACGCATCGTGCTCAATGTCTTCCCGAGCCTCGACACCCCTGTCTGCGCCGCATCGGTGCGGCGGTTCAACAGTGAGGCCGCCAAGCTCGACAACACTGTGGTCGTATGCGCGTCGATGGATCTGCCGTTCGCGATGTCGCGTTTCTGTACGGCCGAAGGCATCGACGGAGTAGTCACCGCTTCGGCTTTCCGCTCGCCGGAATTCGGGAAGGACTACGGCCTGACCATGATCGACGGCCCTCTTGCCGGTCTGCTCGCCAGAGCGGTCCTGGTCATCGATGAGAAAGGCAATGTGATCTACTCGGATCTCGTCGAGGAAATCACCAACGAACCCGACTACAAAGGCGCTATATACGCGTTGAAACACGATTGAACACACCTGCCTTAAGTTTCCGGCCGGGCTGACGACAACAATGTCTCCCCGGCCGGAAACTTTTAATTTATCACAAAGGTTATTCATAATATATAATGAATAAACTTAAATTATGAGACAGCTGCTTTTATCGGTTTTAATACTGGTGTTCACATATACAAGCTCTGCCGGGGTCACTCTGCCCGAAAAGACATTATGTTACGAGGCGCGCTATCACTACGGTTTCGTGAAAATCTACGCAGGCAACGCCTATATAACCGTCAGGCTCGACGCCGACCGCTTCACCGGGACGCTCAACGGCAAGAGCATACCTATCGGCCACAGGGTCTATGCGATCAGCGACACACTGATCGCCACTATTGCCGATGGCTCCGGTCCGGCCAAAGAAAACGTCATTTACGAAAACGGATGGTACACCAAGCCGCCGGCACGCCGGCCGACAATCGATTTCACCAATCCGTCGAAATATCGCACCATCAACGGCGAAGGAACGCTCGATGCAAGCAGCGGCACGATGGAAGCCGTGGCTATCTCGACCGACATGCTCGCCCTGTTCTACTACTTCAAGGATATCGATTTCCCATCGTTAGCAGCCGGACAAAAGACCGACATCGCCATAAATCTGCCCGACGGTGATGTACAGCAACTGATCATCGTCTACGAGGACGACGACAACTACAACGGCCGCGACACCTACCGCGTTAATTTTACCTACAGCTACCACGGAGTGATGAGCAAATATCCGGTCACGGTCCAACTCGACAAAGCGACACGCCTCCCCCTGCTGTTCTCGACTGACATCAGGATCGGCCATATCGAGCTGATTTTAAAAGGATGAGCAGACGCGAATTAATTTTTGATAAATATTTTCATGTTTTCCGCGACAAAATTTGCACATTCGAGCATAAATATGTAATTTTGCACTGAAACAAACCAAAACAACGGCAATATGCCAGTTTTGGCAAGAAAATTTATTCAAAAAGTCCAATCCATCAAAAAAAATGAACGTCAAAGGATTTATCGATGACTTAAAAGGTCGTTTCCCCCACGAACCGGAGTATCTGCAGGCAGTAGAAGAAGTTGTGACATCAATCGCCGATGTCTATGACGCATGTCCCACATTCGAGCGCTACAACCTACTGGAGCGCCTCTGTATTCCCGACCGCATCTACACATTCCGAGTGTCGTGGGTAGATGACCACGGCAAGGTTAGAAACAACATGGGCTACCGCATCCAACACAACAACGCCATAGGCCCCTACAAGGGCGGCATACGTTTCCACTCGTCGGTAAATCTCTCCATCCTCAAATTCCTTGCGTTCGAGCAGACATTCAAGAACTCGCTCACCACTCTCGCCATGGGCGGCGCCAAAGGCGGCAGCGACTTCTCGCCCCGCGGGAAAAGCGATATGGAAGTGATGCGCTTTTGCCAGGCATTCGTCACCGAGCTCTACAGACACATCGGCCCCGACACCGATGTTCCGGCAGGCGACATAGGTGTCGGCGCCCGCGAAGTCGGCTACATGTATGGCTGGTACAAGAAAATGACCCGCGAATTCACCGGAACGTTCACCGGCAAAGGTCTTGACTTCGGCGGCTCACTGATGCGCCCCGAAGCGACCGGCTACGGAAACGTCTACTTCCTGCTCAACATGCTCTCCACGCGAGGCATCGACATCAAAGACAAGAAGGTTGCCATATCAGGCTCAGGCAACGTGGCGCTCTACACTGCCGAAAAACTTCTCGCTCTCGGCGCCAAAGTGGTTTCGCTAAGCGACAGCGACGGTTCGATCGTCGTCGAAGACGGCCTGAGCCATACAGACTTCGAAGAGATATTTGATCTCAAGACTCTGTATCGGGGCCGCATAAGCGAATTTGCAGCCAAGCACCCCGACAAATGTGTCTATTATACCCGCGAACGCCCGTGGCACCACGTGAAGTGTGACATCGCCATGCCGTCGGCCACTCAGAACGAACTCGACGGCGACGACGCACGCGCTCTGATCGCCAACGGCTGCATAGCCGTCAGCGAAGGCGCCAACATGCCGTCGACACCCGAGGCCATCAAAGTGATGCAGGACGCCAAAATACTCTACGCGCCGGGCAAAGCCGCCAACGCAGGCGGTGTATCGGTCTCGGGGCTCGAGATGGCACAGAACTCCCAGAAACAAAGCTGGACAGCCGAAGAAGTAGACACCAAGCTGCGCAACATAATGGCCGACATCCACGGCCAGTGTGTCGAACACGGCACCGAACCCGACGGCTATATCAACTACGTCAAAGGCGCCAACACCGCGGCCTTCCTCAAAGTGGCCCGTGCGATGATGATGCAAGGCATCGTCTGAAGGCAGGCAAAAAAACACAGAGGCGCAACCTGATCCGACCGGTTCAGGCTGCGCTTCTCGCTTAAGAAATGTCAACATCAATTGCCAAAGCCCGCACGGATGCCTATTTGAGCTATACGCCTCAGCTTCACATACTATTAGACAACCTCTAAAGATCTGAAAACGATTTAATTTATCACTATCCGAGCAAAATCGCAGAAAAAATATCGAGAAATATTTTGGAGAAATAAAAACTTTGCGTAACTTTGCAACCGCAAAAGGGAAACAACCGCTCCCCGAAGCGATAGAAAATTGAAAAGACGCCTCTTTAGCTCAGTTGGCCAGAGCACGTGATTTGT
>CAJUMI010000019.1:7491-37993 GCA_910587545.1 uncultured Muribaculaceae bacterium | reverse complement strand
TTACACAAAGATACGCAAAAAATTGATATAAACTAATTTTCAACATCTACTTATCTGCAAATATCAATACAGTGATTATATGAATTAATGATCTGATTTAAACTTATCTCAAAATGTTAAAATCAGAACTGACTGCAACCTTATTGTTAACCTTTCGGCTTGTTTTTGGCCGCTTTCTTATCTTTTAATCTGTTTCGAAGATGTAGACTTCAACCATTTGTACCCCAATATTTTAGTACAGAAGCCCGTATGTATTTATAATAGTTTTCTCCCTGCATTAGCCCCCAATATTTGTTATCAGTCATTTGCGAGGTATAAAAGAAAGCCGTATCTTTGACCCCGAAAGTCCGTCGGACAAACAGCGGTAAAAGTCGGACAGGCTTAACGGCTGAAATCCTTACCATTTCGATACTGTTAAATTTTTAAATCAAATCAGCTGAAATATATGCGGTTGGAATTGCAGATACGAAAACATGCCTCTCCGCAAAAAGTAACCTTCACGGTTGCTTTTTATTTTAGACTGCGGTGCAAAACAAAAGCATGCACTATAAATAAGCTATATGGATATATTGAAGGTTATCTTTAAAGTGGTTGGCGGACTGACGATCGGCATGGTCGCAGGCCTGCTGATCGCCGGTGTGGGTATAATCACATTTACCGACACCTCATTCAGCGAACTTGTCGACAAAATCATAAATATCAAAATTTCTGACTTTTTCGTCGGGACCCTCACGGGAATCGCAAGTCTGATTGTGTCGGTCTGTGTGTTGACTGTGCTCCACGAAGCCGGCCATCTTGCAGCAGGACTAATGAGCGGCTACGGCTTTGTGTCGTTCAGAATATTCAATCTTACGGTCATCAAGGATGACGGCAAGATCAGGATCAAGAAATTTAATGTGGCCGGCACCGGCGGACAGTGTCTTATGTCCCCGCCCGACCTGCCGATTGAAAAAATACCGACAACAGCATATAACGCCGGAGGCGTTGCAGCCAACCTCATCGCACTTGCCGTCGGGATAGTACTGCTGATTGTGGTTTACAACGCCATTGCCAACGTGTTTTTGACGATATTCTGTATCGTCGACTCGATCATAATATTGATTAACGGCCTGCCTTTGCGTCAGGGCAACGATGCAAGCAACATGAAGATGCTTCGCCGCAATCCGAAGGCCAAGCGATCGATAATGATTCAGCTTAAAGCCAACGCGATGATCCAAAACGGCGTCAGGCCCAAGGACATGCCGGCCGAGTGGTTTGAGTCTGACTGCGATATCGACTACAGCAATTCACTCGAAGTTGCCATGCCGCTACTCGAGGCCACGCGATGTATAGACACAGGCGAGATCGAGAAAGCCTACGGAATGTTTGACCGGCTATACGACCACCGCGGCGAGATGATCGACATATATGCCAAGGAGACTACATGTGAACTCGCCTATCTCTCCATGGTCACAGGACGCAAGGACCGCGCCGCCGAGTTGCTTGACGACAATCTGACGGCATATATCAAACTCTATCGCAAAGTAATGTCTTCGAAAGACCGCATACTTTGTGCCAAGAAAATATATCTCGACAACGATCGGGAAACTGCTGCAAAAATATATCGTACTCTTGAGAAAAACCGACATAAATATCTGCTCCAAGGCGAAGTCGACAGTGACCTCGCCTTGATGAAAGAAATACTTTCGAATGCCGATCAGCGGCCTATGTAGTCGCGCAGCGCATCGACATAATCCTCAAAAGCCTTGCGGCCCGTGATAGTAATGCGGCAGACAGTCCGCGTCTTTTTGCCGACAAACCCTTTTTCGACCGAGATATATCCCGTAGCCGAGAGTTTGTCGAGCTGGACGCTCAGATTTCCGGCGGTCGACTCGGTTTTCTCTTTAAGATAAACGAAATCGGCCTCCTCGACATTCATGAGTACGGACATAACGGCCAGACGGAGCTGCGAATGCAGAAGCGGATCGAGTTCTTTCATTTCGCTTTCCGTGCTTTATGGTTGAGAATATGCCCGGGGACAATCATCATCACGACAAATGCCAATATGAAAAGCGGCATGAACCACGACGCGGCAAGTCTTACTCCGCCGACTGCGCAGCAGAGTGTAAACATGCCGACGGCCAAAGCCATTACTCCACCCCACAGCATGCTACGCTCCTTCAAAGCGATCCCCTGAACCGTTTCGGCTATAGGTACCGCAATAAGGCTATAGACCAACATAGCTGTCCAACAATTTATATCTGCGATAAAAATAAATGCAAAACACACTAAGGTCAGGAATAAGAAACTAAAACCGACGATGGTCCACATCCGGGATATCAGTCTGTCGGAATAACTTACCGCCCCGAAGTCACATCGTCGGCTACGACGCATAAGGGGAGTGACTATGCCGCCTACGATAGGAATGGCAAACCACAGCCAGTTGACGGCATTGTGATGAGTATAACAGAGCAGAGCCCAAACAGCAAGCGAGACTGCAACAGAAAGATAACCCCACATCAGCATTATATTGCCATCGCCGAGGGTATAACGCAATTTGGTTCTCGCGATCATAGCCGTGATCACTTCGAGACTCTCTTTTTCAGTAAGATGTTTTTCGTTCATTTTTCTAAAATTTAGCTGGTTTATATTATAAACTATATTTTGAAAACAAAGGAGCAGACTCGCGCGATGCCGCTCCCAACACATTTTCGACGCAAAGATAAATCAGTTTATTTTATAAACCAAATTATTCACACTCTTTTTTTCAAATTCACAAAATAATGCCGGACGCATATTGTCGACATTATCTATCAGTTGGTTTATGTTTATCCAGCAAAAGACTCTTCTTCAGATCGTTCCAACGACGGTTGATGTTCTTGTGATGCTTATACCGCATAATGCCCGTCAGCTGCTTCAACATAAACAATGCCCTACGCCCAACCCTGAAATTACGACGACCGTCAAACCGCCCCATCAATCTCTCGTCAGGAGCCTGCCCGAGCCTGACATAACCTTTGTCGATATTGTTTACCCTATCGATCAGAGCGATTATCGAAGGTTGCAACTCGGGCAGCCCGACCGGCCTGTAAATACCGATATCCGCAGTATCGAACCTATAGTCACGCCACTTCCTGGCCTCTTTCACTGTAATAAATTCCTTGTCAAGCATATACACTTCGGCCTCGGTATTGACAAAGAACGGTTCATCGATACGATTGAACCCGAACATATAGCGACCACGACCGTCAGACTCCACGTTATAATAGTAGCCGCTCAGTTCCAACGGCGATACAGAATCACAGCCTTCAACAATATTATAGCAAAAGCGGAGCCTGAAATCCTGAAATTCAAGATCTTCGCGAAAAAAAGATGCAAAAGATGGAATCCATCTCCGGCCTGTCCTATCTGCCAGCACATTGATCTCGACCGATAGGCTGTCGCCACGTTTAGACCATATTTCAACCGGACTGTATCTGCCTTGAAGCGTATCGGCACCCCACTCTACGGCAGTCAGAGACAATGGAAGCCTGACTGCCGGAGCAACGCCGACCCAGTCGGACCACGAAAAGTGATAGCTACCCGTATCGCTCACGCTGTCAAGCCCGCAATCATCAGTAAACCGGTAATATGATCTGCCGGTCAGGACTCTCGGAGTTGACCAACCTGCAAACTTCACAGATCCGTCAGGCGTGAGCATATAATCGACCATTTTCTCGCGGAACAGGAATACGGTGTCGGCATAGGTGGTCATTGTCGAATACTCCCGAACATAAGCCAACATGTGAAGCACCTTGTGGCGCCGTGACTCGACAACGATCTCGGACAATTGCGCTTTACTTTCCCGTAGGAAAACCGTATCTGATACCTCTGACTCCAGAACCATATCATCAAAACCGAGATAACTGACTGTAATCGGATAACACTTTTCCGCAACAGACGGCAATCTGCCGCTTACATCACTCAATCCAATCAAATCACCGTCGCGGGCAAAAACCGATGCCGCGGGCAAAGGCAGACGGCTCAGAGAATCCGCCACAACAGCATTACGGGCATCACCTTGCATATATATCAAGGAGAAAACAATCGCCACAACCGTTGCAAAGAGATCTCTGACCATATTGCTAATCATACCGCAAATTTACATCAATCCGGCACGGTAGAAAATCAACTGTGGTAAGCGATTAGGCCGGGCATGGGGCCGGGCAGAACAGTGCCGAGGGTGAGACCCGAGGCAGTGGCGGCTTCGTGCAGCACTTCGCAGTAGTAGTAGGCGATGGAGCCTATGAAATTGATGCTGAGAGAACGGGCACGGCCGTACTGCAGCACATTGCGGCGGAAGAATGACATGAATGATTCGAACACGATCGCGCGTATCGACGGTTCGCTGATGTTTTCAAGCAGAAAGGGCGTCACAGATGCAAGGAAACGGTTGGCCTGCGGCTCTTTATAGACTCGGCGGATGATGGTCAGTCGATCGAGGTCATACTCCCGGAGAAACTTCTCGCACAAATGCTGCGGCAACTGATTTTTGAGTACATCGCCTATCAGCAAACGTCCGAGCACAGCTCCGGAACCCTCGTCGCCAAGTATGTAGCCCAGCGGTGAGACGTTGTCGCAGATCTTCTCGCCGTCATAGTAACATGAATTGGAGCCGGTGCCCATAATGCACGCTATGCCGGGCCCGCGGCCGCAAAGAGCGCGGGCCGCGGCCAGCAGGTCGGTATATACTTCGATAGTCCGAGCCGAAGGTATATTGGCGGCGATTGCACGCCTGACATTGTCACAGACCTCGTCGGCCAGACACCCTGCGCCATAGAAATAGACACGGTCTATGTTTTCGTCACCCAACAGGGGTAGAAGTTCCGATGCAATCCGTCGGGTCATCTCTTCTTCTGTAAGCATCACGGCGTTCATACCGCCGGTACTGACACGGCGCACGATGTCGCCACAGCTGACGACACACCAGTCAGTCTTTGTACTTCCACAGTCGGCAATGAGTATCATAACTTGATGTAGATTTTATTTTTATAGAGATAATACCCGACACCCCAGCTGAGCAACACGAAAAGCACGGCGAACGAGGCTGAGGCAAGAGCCTGATTTCCGCAGCAGACAGGCAGCAGGCATATCTGATAGACAAAGGCACGGATAGAGATCATGCCTCCTTCGGCAGCTGACCACGGGATGCGTGTCAGACCGACCGCAAGGGCGAGAACCCAACTCAGGCAGTAGAGAAACAGCGGATTGACACCGAACACCTCAAAAAAACGGCCCCAGCGACGATAGCCCTTGACATCGATGATCCAGATCAGCAGAGCGAGGAAACTCGAGGCCAGACCGCATGTGGTGAGCACGAATGTCGGCGACCAGACTTTTTTATTGATCGGCAGGCCGTAGCTCAACAGAAAGCCCGCGAAGGTAAGGACAGTGCCTACGATAAACAATTTGTTGATACGCGTCTGGTTATCTTTGTAGGCAACGATAAGCCCGCCGCAGAGGAAACCGATGAGCATATGGGCAATAGACGGAAGTGTGCTCAAGAAACCTTCGGGATCGAATTTCAGCTGCACTCCATCGACATAGTCGGTGTACATGTGAGCCTCTCCGAGAACCGCGCGGTCGACGATGGCTATGACATTGTGCTCGGCAAACTCAAAGCCGTGGCCAAACACAAGTATGACAGCATAGACGACGAGCATAGCGGCGACAAGCCACTTCAGAGCTTTGCGGCTGAAGATAATGCCGAGCAGTGAGCCTACGCCGTAGCACAGAGCAAGTCGGGGAAGGACTCCGAGTATGCGGATATGGTCGAACGTCAGAACCGACTCCCAGAACTCAGCCCCGCTATAGACGCCGCGCACAAACATCGAGAACCATGTGAGGAACAGGCCTACAAAAAATATCAGCACCGTTCGCTTGACAATTTTCCAAACGACAGGCATCGAAAACTCAAAGTTATACTTCCTGAGCGAGAGATATGAAGAAACTCCCATGATAAACATGAAGAAGGGAAACACGAGGTCGGTCGGCGTGAGACCGTTCCAGCTCGCGTGGCGCAACGGCGAATAGATTTCGTCCCATCCGCCGGGATTGTTAACGAGAATCATGCCGGCGATTGTGATGCCGCGCAACACGTCGAGAGCCATCAGACGCTTTGGTCTCTGGCTGAGAGTCGTTGTCGTCATTTGTGTTTTATTGGTTTTATGATTTGTTATTATAATTTCTTATTATTATTTTTTTGGTTTTGTACATCGGTCGACGAGGTAGGCTATCGACCTGTAGGGAACTCCGCTGTTGGTCGTCAGTCCGATCTCGCATGTCCGCGAATTGGAGAAGCCTTCGGTAACCCCGGCAGCCTCGAGTTCGGGACGCAATTTGCGCAAGCCCCACCTGTTGAGCTCGGGAACGGTAAACCCTTTGTCGCCGGCAAAACCGCAACAGCCCACCTCAGCGGGCACGGTAACCGACGTAGCGCACAGCGACGCCAGCGATACAATCTTGTCGGCCAGCCCCATCAGCCTTGACGAGCAGGTGACATGGATCGCCACCGATATGTCTTCTTTCTCGAAGAAGAGATGAGGGACGAGGTAGTCATAAATGAACTCTGCCGGTTCATAGAGTTTGAGAGCCTTGATGTGGAGACGCATACGGTGGAGACACGGACTCTGATCACAAAGCACGGGATACCGGCCGTCCTCTGATGCCTTGAGCAGAGCAGCCTCAAGTTCGGCTGTCTTACGGTCGGCGATGTCGGGCATGCCTTTGCTCTCCCATATCATGCCGCAGCACAGGCTGTCCATGTTCTCGGGAAAGATCACCTGATAACCTGCCTTCTCACAGAGCGAGGTCATCACCTCGACAAGCGGACGCTTATCTCCGGTCTTGTCAGGTGTCACACCCATAGTGCGGTTGATACATGAGGGAAAATAAACAACCTTGCGCTGCTTTACGATGCGGTCGGCAGGATTCTTGAAACGATAAGGTCCCGGAAGAGCCGGAGTCCACAGCGGCACACCGATCTTATGCAGACCGCGGCCGACAGTGCCGACCGCGCTGTCGCCTATGACACTGCGGGTAGCAGAAGCAGCCCCGAGCAACAGTCGAAGACCGCTTTCTACACTGCCAATATGACGCGCGCACCATTCGCCCATGCTCTGTAAGGCAGCGTCGCGCGACACTCGGGTGTGCCGCAGACGGTGAGTGAGATCGGCAGTATTGATCCCCATCGGACATGAGGTGCTACACAGTCCGTCGCCGGCGCAGGTCTCGTCGCCGTAATACCTGTAGTCCTTTTCAAGACGCTCGCGGCGGGCGTTATCGTCACCGCTTGCCGACAGGCGTGAGATCTCCCTTCGGACGACGATCCGCTGACGGGCCGAAAGAGTCAGCCCGCAACTCACACAGTTCACCTCGCAGAAACCGCACTCGATACAGCGGTCGACAGCGCTGTCAGTCAGCGGAAGTGTCTTTAGATCTTTGATATAGCACTCGGGATCGTCGTTGAAAATCACTCCGGGATTGAGGATGTTCCCGGGGTCAAAAACCTTCTTTATGCGCCACATGATTTTCCAGGCCTTGTCGCCCCACTCTTTGCGCACGAAGGGAGCCATGTTGCGGCCGGTGCCGTGCTCTGCCTTGAGCGAGCCGTCGAAACGGTCGACCACAAGCCTCTCGATCTCTTCCATAAGATGGCGGTAACGGTCGATCTCCGCCTGAGTATCAAACGACTGTGCGATGACGAAATGATAGTTGCCTTCGAGAGCATGGCCGTAGATGCATGCATCGTCATAGCCGCAGTCGCGCAGCGTCTTTTCGAGCGCGACTGTTGCTTCGGGCAGGTCATCGATATGGAAAGCGATATCCTCGATCAGAGCCGTTGTGCCGAGCTGACGTGTGCCGCCGACTGCCGGAAATACGCCTGAACGGATGTTCCACCACCGCGATGTTTCCTCAGGGTCCGATGAAAAGTGAGCATCCTTGAAGAGTCTGAAAGACTTCAAAACCTCCGTAACGCGGGCAATGCTGGCGTCAAGCGCGTCCCGGCTGTCGGCACGTGTTTCAAGCAACAGAGCTGTCAGGCCTTCACCGGTGTCGTCACCGACCGACGCGAGCGACTTGCTGTCGAGCATCTCACAGCTGTAGAGCGAAGCACTCCTACGCATGGCCACAACCGCGCGGCAAGCCTCGGCCATATCGTCGAAATAAAGCATGGCCGAAGCCCCGAAAGGATAAAGATGCGATGTGTTGACAGTCACCGAACTCATGAAAGCCAATGTCCCTTCGCTGCCGACCATCATGTGGGCGATGATGTCGATCGGATCGTCGAAAGTGATGAACGGACGGATGTTCAGGCCTGTGACATTCTTTATGGAGTACTTATATGCAATACGGCCACTCAGCTCCTTGTCAGCCTTGATCTCGTCGCGGATGGCAGCAATCTCGTCGATGATCTCCCTGTGGCTCTCGGCGAAGGCGATGCGTGAACTGATGTCGGCGGTATCAAGAATCGTTCCGTCGGCGAGAATTATACGGATGGACTCGAGCACACGGTCGCTGTTGGCGTGAACACCGCAACTCATGCCCGAGGCATTGTTCATCACAATACCGCCTATCATGGCCGACCGTCTGGAGGCCGGATCGGGACCGAAGGTCCTGCCATAAGGGCGCAGCAGTTCGTTGGCTCTCATGCCGATTATCCCGGGAGCGAAAGTTGCCTTCAGACCATCATCGGAGATACTGTAATTCTCCCAGTTCTTGCCCGCGACAATAAGTATGGAATCTGTAACCGACTGACCCGACAGACTTGTTCCCGCCGCACGAAACGTGACCGGCAGCCCGTGGCGCGACGCAGCGGCAAGAAGTTTCGACACCTCCGCCTCGTTGTCTGATCTTATCACTATTTTGGGCAGCAAGCGGTAAAAACCCGCGTCCGTGCCCCAGGCGAGCAGACGCAGATCATCAGTATAGATGCGCCGGCTGTCGACAAACGACCTTATATCATCGAGGAAAGAATTGTAATTGGCATCCATTTTATCAGTCATCGTTAATCCGTCAGTCAAATGCTCCGGAAATGCCTTCCTCGACTTCTTCCTTTTCTTCTACAAAGTAGCCGCTGCCGCCACAGAGGTCGAGACCGGCGGGAAATTCGAAGCGCGTCGTCTGACTATAAGGCAAAGAGGTATCAGCATAGACCTTCGTCATGTATTTGCCGAAAATCGGCAACGCCATTGCCGCACCCTGACCGTTGGCGTTGCTGTTGAAGTGTATATATCGTTCTTCGCCGCCTACCCATGCCCCGGACACAAGATCTGGCGTGAAACTCATAAACCAGCCGTCGGAATTGGAATTGGTCGTACCGGTCTTGCCGCCGATCTGGGCTGTCAGATTGTAAGGCGCGCGGCGCAGACGGTTGCCCGTACCGCTGTCGACGACATTTAGCAGCATCGACAATATCTTATAGTATCCGTCCTCGGTGATGACTTCGGTCTGAGATGGGGTGAACTCCGAAATGATGTTGCCGTTGGAATCGGCTATCGCTGTAACAAAGATCGGATCGGCACGCATGCCTTTGTTGGCGAATGCGCTGTAGGCTGTAACCATCTCCTTGACAGACACCTCGCAGGGGCCAAGACAGAGCGAGAGCACGGCCGGCAATGAATTGGTGATACCGTAGCTGTGCATGCGCTTGACAAGCTCGGCCGGGCTCAACTGGGCCATGAGGCGAGCTGATATCCAGTTGTTGGAATTGGTGAGCGCCCACCGCAGATCGACCATCTCGCCGACGCGCGACTTGCCGGTGTTGTGGGGCGACCACGGACGGCCGTTCTCGTCGAGAAATGTCGGCTGCTCGTTGAGCATTTCATCGCAGGGCGTGAAGTCAGACTCCATCGCATAAGTATAGAGAAACGGTTTCACGGTCGATCCCACTTGACGGCGGCCGGTCGAGACCATATCGTATTGGAAGAAACGGAAGTCGGGGCCTCCGACATAAGCTTTCACATAGCCTGTGCGCGGATCCATCGACATGAAGCCGGTGCGCAGATAGCTTTTGGTGTAGAGGATAGAATCAAGAGGTGTCATGACTGTGTCGACCGGTCCGTCATAGCTGAAAACCGTCATCTCGAAGGGCTCGTCAAACTGTGCGCGGATCTCCTCTTCCGACAGGCCTGACAGACGCCCTACCCGGCTACGCTCGCTCTGACGTATCGCGGTATCAATAAGTTTCTTGCGGGTTGCAGCATTGAGTTCGGCGGGATTTGAGGTATAGGGAGCAGTCGGGGAATTGCGTTTTTCTTTGAAGAATTCTTTCTGAAGGAAACGCATATGCTCGTTGACAGCCTGCTCGGCATAAGCCTGCATGCGAGAATCTATAGTAGAATAGATCTTGAGTCCGTCGTTGTAGATGTCGTATTTGGTACCGTCGGGACGCGGATTTTTCTCCACCCAGCCATAGAGGGGATTATTGGCCCAGGCAATGGAATCGTCGACAAATCTCTGCTGATCCCACGACGGATAGGCCGAACGCACCGGGCGCTTGGCCGTCAGATAGCGGCGTAACTCCTCGCGGAAATATGGAGCAAGACCTTCTTTGTGGTCAACCCTATGGAAATCAAGTTCGAGCGGAGTAGCGGCGAGCGATTCATATTCGGCCGGAGTGATCATGTCGGCTTTGCGCATCTGGTCGAGAACGACGTTGCGGCGCGCGAGTGCCCGCTCGGGGTGTCTGACCGGATTGAAGTATGACGGATTCTTGACCATGCCGATGAGCGTGGCGGCCTCGGGGATATTGAGATCGGCGGCAGACTTGTTGAAATATACTTTGGCGGCAGATTTGATGCCGACGGCGTTGTAGAGGAAGTCAAACTGGTTGAGATACATCTTGAGTATCTCTTCCTTGGAGTAGAAACGCTCGAGTTTGATGGCTATCATCCATTCGATGGGCTTTTGGACGGCACGTGATAACATGCCGTCGGACGGCGGCGTATATAGCTGCTTTGCGAGCTGCTGCGTGATGGTCGAACCGCCGCCGGCGTTTCGCTGCCCCATCAGCACCGTCTTGAACGCGACGCGTATCAACGCGCGGACGTCTATGCCCGAATGCTCCTCGAAACGGGCATCCTCCGTGGCGATCAGAGCGTCGACCACTGCGGGAGAAATTTCATCGAAGTCGGCGTAGACGCGATTGCCCGTATTGCGGAAATAACGCCCCAGCTCGACACCGTCGGAACTGTAGATGACCGAAGCGAATTTATCCTGAGGGTTCTTGAGATCTTCGATCGGAGGCATATAGCCGATAAGGCCATTGTAAGCCATTATGAAAAAAGCCGTGACAAACACGACAATCGCCGCAAACAAGATCCACAGCCATTTGACTATCTTTTTTGCTCGGCCTGAAGCCTTGGGAGTATTTTCAGTCTTGATTGCCATAAGAGGTTATGATTTGATTTACAAAGATACATCATATCTTCGTCCTATGCAATAAAATTAGAAACTGCGCATCTAATCAAAATCGGCATCCGCGAGTCGAAAGAGCCGAACGGATGCCGATTGACTGAAATGGTTTTTCAATAGTATAAAAACAAGTCTGCCGTCGATGCATGGCATGACGGCAGACTGATTATACTGTAAAGTCGTAAGAGACGTGAATGATTATTTAAGAGCGTCTTTAACTGCTTCGTTAGGCATCATTTCTTCTTTGAAGATATATGCGCCTGTCTTAGGTGACTTGACCATTTTGATAACCTTGCTGTAGGTGCGGCCTTCGCCTTTCTGAAGTGATGCGACGGTTTTCTTTGCCATATCTCAGTATCTTATTTTATTTCTTTGTGAACAGTTACACGCTTAAGGATGGGGTTATATTTCTTAAGCTCGAGTCTCTCGGTAGTGTTTTTGCGGTTTTTGGTAGTGATGTAGCGCGAAGTGCCGGGCATACCACTTGCCTTATGTTCGGTGCATTCGAGGATGACCTGCACACGATTACCTTTAGCTTTCTTTGCCATCTTCTTAGAATCCTATGAATTTAATATCGTTATCGTTTAAGTAACCCTGATCGTAGGCCTTGTTGATTGCTGCGTCAAGACCGAGTTTGTTGATTGTGCGGAGACCGGCAGCTGAAAGAGTCAGACTGATCCAGATGCCCTGCTCGACCCAATAGAATTTCTTTGTGAAGAGGTTTGCATTAAACTTGCGTTTGGTGCGACGCTTAGAGTGCGACACGTTGTTGCCAACCATCGCTTTTTTACCGGTAATTTGACAAATCTTTGACATGGCTGTTTTACTGGTGGTTTATCTTTTTTGTTTTCTTTTATTTATTGACGGGTTCTGCAGTCGCATCGCAAGTCTCATATCGCTATCCGGTGCATCTTTCCGGCGAGCTTTCATGGAGCTCCCACAAAACAGAGTGCAAAGTAACTACTTTTTTGCGATTCCACCAAATTTTTCAGCAATTAATTTCTCTGTTTCTCAACGCATCGCACTGAAATGACATAATAGACATCTCCCTGCCCATATCTCCGTTCAGCGCCGCACCTCCGTCGCGACAAACCGGTCCCGCGAAACCAATAGACCGCGATAAGGAATCATACAAGTGTTAAAATTCATAAAATCAAGAGGTGAAAAACGCCTATATCAAAAAAGTGTTAAACAGATAAAACATTAGGCCTGCTCATAGCCGGCAACTCAAAAAAAGTATCTATATTTGTATGTGTGTTTTTCATAGTATTAGATTAAGATAAAGGTTTAAGGAAAAGAGTTGTCGTGAGACAACTCTTTTTTGTTTAACGCATTCCGTCAACAAACAGCGGCATCGTACCCCGCGTCTGTCATCGGCCCTCTTCAGACAAGAGCCACCGCGTGAAACAGGAACAGACCGCAAAAGGGCCAAAATGTCTGCAAACATACTCCAAATTACAGATTTCTGAGACTACAATCCGAATTTTTTTCGTAATTTTGCGAGATTAATATCCATACAACAATAATTCAATATTTATAAGAGTGGAAACGAAATACATTTTTGTCACAGGAGGAGTTGTGTCATCGTTAGGCAAAGGCATAATCTCATCTTCACTGGCATGCCTGCTCAAGGCTCGAGGTTATAGGGTGACAATACAGAAGTTCGACCCATACATTAATATAGATCCGGGCACATTAAACCCATATGAACACGGAGAGTGTTATGTAACCGTCGACGGCCATGAGGCCGACCTTGATCTTGGCCACTACGAACGTTTCACCGACATCAAGACCACAAAAGCCAACAATATCACCACCGGACGGGTATATCAGAGCGTCATCGACAAAGAACGCCGCGGCGACTACCTCGGCAAGACCGTGCAGATAGTGCCTCACATAACCGACGAGATCAAACGCAACGTCAAAAAACTCGGCAATACGGGCAACTTTGATTTTATAATCACCGAGATCGGCGGCACTGTCGGCGATATCGAGTCGCTCCCCTATCTCGAGAGCGTCAGACAGCTCAGATGGGAACTCGGAGAAAACAGCCTGTGTATCCATCTGACCTACGTGCCTTACATCTCAGCCGCAAAGGAACTGAAGACCAAACCCACCCAGCACTCGGTGAAACAGCTACAGGAAGCCGGCATCCAGCCGGATATACTCGTACTACGAACCGAGAAGCATATCTCCGAAGACATGCGCAGGAAGATCGCGTTGTTCTGCAACGTTTCAGCCGATGCTGTGATCCAGTCTGTCGATGTCGACAGTATATATAAGGTACCCGTAAAGATGCACGAACAGCATCTCGACGACATCGTTCTGCACAAGACCGGAACCACACCCGAAGGCGAACCCCACATGAAGCCATGGCTCGATTTCCTCGAAAAGATGGACAAGGCCACCGAGACGGTGACGATCGGCCTCGTAGGCAAGTACGTAGAGTTGCAGGATGCCTACAAGTCGATCGACGAAGCTCTGTTTCAGGCAGCGACTTACGCCGATCACAAGGTCAAGATCAAATATATCCATTCCGAGAAACTCGACGAGAGCGACGTCGACGACAAGCTGACGGGACTCGACGGCGTAATTATCGCGCCGGGCTTCGGACAGAGAGGTATAGAAGGCAAGTTCACAGCGCTTAAATGGTGCCGCGAACATGATGTGCCGACCTTCGGCATCTGCCTCGGCATGCAATGCATGGTTATCGAATTCGCGCGCAACGTGCTCGGATTGCAGGGAGCCAACTCCACCGAGATGGACAGCAGAACACCCCACAACGTCATTGACCTGATGGAAGAGCAGAAGTCGATCTCCAACATGGGCGGCACAATGCGTCTTGGCGCATTCGACTGCCGCCTGCGTCCCGGAAGCCGTGCGGCCGAGGCCTACGGCTCGACCGAGATCAGCGAGCGACACCGCCATCGATTCGAATTCAACGAAGACTACCGCGAGCGCTTCGAGCAAGCCGGCATGCAGTGTGTCGGCGAGAATCCCGAATCCCACCTGGTCGAGGTCGTCGAAATCCCTGACAAACGATGGTATATTGGCACCCAGTATCATCCCGAATACTCGAGCACGGTGCTGTCGCCCAACCCGATATTCCGCAGTTTTATCAACGCTGCGATCCGGTATCACGAAACAAATCATTCAAAACAATAAAAACCCGATTACAATCCCAAAATGGATAAGAACACTCTATTAGGTCTCCTGCTGATGGCAGCCTGCATGTTCGGCTTCATGTATTTCAACAAACCGTCGGATGAAGAGCTTGCCCGCCGCAAGGCAGAACAGGAACAGCTTGCCGCCGGCCGGAATGCCGCATCCGAGACTGCAATCGTCACCCTAACCGACAGCCTTGGCGGATCAGACGCGTCGGCTTTGGCCGCTGCCGTTAGGACCGCCGGCAAACCGGACTCCAACGGCAAGCTCTCGCTAATCAACGAAGTCGTCGACCTCAGCATCGACAGCACCGGACTGAAAGGCACTGTCAAGGCAGCATCAGCCAACGTATCCGTCTCTGACGTCCTGGCCAACCGTTTCGACGGCCTCACACCAGAGCAGCAGAACGAAGCCGTCAACAACGTGCGCAAGACAATCGCGCAGGTTCAGAAATACAAAAGTTTCGCCCGTCATCTCGGCGGCTCTAACGACAGTGTCGTCGTCGAAAACGATCTGATGAAGGTCACATTCGACACACGCGGCGGCATCGTAAGCCAGGTTGAGCTCAAGAAATACAAGACCGAGGTCGGTGCCGAGCCCGCCAACATACGTCTTTTCAACGGCGAAAACGACGGCTACGGCTTCACGCTGACAACTTCAGACCAGCGCTTCGACACTCGAGAGTTCAACTTCAAGCCGACCGTCGAGAACGACTCGACCGTGCTTATGACTCTTGATCTCGGCACAGGCGCACAGTGGGGTCTGCGCTACACCGTGCATCACTCGAAATATCTTGTCAAGATGGACATCGTACAGAAGGGCATGGGATCAATCCTTCCCGAAAGCACATCGACGATCGATTTCAACTGGCATAATCAAATGGCCCGCAACGAAAAAGGCCGTACTTTCGAAGAACGCAACAGTGCCATACATTATAAATTCGTAGGCGAAGGGCCCGACGAACTCAGCGCCACCGGCGACGACATCGAGCAGCTGACCGGACGCATCAAATGGTTTGCCTTCAAAAACCAATTCTTCTCGAGTGTACTGATAGCTGACGACTACCTGTCGTCAGCCAACCTCAACTCAACCGAGATCAAAGACAGCCGTTTCCTCAAAGACATGACGGCACACGCTACCGCGCCCTACACCATTGGCGACGGCACTCCGGCAGGCTTCTTCTTTTACTTCGGCCCCAACGACTACCCACTGCTGTCGAGCATCGACGACGAGATCGGGGGCGACGAAGGACTTTCGCTCACCCGTCTCGTGCCTCTCGGCTGGGGCATCTTCCGCTGGATAAACCAGTTTATCGTGATTCCGGTATTCTCGTTCCTCGGCCGGTTCATCAGCGACTACGGCATCATAATCCTGCTTCTGACAATCTTTATCAAGATAATCATCTTCCCGTTCACCTACAAGAGTTTCAAATCGCAGGCCCGTATGCGTGTGCTCGCACCCGAGATCAAGGAGATCAATGACAAGTATCCCGGTCAGGAGAACGCGATGAAACGCCAGCAGGAGACCATGGCGCTATACAGCCGCGCCGGAGCCAGCCCGTTCTCAGGCTGCCTGCCTCTAATTCTCCAGATGCCGGTGCTTGTCGCCATGTTCTCATTCTTCCCGTCGGCCATCGAGTTGCGCGGGCAGTCGTTCCTCTGGGTCCACGACCTATCGGCTCCCGACTATATTCTGGCTCTCCCGTTCTCTATTCCGTTCTACGGCGACCACGTCAGTCTGTTCTGTCTGCTCATGACAATCGTCAACATCGTATACACTCGCATCAACATGCAGAACCAACCCGGCGGAAATTCGATGCCCGGCATGAAATGGATGATGTACCTGATGCCGGTGATGTTCCTCTTCATCTTCAATGACTACGCAGCCGGCCTGAGCTACTACTACTTCCTGTCGCTTATGATCACCATCCTTCAGACATGGATTTTCCGCAAAACAATTGACGAGAAAAAAGTCCGCGCCGAGATGCTTGCCAACGCCAAGAAGCCACGCAAGAAAAGCGGCTTCATGGCCCGTCTCGAAGAAGCCCAGCGCCAGCAGCAGGCAGCTCTCCGCCAGCAGCAGAAAGGCAACGGCAAAAAACGCAGATGACATAGACTCACATCCGTAATATATTATCACCCGAACGGGCGTCATGCGAACCATGACGCCCGTTCATTTGTTTAGAAACCGTAACATCATTTAACACCCCAAACATTATTCGGTCATGCACAGACATACGGCTTTCATCGCATCAATGCTGCTCTCAGGGCTTGCCGCATCAGCCCACAATCCAGGTTCTACGGATTCGCTCGCATCCGAACCCATCCGCCTGCGCGACATCAACGTAGTGCGGCGTGTCAATCACCTCAGCGAAGTTTCGAAGGTCGATCTTGCCGTTAACCCCGTAAAGTCATCACAGGAAATCCTGCGTGCCGTTCCCGGCCTTTTCATAGCCCAGCATGCCGGCGGCGGCAAGGCCGAACAGATGTTTCTGCGAGGATTTGACCTCGACCACGGAACCGACATCAACATATCGGTCGACGGCATGCCCGTCAACATGGTCAGCCACGCCCACGGCCAGGGATACGCAGACCTGCATTTTCTCCAGCCCGAAGTGATCGAGAACATTGATTTCGACAAGGGGCTCTATGACATGAGCAAAGGAGACCTTGCCACGGCCGGATATGTAGCATTCAAGACTCGCGACCGCATGCCCTCGCAGGCGTCGGTCGAAATCGGCATGCACGACTATCAGCGTTACCGCGCGTCGATGTCGCTGATAGACCGCGAGAACGAAAGTCTGTATTTCGCCGGAGCGTTTCTCAGCGACAACGGCTTCTTTGACAGCCCCCAGCACCTCAAACGCCTCAATGTCATGACCAAATATACCCGCTGGAACGAAAACTCTCGCTTCAACATCATAGCCTCGCATTTCAACAGCTCGTGGAACGCATCAGGACAGATCCCCGAGCGGGCTGTCGACAACGGCACGATCGGATGGTTCGGCTCGCTCGACGCCAGTGAAGGCGGCTCGACTTCACGCAGCAACTTGCAGTTTATCCACAAACTCTATCGCCCCGACGGCGCGACGGTCAACTCGGATTTCTATATTTCCTACTATACATTTGACCTCTTCTCAGATTTCACCTTTCAGCTCAACGATCCCGAGCATTGGGATGAAATCAACCAGAAAGAGAAACGTGTTATCGCCGGCGGCCACAGCGACTACAACAGCCATTTCCACGTCGGCGACAACATCTGGAAGTGGTCGTCGGGAGCAGGTTTCCGCTACGATCATATCATGGACATAGCTCTCTATCATGCCCAGAACCGACATCAGATCGGCACATACAGTCTCGGCGATATCGATGAGAGCAACATGTTTGCGTTCGCCGGAATGGAGATCAACCTCGGACCGGTGATGATCAATCCGTCGGTGAGAGTCGACTGGTTTCACTTCAGCTACGCTGACAAGACGGCTGAAATCTACAACGACAGAGGCACAGCGCAGGCTTTCGTCAGTCCCAAGCTGAATATCACCTATAACCCGACCAGCAATCTCCAGCTTTACCTGAAAGGCGGCCGCGGATTTCACAGCAATGACGCGCGCGTGGTTGTCGTAGAGGACGGCAAGAATGTGTTGCCCCAAGCGCTGGGTGCCGATTTCGGTGTGCACTGGAAACCACTAGACAACATCGTCGTAAACGCAGCCTTATGGTATCTTCACATGAACCAGGAATTTGTATATGTCGGCGACGAAGCCGTCGTCGAACCTTCAGGCAAAAGCCGCCGCTACGGTGTCGACGCCGGCCTGAGATGGGAGTTCCTCAAAAATTTTTATCTGCAGGCAGACTATACCTACAGCAACGCCCGCATGACCGAAGAGCCCACCGGTGAGAATTATATCCCGCTGGCCCCAATCAACACCATGCTCGCCGGCATAAGCTACAAAAACAAACATGTATCGGCGGGCATACACACCCGATGGATAGGCAACCGCCCGGCCAACGAGGATTATTCTCTTACGGCCAAAGGATACTGCATCACCGACCTCAACGCGTCATACACATGGAAAAAGCTGACCGTCGGCGCGATCATCGAAAATCTTTTCAACGCAAAATGGCGCGAGGCACAGTTCGCCACCGAGACTCTGATACCCGGAGACAGTCAGTCTGTGACTGACATATGCTTCACGCCGGGAACTCCGTTTGCCTTACGCGGATTTGTCACCTTTACGTTCTGACGCGGAGTATCGGCCATTACGATTTCAAGGATCCCGCCCGCCATTATATCGTCATAACGAATCATCGGACTATCATAGGGCTTTCGGTTCAGGGTCACTGAGGATATATAACGGTTGTCTGCGGAATTGTCATGCACGATGACCGTAAACTCCTTTCCGTTGGCGAGGTGCAAAGTCGCGCGGTCGGCCAAAGGAGATCCTAACACAAAGGTACCGTCGACAGGATTGACAGGATAGAAACCCAACGACGTGAATATATACCATGCTGACATCTGGCCGCAGTCTTCATTGCCGATCAGCCCGTCGGCCCCTGTCGTGTAGAACATGTCACATACCTGACGCAGACGATCGGCCATCTTGTCCTCACGATCTACATAACTGTACAGGTAGATTATGTGATGGCCAGGCTCGTTGCCATGTGCATACTGACCTATCATGCCGGTGATATCGGCCGACGCCCCTTCGTTCAACTCCGAACTTACGGAGAACAGGCTGTCGAGTTTCTGTTCAAACCGCTGTTTACCGCCCATCAAGGCAATAAGCCCCTCGGGATCATGCGGCACAAGCCATGTATACTGCCACGCATTGCCTTCGACGTAGTCATCCTCCAGATGCAGGCTGTGGGAAGGATCAAAACCGGACCTACGACTTCCGTCAGCCAGCTTGCCGCGCATGAACCCGGTGACACTGTCGAAGTAGTGACGGTAAGCTCCGGCATGCGCCATATACCGCTTGTAGTCGTCTTGACGCCCTACTGCGGCCGCCAACCCTGCGGCCGAATAATAGTCTATGCAATATTCCAACCCGCGAGCCACTGACCACGGAACTTTGTCAGAAGGGATATAGCCGGTCTGACGCACATATTCAAGACCTGCCGACTGCATGCTGTCAATACGGGCCACCTCACGATAAGCCGCCTTGATGTCGATACCCGGAACATGTTTCAGGCAGGCGTCGGCGATGACAGGCACAGAGTGTATGCCGACCATGCAGTTGGTCTCATTGCCGACAAGATGCCATACCGGCAGAGATTTCTGACGGGCCGAGATATCGATCAAGCTGTTTATGTAGTCGGACACACGGCTGTCGATCAAGGTATAGAGCGGGTGCACAGCCCGATAGGTGTCCCACAAAGAGAAGACCGTGTAAGGCCTAAAAACGTCTGCCCGATGAATGTTGCCATCCGCACCGCGATACATCCCGTCGCTGTCATCGAACAGCGACGGAGCTATCATGGTGTGATACAACGCGGTGTAAAATATACGTTTTGTCTCTTCGGCAGCTTCGAAATCTATGACCGACAGCGCTTTGTTCCAACGGGAATATGACTCGCCGCGCATTGTGTCAAAATCGGCGCGACGCCCTTCAGACGCCAGATTGCCGGCGGCACCTTCGACTGATGTGTACGAGATGCCGGTTCTCACCTCAAGCGGTCTGTCAAGAGGCCCGAAGTCGAGCAGAGCTTTGATTGCGCATCCGTCGCGGACTATATCGAACGATAAAATAGGCCGGGAAAACTCGGCGCAGAAATAAACCTTATGATCATGCGCCCACTCGTCGGAGCTGCGGAAGCCTCTCACTGTCACACTGTCGGCCATCTCAACATCGCTACCCGTAACGCCTTTGCGACTTTCAAGCGACTTCGCTCCGTTGGCCAGATCAATGACAAGCAGGGCATTGGCACTGTCAGGATAAGTATAACGATGGAAGCCGACGCGGTCTGAAGCGGTCAGTTCTGCCGTGATGCCTGTTCTATCAAGCACTACACTGTAGTAGCCGGGGACTACGAGTTCATTCGACTTCGAGAAGGTGGACACATACTTGTCATTTTGCAAAACTCCATCGTCGACAGAGACTCCGGTCACAGGCATGAAAATAACATCGCCAAGATCAGCTATCCCTGTCCCGCTAAGATGAGTATGGGCAAATCCTATGATTGTACTGTCCGAATCATGATAGCCCGAACACCAGTCCCAACCTGTTGAATTATTGTCTGGTCCCAACTGAACCATGCCGTGAGGCACTGACGCCCCCACAAAAACATGACCGTGGCCGCCGCTTCCGGTCAATGGATTGACAAAGGCCGCATAATCGGTCCGGGCACCGCTGTCCGCACAAGCCGTAATCAATGCGATCGACATTGCTGCGCTCAATAAAAGGTAACGTATTTTCATTTGTGGATAAAGAAATAAGATTTCGACAGTAAAAACATGCAATGCAAAGATACGGAGAATCCGCCATACAGAACTAGAGCCGTCTGTAGTTTGTAATAAGCCGGGGATATATCCGTCAAATTTACGAGATAAGCCGAGAGCAATATCCAACACACCGGTTATGCCGGTTACAACATTTATCTTAACCAAAAAGAGTTGTCTCACGACAACTCTTTTCCTTAAACCTTTATCTTAATCTAATACTATGAAAAACACACGCACAAATGTACGCACATTTCATAAATTTCAAAAGCGTTTTCAAAATTTCCCGCCGATTTTTAAAGCTTTTTTGAATAATAATAGCTACCCCCCCCCCGATTTAACATTAGTTAACACCATATTTCTGATAAGCTTCGGCAAGTCGGGTGTGGTAACCTTGTTCGGCATACGAAGGGCCGTTGTAACCCCGTGCAAAAGCAGACCAATCTTTAGCCTGCAACAAGGGCAGGAGTCCGCTGCTGCGAATGAACTCCGCGAACAGATCGAGCTGCGATCTCTCGCTCGCACTCATAAGTTCGACAAAGTGACTGACAGACGAAGCTCCGCAACTCTTCCAGTTGAAGCCTCCGATCTGAAACATGCCCCAGAACGTGCTCTGGATAGCAGCTACTGAGTCAATAGACATAGCCTTACACAGTCGGGCATGATGCTCGGACTGAGTGGCACCGCCTTCTGAAAAAACGAGCGGATGGCTCTCCTCAAAACTATCGAGATCTATCTTCCGGCGGGAGGCCATTGTCCGAAACACTCTCAGATCGAAATTGACAATCGGCGATCCGTCGTCGTTGAATCCCCGGTGTGTACGCCCGGTCTCGATCTCTACTATAGCCTTGATGGATGCTATGTCGACGCCCAGTTGCCGGGCAACCTGCCTGTAATCGCAATCAGTGAGTGAGCGGCCGTTATCAGGCCGCGGCTGAATAAATCTCAGAGTGTCGCCATTGACAACAAAAAATTCATTTGTCTGATCGGGAGCAAACATTTCCCACAGACTCTGCCGACCGGCCTTCGAGTAATCATAGCGCGGCGTTTTGGCGAACCGGTGAAAGCATAGCTCCGACCCCGCCACGGAGACAACCGTGACTGCGGCCAAAGCGATAGCACAGAAGATTCGGAAAAACATGTTGCTCACAATCATATAAGAACCGACCGCCTGAGACACGGGATAAGTGCACACAGACGGCCGGGTAAGGAAATAAATTATTTCTTGAGGTCAGCAACCTTCTCGAGGATGCGTGTAAGCTGTCCCCAATAGCGTTCGACGGCGGGGATGAACATGCGTTCCGACGGAGAATGCACTCCCTGAAGAGTCGGGCCAAACGAAACCATGTCGAGATGAGGATATTTCTGCAGGAAAAGTCCGCATTCAAGACCTGCGTGAATTGCCTTGATTGCCGGACGCACACCATAGAGTTCCTCATATGCTTCAGAAGCGATCTTCATGATCTGCGAGTCCATGTTGGGGGCCCAGCCGGGATAACCGTCGCCGTGACTTACCGCAGCTCCTGCCAAAGTGAACAGAGCTTCAACCTGATTGGCGATATCCCATTTGCGAGATTCGACCGACGAGCGCTGGCTTGTGGTGACGAGGATCTCGTTGTCGCCCTTCATCTTGACCGAAGCGAGGTTGGTGGACGTCTCAACAAGACCTTCGAGGTCGCGGCTCATCGAAATCACTCCGTGAGGAGCGCAATACAACGCCTTGATGAGTTTTGACGACGTAGTCGAGTCGACACAGAACTCGGGGCGGTCGACACTTTCGAGATCGAGCTTGAGGGTGGGCTCTATGCCTTTATATTCATTTTCGA
Source organism: uncultured Muribaculaceae bacterium (assembly GCA_910587545.1). Taxonomy (GTDB): domain Bacteria; phylum Bacteroidota; class Bacteroidia; order Bacteroidales; family Muribaculaceae; genus CAG-873. The sequence goes on along the minus strand of CAJUMI010000019.1, from coordinate 15,131 downwards.
CATCGGCTACAAAATGATTGAATGCCACACGAACATCTTCCTTTCTCATCTTTTCAATGCCGAACACAGCATGGGCGGCACGAGGAATGGCGTTGCGCAGATTGCCTCCGTCGATCTCGGCAAGCGACAGGTCGTGGTTGGCCGAAAGGGTCCATAGGAAGCGTGCGAGCAGTTTGTTGGCGTTGGCGCGTCCGAGGTGGATGTCGCCTCCCGAGTGACCGCCGAGACCATTGGAGATATCTAATTTGAAATAATGGAAATCAGTTGGGGCTACCGAGCGGTGATAGCTGAACGAGCAAGTGGTGTCGACACCACCGGCGCAGCCGATAAAGATCTCGGCATCGTCCTCCGAGTCAAGATTGAGCAGTATATTGCCGGTAATCATGCCGTCGCCGAGATTGTTGGCACCCGTAAGGCCAGTTTCCTCATCGACGGTAAAAAGAGCCTCAAGGGGACCGTGTACAAGGCTGTCGTCGACAAGCGCGGCAAGCGCGCCGGCCATGCCGATACCGTTGTCAGCTCCAAGAGTTGTGCCTTCGGCACGGAGCCATTCGCCGTCGATAACTGTCTTGATCGGGGAGTTGTCAAAGTCAAACGACTTGTCGTTTGACTCGCACACCATGTCCATATGAGCCTGCATGATCACAGTCGGAGCACCTTCCTTGCCGGGAGTAGCGGGTTTGCACATCACCACGTTTCCGATCTCATCGGTCTTTACTGCAATGTTATGCGCAGCAGCGAAGTCGAGAAGGAACTGACGGATTTTACCCTCTTTCTTCGAGGGACGCGGCACTTTTGTAATCTCGTCGAAAATTCCGAAGACGAGAGCCGGTTTGAGGTCTTTGATAGTCATCGTATATTGTTATTATAGAATTTAATGCACCGAAAAACGGCTTAATAAAAATTTAGTTTTGACAAATAACGTTAAAAACGTCGTTTTCCGACCTCTAAGTTACAAAATAAAATCGTTAATCCGCAAATATTTTCGCCAGCTTTCCTATATTTGCACTCCAAAAGACACTGAGCAGTATGAAATCAGTCCTCATCAGCATAGCCATCGTAGGCATATCGGTCATACTTTTAGGCGTGAAAGTGCTGTTTGTCAAAGGCGGCCGCTTTCCGTCGGGACATGCCGGCAGTTCTCCGCAATTGAGAGACAAAGGCATATCATGCGCTCACGAAGATCAAGCATAATAAGTCATAAACCGTATAACAAAACCATCAATAATGAAGAAAACAGCATTTGCAGCCAAATCGTTGATCGCTCTGATTGCAGCCGGAATGATAAGCTGCGCCCAAGGAGACAACAAAGAAACGGTCGCCGACAGCGCTGCTCAGGCCAACGCCACAGAAACTGCAGCTACAACACTCAACATCCGCTATGTAGACATCGACTCCGTTATGGCAACATATACCCTGTCGAAAGAGCTCGACGAACAAGGCCGCAAACTCATGCTCGACTATCAGCGCATGGAAAACCAGAAAACCAATGAAATCCAGAATCTCGCCGCACAAATCGAGCAGAAACAGAAAAGCAACGGCTACCTCAGCCAGGAGTCATTTGACGCCGATGTCAACAACGTAAACCGCAAACAGTCGGAAGCCGCCAACATCCTGCGCGCCCATCAGGAAAAGATCCAGAAACAGATCGCCGAATTCAACCGTCAGCTCGGCGACTCGATCCAGAACTTCATAAAGGAGTATAACGCCACCCGTAATTATGATGCGATACTCTATCGCGCGTCAGGCCTTTATTTCAACCCCGCGCTCGACATCACCGGCGAAATCATCGAAGGGCTCAATGCTCGTTATACCCCCAAAGCTGACAAATAACCGATAATATATCAGCATAAGCATACGACGCCCGACATCGCCAGAAAGCGCTGTCGGGCGTATCTTTGAAAGAACAGATATGAAAAAGATTGCAAGTTTCACCATCGACCACACCCGTCTGAAGCGCGGAGTATATGTGTCGCGCCGCGATCACACTCCGGCGGGCGACACGATCACAACATTCGACATCCGGCTCACCGAGCCCAACCGCATGCCGGCAGTGAGTCCCCGCGCGCTTCACACCATAGAACATCTCGCCGCCACATATCTGCGCAACGATCCGACATGGGCCGACCGCATTGTCTACTGGGGACCTATGGGCTGTTGCACCGGTTCCTATCTGCTGGTGCAAGGCGTGCTCGAACCGGCAGATATTGCCGGCCTGCTGACTGCAATGTTTGAATTCATCGCCGGCTTCAAGGGAGAAATTCCGGGAGCCACCGCCCGCGACTGCGGCAATTACACGTTCAACGACCTGCCCGAAGCAAAGCATGTCGCTCGACAATTCACCGACGAAGTGCTCCTTGATCTCAACAGCGACAACACCAACTATCCCGCCTGACAGTCAAGTCACAAATAATTCGTATCTTTGCAGTCTGATAACACAAACAAACAACAATTTACCGCAATGGACTTTATAGAAGAACTTACCTGGCGCGGCATGATCCACACAGTCATGCCGGGCACCGAAGAACAGTTGAAAAAAGAAATGACAACGGCCTATCTGGGTATCGACCCAACAGCCGACAGTCTACATATCGGCCATCTCGTCGGAGTCATGATGCTTAAGCATTTCCAGCGTGCGGGCCATAAGCCGATAGCACTTGTCGGCGGTGCGACCGGCATGATCGGCGACCCTTCGATGAAGAGCCAGGAGCGTAAGCTCATCGACGAAGAAACCCTTCGCCACAATCAGGAAGCGATCAAAAAACAGCTTTCGAAGTTTCTTGATTTTGACAGCGACGCGCCCAACGCCGCCGAACTTGTCAACAACTATGACTGGATGAAAGACTACGGATTCCTTGATTTTATCCGTGAGATAGGCAAGCTGATCACCGTCAACTACATGATGGCCAAAGATTCGGTCAAAAAGCGTCTGTCGGGCGAAGACCGTGAAGGCATGTCATTCACAGAGTTCTCCTACCAATTGCTTCAGGGCTATGACTTCCTTTACCTCTACCGCAACAAGAATTGTCGTCTGCAGCTCGGCGGCTCGGATCAGTGGGGCAACATCACCACAGGCACAGAGCTGATACGCCGCACCGACGGAGGCGAGGCTTTCGCACTCACCTGCCCTCTCATCACCAAGGCCGACGGTGGCAAATTCGGCAAGACCGAAAGCGGCAATGTATGGCTTGACGCACGCTACACATCGCCTTATAAATTCTATCAGTTCTGGCTCAACGTCTCCGATGCCGATGCAGAAAAATATATCAAGATTTTCACAGAACTGAGCCGCGAGGAAATCGAAGATCTTGTCAGGCAACAGGCCGCAGATCCCGGACAACGTCCGTTGCAGAAGCGTCTCGCCAAAGAGATCACCACAATGGTACATTCTGCCGAAGAATACGAAACCGCAGTCGAAGCCTCCCAGATACTCTTCAGCAACAAGGCGGCCGAGACCCTTCACAAAATCGACGAGCAGACGCTACTGGCTGTTTTTGAAGGAGTACCCACATTCGAGGTAAGCAAGCAGGAGATCGCCGACGGCATCAAGCTCGCCGACCTGCTTGTCGACCGTGCACAGGTATTCCCGTCGAAAGGCGAGATGCGCAAACTCGCCCAGCAAGGAGGTTTCGCCATCAATAAGGAGAAAGTCGCCGACGCTTACGCACCGGCTTCGACCGACATGCTTCTCAACGGCAAATATATCATTGCTCAGAAAGGCAAGAAAAACTACTACCTGATAATTGCCAGATAAGAGCCGGCAACCAATATAATCAAATACAAGCGCGGCGGTCTCACGACTGCCGCGCTTGCTAAAAACCTTAAAATCTAATCCTATGAAAAAACTAATTCTTTTTCGTTTTCTGCTGTTCTGTACATATAAGACAATCTTGCGACTGATATTGTTTTCGGACATATCAGCCTTTGCGTGGATTTAACATGGATTAACAGTTCACAACTATTGTCCCGAACTCTCCGCGTGCCGCTATGGTTTGCATAATCGGAATATAAGATGTAACTTTGCAAATCCTCTCCACAAATACATTATGACATCGAAAACGCTTGATAGTATACTGATATTTGAACCTATTTACAAATCTGTAATCTGGGGTGGCAGGCGTATATCCCGTCTGAAAGGAGTCGACATTCCGGCTTCGGATATCGGCGAAAGCTGGGAAATATCGTCGCTTGATGGTCATAAATCAATTGTGGCGGAAGGCCGCCACAAAGGCATGAGCATCACTGATCTGACAGATGCTTACGGAGCCGATCTTCTAGGGCAGCGGGTAATAGAGACCTACGGCAATATTTTCCCTCTTATCATCAAGCTGATCGACGCCCATGACATCCTTTCTCTCCAGGTTCACCCTGACGATTCGATGGCAAAACGGCTTCACAACACCCGGGGAAAATCGGAAATGTGGTATGTCATTGACGCAGACAAAGGCTCTCGCATCTACTGCGGCCTCTCAGGATTGCTCAGTCCCGACAGCCTTGACGAAAAGTCGGCAGGGATAATGGACAACATTGCTTCATATGATTCCCGGAAAGGACAATTTTATTTCATTCCGGCGGGCACCATCCACTCGATCGGTTCCGGCAATCTTATCGCGGAAATTCAGGAAGCAAGCGACATAACATACCGGATCTTTGACCATGATCGCAAAGACGCCGACGGCAACCCGCGACAACTGCACATCAAGCAGGCTCGCGAAGCCATCGATTTTACTTTTCCGCGCGACATAGAGCCTACAGCCCGGACTTTCGATCGCACAACCCTGAACGCCGTCAACAGCCATCGGTTTGCGGTAGACTACATCGACCTGAACCACCAAATGGAACTCAGCGTGTCGTCAAGCCACGGATCATTTGTCGTCATACTCGTCACAGACGGCAGCATGACGCTCACCGCCGACGGCACATCACGCACACTGACCGCAGGACACACTGCTCTTGTGCCTGCATGCGTTTCCGACATCAGACTTAAAGGCTCGGGCATAGCGCTCGCAGCCCACGTATGAGCAATTTCACGCTTGAGTAATTTCATATAAGACCGCACTCTCCAATATATTGGGGTACGTGATCTAAGAATCGGAGCTGTGACATGCAGGAATATCCTGTCTTGTCACAGCTCCGGACTGATTGATCAGTGCATGATCACTTGCCTACGGGCTTGATCGATATCGCGTACCCGCCACCGGGAGCAGCACTGAGTTTCAATTTCGATTTGCTTGACACCGGCTTTTTTGTAATCGTATATGCCTGCGGATTATCTCGGTAATGAGCATCTTTTGCATCGGCATAGATGACAGCTTCGTATTTCCTGTCCTTGTCAAGGAAATCCAGAGACAGCACCGATGAATGTCCGTCCTCGTTGGCTGTACAACCTACAAACCAGTCATCACTTCCCTTTGCCTTTCGCGCCGCCACGATATAACGGCCCGGTTCAGCCTCGAGATACCGGCTTTCATCCCAGTCTACCGCAACATCTTTTATGAATTGGAATGCGTCCATAAAGCGCTCATAATGCTCCGGATAGTCTGCAGCCATCTGCAAGGGGCTATACATAGTAACATACAAGGCCAGCTGACGCGCAAGAGTGGAATTGACATGACCGGAACTGTTGGGATTGATTTTTTTCATATCCATTTCAAAAATACCGGGTGTGTAGTCCATCGGCCCCCCCTGCAGGCGGGTAAATGGAAGGACTGTCGTATGAAACGGCTTGTTGCCTGCAAATGATTCATACTCCGTGCCTCTCGCTGATTCATTGCCGATAAGATTGGGATAGGTGCGACACAATCCTGTAGGTCTTACAGCTTCATGGGCGTTGACCATGATTTTGTGTTTTGCCGCTTCTGTGACAGCATATAGATAATGGTTGTTAAGCCATTGTCCATAATGATGTTCTCCGCGGGGAATCATATTGCCGACATAACCGCTTTTGACAGCGTTGTAGCCATATTTGTCCATCAGATTATAGGCAGCCTCCATGTGACGCTCATAGTTTCTCACAGAAGCGGATGTTTCGTGGTGCATCATCAGTCTGACACCCTTTGAATGGGCATACTCATTGAGATATTCTATATCGAAGTCGGGATATGGCGTTACAAAATCAAATACATAATCTTTTGACTTTCCAAACCAATCTTCCCAACCGATATTCCAACCTTCGACCAGAACCTGATCAAATCCATGTTCGGCGGCAAAATCAATATATCGTCTGACATTGTCGGTGTTGGCCGGATGCTGTCCGTGACATTTAGTTTTGGTGTAGTCGAGGCGATCAAGTTTCACAGAAGGAAGATCATTTGTATAAGACCACTGTTTACCGCCTCCGATCATTTCCCACCATACGCCCACATACTTGACAGGCTTGATCCATGAAGTGTCATCATAAGCGCAAGGTTCGTTAAGATTGAGTATCAGATCTGACGCAAGCATATCACGAGCATCGTCACTGACCATGACAGTGCGCCAAGGAGTGTGATCGGGAGTCTGCACATAAGCTTTTACGCCTTGAGCGTCAGGTGTAAGCCATGACTCAAATACCATATTCTTGTCATCGAGGTTAAGATGCATGCAAGAATAGTTCACCAATGCGGCTTCGTGAATGTTAATATACAGTCCGTCATCGGTTTTCATCTGAAGAGATGTCTGCACACCTGTCGGCGAAAACAGTGTCTGCGAAGCGTTGCTTGAAATAGCAGTCTCCATCAATCCACGGATCTCCGACAGTCGGGATTCTGTGTAATCGTATTCCTGCGTATCATAGTCACCTGCAATCCACCATGCCGTATGGTCTCCGGCCATTGCAAACTGACTGTGTTCTTCTTTCACGGGGAAATAATCGAGGTATTGCTGGACCGGAAACTCGTAACGGAAGCCTATGCCATCATCATAAACGCGAAACCGAATATTCATGAAACGGCCGTGCGCAGGCTGGGCAAGTTCGACCAACATTTCATTGTAATGATTTCGAATATCCTTATTTTCTCCCCATACAGGTTGCCATGTCTCATCAAAGTCACTATATGTCACATTCCTTTCCTCAAACTTATCCATCAGATCGGTAGAACCGATAAGCTCAAGGCCAAGGTGTGATGGCCTGATAACAGTCTTACCTTTATAGGACATTTCATAAGTAGGTCGGCCGTCAACGATGTTAAAATCGACCCTGATATTTCCATTCGGGGATGCCACCTCAACCGCATAGCTCCCGACGATACTCCCCATGCAGAGGAGCGTCACAAATAGCTGCTGAATTTTCATTTCATATTATTTCGTAAGTTTAACAATTTTGCAACCACGAGCCGATATTTTTGCAGTCAAAGATGTTGCTGCTCCCTCATCGGTATGTTTCCACAGGTCTCGGACATTATAAGTACCGTTTATCCCCAGATCGGCAAATTTGACTTCTACCGATTTAGAGTTGTCATCGCGGTTGAATATACCGATTATATAATCGCCGTTTGACATCTGTCCGTACCAGATCTGGTTGTTTGCATCGTTAAGGTTATCCGACAGCGGCTTACCGACAAAGCGATCAGCATTAAGAGCAAGCATATCGGGGTTAGTATAGAACTTGAGATTCTTGCCTATGTTGTGGTATTGGTCGGCGACAGTAACCGGTCCGCCCG
>CAJUMI010000019.1:0-7481 GCA_910587545.1 uncultured Muribaculaceae bacterium | reverse complement strand
CGCCCGCCATGAGTTGAAGAGAGATCACAAATTCTTTTTCGGCATTGGTAGAGAACTTGTTCAAGCGAATGAAGTCGCCGTCAAGAATAACCTTATCCCTGCCCGCGATGTGCGACCAGTAAGTGAACCCGTCAAACATATTCATGCAGTTGGGCCAATTGGCATATGATTTGCCTTTGTCCTGAGCCGAACAGTGCCACCATCCGCCACCGGCCGTATCAGCCACGATACGGACCATATTGCCATATTTCGCCTCAAGGATGGCGTCATCATAGAGATGAGGCATGACAACAGATGTGAATATGTCATACTTTTTAGCGGCTTCCGCGATATAGCTCATCGCGCGGGCATATAAGTCACGCCCATATCCACGGCCTACGATCCCCATATTGCGATCCTTTCCGTCCTCATACCACGACATGAAGTCCATGCGGATATAATCGATGCCGAGATCATGATAATGCTTGAAGAAGCCATCGATATATTCCTTGGCTCCGGGATGAGTCACGACCACCCAGCTGAACCACATGTCGTCATTCTTCGGGTTGACTACCTCTTCGGATCCATTGTAACGGAGAGAGCCAAAAGTATAGTCGGTACCGGGCACTAAAATCCTATTATCGCCATGTATCCAGAGCGGATTATCATACACTCCCACTTTCAATCCTTTTGCCTTGCACTTGGCCACAAGATCCTTGAGCGACATCGAACCGTAGTGAGTCATATAACCTGACGCATCCTTGGCAAGCATGGGTATGAAGCCGTCAGTGCAGACCATATCATATCCATAGGGTTTCAGATCGGTTGCCATCCAATCAATGATTTTATCCCATTCGTCGGGAGTAATATCCATATCGGAATTTTCAACACCGGCACGCTCCAGCTCATAGCAGTATTCATAGACACTCCAATAGAGCGGAGCCTTAAATGTATGTATATCATTGATCGTCGGGAGTTCGGGAAGTTCAAACTTCGGCGGACGACGCATTTCGATCTCATCATTACAGCTACCGAGCACCGAAGCCAATGCAAGTGCAGCAACAAGATTAGTCATATATTTCATAACAGGTTGTAATTAATTAATCAATCAATTTAGCCTCAATCGTCCAGTCTATGAGGTTGAACACAAGGCGATATTTTCCGGCTGTCTCCACTTTCCATTTATGATCAGGGCCGGTAGTATATACAAAATCAGAAGCCTCGACACCGGCCGCCGTAATTTTGCAATCGGCAGATGACGGCCTTAAGAACGGCACGTCAAAAGAATCGGGAGATACGCAGGCTTTCAGTTCTCCTTGCTTAAGATTGCCTTCCCATACAAACGTGTATCCTTCTTTTGTGAAAGGAGTGGCATTGTCGAGCGACCAGCCGCCCGGGGTTGCATCGCCTATCATAAAGAGAGTCTCTGCTTCCAGCGGATCTTTTTCAGCCGGTTCATCTCCGGTCAGACATTTAACGGCAATCGTCCAGTCTTTCAGATTAAATGTTATGCGATATCTGCCGGCTTCGGTCACTTTCCACTGGTCGTCAGGATTACGCGTAAAGACAAAACCAGTTTCCGCCACACCGTTCCGATTGATCTCGACGTCAGCAGATGCAGGCCGGATAAACGGGCACGAAAATGAACCGTCACGCTCAAGACAAGCCTTCAGTGAGCCTGTAACAAGTTCTCCTTCCCACGTGAAAACATATTTATCCGATCTATCGACAACAAACACACTTGCATCATCCATGCTCCATCCGCCAGGAGTAGCATCGCCTATCATGAAGAGAGACTCCGTCTCGATAGGTTCTTTCTCGACATCCGGCATCTCACCTTTGTATTCTGCAGCGATAGTCCAGTTTTCGAGGTCAAACGTCAAGGTATATTCACCTGCATCAACCACCTGCCATTTGTTATCGGGAGCTGAAGTATAAACAAACGAGCTCTTGGCCACTCCGGATCTGGAAATAGTTGTGCCCTCAGCCTCAGGCCGGATAAACGGGACATTGAAGTCTCCCGTAGACAGACAGCATTTCAGTTCGCCCTTATACAGTGGCCCGCTGTACTCGAAGACATACTTGGACTTCTTTTCAAGCATGGTCGGATTATCAATACCCCAGCCGGTCGGTGTGGCATCGCCGATCATATATACCGCTTCAGTCTCAATCGGTTCGACGACCGGTGCATCAGCGCCTTTGACATAAGTGGTACTCATTGTCCAGTTGCGGAGATCGAACTTAAGAGAATAAATGCCTCCGTCTTTAATCACCCACTTGATGTCGGGATCACCGGCATGCATATCGAAAGTCGCGTCGACAATTGGTTCTTTCGAGATTTCTGTGCCGTTGATTTCAGGACGGATAAATCCAGCGTCCCAGCTACCCGTCGTCAGACAAAGTTTCATCTCTCCTTTATAGAGCAGTCCTTCCCACGTAAACACAAGCGGATCTTCCTCAGTCGGAGTCAGAGGTGTGGGGTAATCTATATTCCATCCGTTCGGCGTGGAATTACCGACCATATAGAGGGTCTTGGTCTTTATCGGCAGTTTACCTTCGATTATAATCAGATCTTTCTCATCCTCACACGAAGAGAGGACGCAGCCCAAAATGGCGGCAAAGAGAATTAATGTATTCTTGATTTTCATCTTCTTTATTTATTGGAGTTGGAGATCAATTGTTATATCCCGGATTTTGTATGAGATTAGGATTGGAGTTGAGGATAGGACGCATTATCGGGAATATCTCGGCATGATTGTCGGCGTCAGGTGTTTTATCCCACCATGAACCTGTCGAAAATTTACCGAAACGGATAAGATCGATGCGGCGACGGCTCTCTGCAAAGAACTCACGTCCCCATTCGGCAAGCATTTCGGCTTCGTCAAGTGCGATTTTGCCTTCAGGCGCATATAGCACATCTTTTAGATTGGCCGCGGGATAATTGCGACGACGCACACTGTTCAACAATTTTGCGGCTTCTGATTTTTTGCCGTCACGAAGTTTACATTCAGCCAGAGAGTAGATAATTTCAGGCAAGCGTATCTCCGTATAGTCGCTTTCCATCTGGTGGGCGTCATCGTCAGAGTAGAATGGATATTTTGCAAAATGCCAGCCTGAGTTATGGTCGCCGGCCGGAAGGTTGCTTGCCTTATTGGCCGGCCATCTGTCAGGAGCGAGAGAACCGAAAGGACCTACAGCATCACGGATATACAGATCATACGGTTGCTCTGGAGCGCGGACACGCTTGGTGGCACCATTTTCATCCTTATATTCGAGATAACCGAAGATAAACATGCCCTCACGCTTGCTGTCGCCAAGGTTCCTGTAAAGTTTCATGCGCTCATCTCCTGGATATTTGCGGAAGTTCTGAACCGGCATGCCAAGTTCATAAGTATATAGCTCTCCACTGAGGTCATAGCTGGGAGAGGCGGCATATTTCGTGTTATGGTCTCCGCCTTTTGACTTGGAATCATTGAAATAATAACGTGAGCGAGCCGGGACAGTCCACCAGTACATATCGCTGCCATAGTGCCAGTACGTGTAGCCCTGCGAACCGGGGAAGCCAAATATAACCTCATCGGATGTATCGTTGTTCCAGTCAAAAGCTTCATCCCAGCGGTTGGCTACGGCATACTGCCCGTAGACACCGTCGAGTATATCCTGAGCGATCTTTGCGCAATCATCATATCTTTCCGTGCCTATATATACCTCGGCATTGAGATAAAGGCGCACCAGCAGGGCGGCCGCGCTTGCCTGCGTCCACTGTCCCTGGATATTGGCCTGAGTGCCGAGAGTCTCTTTCTTGCCAAGCAGTTTTGTGCAGTCGATCAGTTCATCCTCAATAAACTTGAAGATCACAGACGGCTCAACCTGGCTCTCGGTATTTAACGACACGTCACTATAGCTTACGGCAAAAGGGATATGACGGAATGCATCAAGCAAACGGATATAGAACCATGCCCTCAGGGCTCGACACTGTGCGTTGAGGTTGTCAAATTCAGTCTGTGAAAAACCGAATCTGGCAGGGTCAAGTTTAGCTAGATCCTCGATTACATAGTTACACTGCATTATGCCTTGGAAACAGCCGTTCCACTCGGTCTGAGCATCGCCACCGTCCTCTACGTTCCACTGGTGGTAGTGGAGACGACGCCATTTGCCGCCATCGTCCCACCATCCGTCGCGAGTAGGTGTTATAAGCTGGTCGGCCGACAACTCGTTGAGCACATGACGGCTCTGGATGCTCCAATAAGCATGTTCGAACGGACGGAACACCGCACGTATCACGTCACTCTTGGTATTGTAATAGTTCTGTGTACCCACCTGGTCATACAGGGTTTCATTAAGGTCGGTACAAGCCACAAAGGCAGCTGCACACAGAACCGATGCCACTATATTGCGAATAAATTTCATATTTATCATTTTTTCAGGTTTAGAAATCAACTTGTACACCCATAATAAACTGACGGGTTGAGGGATAATAGGTGCGAGAGCCCTGCCCGCCCGGAGTCAGTCCGTTGACTTGATAAGTGGATGGATCCACTCCACTGAATTTAGTGAGAGTAAACACATTTTTAACTGTTCCGTAGATACGGACCCGATCGAGGAAGCGCGCCCGGGGAGTTTTAAGCGTATACCCTAACGTCAACATATCGAGTTTGAAATAATCGCCTCTTTCCAGGAAATAATCGCTGACAACAGGATTGGCTGACGGATTGATGTCAAAGTTCTTGCCATAGGCTTTTTTCAGACGGTTGCCGGTAAAGTTGCGTGTACCGTAATAGAAATCATGGATATTGAAGATGTCAAACCCGAATGCACCTCGGAAGAAAAGCGCGAGATCGAAATTACGATAACGGAAGTTATGGGATGTCGACATAGTGAATTTTGGCATGCCGTTACCGACAACCTGACGATCTTCGTCAGTTCCCTGTGCGGCGAGTATTATGTCTCCGTCCTCGTCATATATGAGCCATTCGCCATCAGTATTGACTCCGGCATATCTCCACATGTAGAAGTTTCCGAGAGACTTTCCTTTCTCTATACGCTGAAGATTGTAATATGGGTAAGGATCTTCTGTGCCACAAGTATTATAGAAGTCCTGACCTACATACTTGGAGTTGCTGAAATCGACGAATTTGTTGCTCATGACAGTGCCTATCACACTGAAGCTATAATCGAAATCCTTAGTTGTCACTGCATTGAAGTTCAAGTCAAATTCAAAGCCGGTATTTTTCATTGTTCCGACATTGACAAATGTTTCATCAAAAAGGAAAGGAGGCACCGACACCTTGTAGTTGCCGAGAAGATCCTGCTGGCGACGGCTGAAATAGTTGAGCGAACCATAAAAACGGTTGTTGAACATAGAGAAATCGACACCGATATTCCAGTTCTTGCCCTTCTCCCATTTAAGGTCGGGGTTGACATTTTTTGACGGGCCCCAGACCTGGAAATACTTACCGTTGTAGAAATAGTATCCGAAGCCTGTCATTGTATTGAGCGAAAGATAGCTACCGAAATCCTGGTTGCCGGTAACACCGAAGTCGCCACGGATTTTCAAATCATTGAGCCACGGGATATCTTTCATGAATTCCTCCTGAGATATACGCCATCCGGCCGAAACGGCAGGAAAATTACCCCATTTGTGATTGGCTCCGAATTTTGAGGATCCCTCATGACGCAGTGAAGCGGTAAAAAGGTATTTGCCTTGGTAATCATAGCTGACACGCCCGAAGAATGAGATCAGTTTGGCATCATTCTTATAGCTGCTCATAAGGACTTCGCCCTCATCTTTGGCATATTCACCCGAACCGAGATTGTCGGGACCAAGGCCATCGTTGGGAAAATCCTTGTTGGAGGCGTCGAACCCCGAATATTGTGAATACTGATAGGAGTAGCCGGCCATTGCCTTTACATTATGCTCGCCGAATTTTGCAGCCCAGTTTGTAACCCACTCCAGAATATATTGACGTTCCTTGGAATATGAGCGGCTGGCCTCTCCCTCACGTCCGTTGTTGATAGCAATGGTGCTTGTCGAAGGACGAAACCAAGAGTTATTGTTGTCATATTGATGATCTGCAAACGTAATCTGAGTGCTGAGCGTATGCCTGCTTTCGCCGTCTTTGGCAAGAATGGGCAGAAGGTTGAGTTTGAGAGTTCCGTCCCAATCAAGAAGTTTTGTATCGGCATGATCTTTTTCGAGTTTCTGCAACTCGACAGGGTTGCTGCCTGCGACCTGCCCCTGGAAATTATAATACCTGTTGGGATTTTCGGGATCCATCAGAGGTGTCGTCGGATTGGCCTCGAGCGCATTTCTAAACACACCCCAGTCTGCATTGTCACGATATATGATTCGCGGGGCCACGTTCAGGTTGATCGTAAACAGACCGCCTTTTGTAGTATGCATTACCGATGCACGCGCTCCATATTCCTCGCGGGCGGACCTCAGATCAATGCCATTGGCATCTCTGTAGTCGGCGCTCACTCGATAGTTGCTCCTTTCGTTACCGCCGCTGACGGTCAGAGTATGCTGCATGGTGAAGCCCGTACGCGACACCGCGTCAAGCCAATCTTCATTGCCTCCGAGATCGACACCCGTGTCTCCCCAACCGAGACGCACATCACGATAATCCTGCGCACTCATCATATCGAGTTCCTTCTTGATCTTGTCCCACGACAACATGGCCGAATATGAAGTATGTGTAACGCCATCCTTGCTTCCCTTCTTTGTGGTTACAAGAATGACACCGTTAGAGCCTCGTGTGCCGTAGATAGCAGAGGCTGCACCATCTTTCAGAATATCGAATGATGCTATGTCATTGGGATTGATATTGGTGAGATTGCCGCCGGGCACACCGTCTATGACAATCAGAGGACCGAGGCCAGCCGAACGCGACGACACACCACGGATCTGTATGCTGGCCTGATTGTTAGGATCGCCGGCTCCGGTATTGGTGATTGACACACCCGGCACTTTACCCTGAATCATCATCGCCGGATCAAGCGCGCTGATCGTAAGGAAGTCTTTTTCGCCTACGTGAGAGATCGCTGACGTAAGTTCCTTTTTGTCCATCGTTCCATAACCTACGACCACGATTTCTTCAAGGACCGAAGAACTGGACTCAAGTGTAATATTGATAGTGTTTTTACCGCCAATATTTACGATTTGGGTTTCATAACCGATATATGAGACCTGTAGTTTGCCGTCTGACGGGGCTAAAATAGTGAAATTGCCGTCTATGTCTGTGACTACACCCTTATCAGCGCCGACCACAATCACACTGGCACCAATCAAAGGTTCGCCGTCCTTATCACAGACGGTTCCCGTCACATTAATCTTCTGAGCCGATAATTGGGATACACACAGCATCGCCATTATAACGGCCAGCACACGGGTTAAAACGTGTTTTCTGAAAATTTTCATGATGCGATTAATTTATTTATAGTTACTTTAAGAGCTTGTTTAAAAACGATTGTTAACAGAAGTGAGTTTTCGGAGAGTAATT
>CAJUMI010000018.1 GCA_910587545.1 uncultured Muribaculaceae bacterium | reverse complement strand
TAACCGCCTATGCCTACACCGGCCCGGAAGATGACGGCGGCACTCTGATAGAGGCGGCCGACGACAGCCGGGATGCCTTGATAAACGGGGTAATCCGCAGCCTGTACTCGCAGACCGAGGAGGACGCGATAAAGACCCACCAGATACTCGCGCTCACCAACCCGGGTCACGACAAGGCCGCCGACTACGCCTCGGAGTGGGCGAGGTTCAACATCGACCGCGAAGAGGCCATAAGGACGGTTGACTCATGGTTCGAATGATATTGGAACTATAATATAACGGCATTAAAGAGGCGCGGACTGGTGAAGTCTGCGCCTCTCTAATGTTTGTAGATAGTATGAATTGGGATACGCTTCGTTTTATAGAATGATACGCTTCGTTTTATAGCCCTGGAACATTTCGTTTTGCGGATTATACATGAGAATTGTTCCTCTTATATACTCTTTTTGAGCATCAGTCAAATCGGTCAGATACATAATTCTTGGGTTTTGTTTGTTTTTATTCATTTACTTAAACAATCCTCAAAGAATTAGTGTCTGAAATTTCGACTGATGCTTGTTTTTTATTAACATTTGTTTTTAAACAGACTCTTAGTATTTTTGGTATAAATAGTCAATAAAATGAATGTCCGGAAAATATAGACCGGACATTCATTTGTTGGATCTCATTTATCGATTAGATCCTTTGATTTTCGAGAGGAGATATCCTGTGAAATCTTTGTTGGATCTGAGGTCTTCGACTGAGAGGTGCATTCTGTAACGCCAGTAGTGACGCGAGTTGGACGGTACATTGATCTGCTCTTCGCGTGGGTTTGTACGGCGCAGTGAACCGTCGGTCGACAGCCAGTCCTGAAGCGGAATGATGCAGAACATCGACGGTGATTTGAGATGCAGGTCTATAATGCGGTCGCATATCCATGGCTCGGCGTAATAGGGGGCCTCGCCGCTTTCGTGGAGAACAGTATTGTAGAATTCCTGAGACTGTGCGTGATCTTCTTCCCACCATTGGCGTATGCCGCCCATGTCGTGGGTCGAAGTGGTGCAGACACTGTAGTAGGGATATTGCCATGTGTTGCCGAAACGCGATCCGGGATCTTTGGGCATACGTTGGATTTCAAGAGACAATATCTCGAGTTTCTCCATCACGGCCGGAACGCAGGCAGGGATCATGCCGAGAT
Source organism: uncultured Muribaculaceae bacterium (assembly GCA_910587545.1). Lineage (GTDB taxonomy): Bacteria > Bacteroidota > Bacteroidia > Bacteroidales > Muribaculaceae > CAG-873. The sequence continues at coordinate 36,867 of CAJUMI010000018.1, read as the reverse complement.
CCTCTCCGCATACAAGCATGTCGGTGGCATCGATGAGCGGTGGAAGTTTCCACATAGCTTTGCCATACCAAAAATCATTGTGACGGCAATAGAAGAAATCGTTGTACAGGCGATCGAAGCACCATCGTTCATAATCGTTCAGTGATCTGTAGGCAAACGTATATTGGGCTGATATTCGCGGATGATATTTGCCTTTTTCGTAAGGATCCTCGATAAACAGCACATTGTCAATCAGTCCGAGCAGAGCATCGCAGATCCTGGAGTTTTTATCTGATTTTTCCTGACGCTCAAAGAAGTCGGCAACTTTGTTCTGAGTGGAATACTCGTCTTTGAGCTTATAGCGTCCTTCTCCTGCCGGCAATAAGAATTTATCACGAACTTCGTCGGTGAACTCTCCGAAAAAGTCGTATAGAAACCAGTCCATGATAAGGGGATTGGTCTGGACTTCAGGATTAATCCAGAAATCATAGCTGTATTTCAACTCGTCGGGAGTAAACGGAAGAGCAGGATTGAATATGCCAAGCAGGCCGTGGATTGCGTCAGTCGGGATCTGCCAGATACGGAAGAAACCGAGTATATGGTCAATGCGGTAGGCATCGAAGTATTCAGACATTTTTCTAAAACGCGACTTCCACCATGCGAAACCGTCACGGCTCATTTCCTCCCAGTTGTAAGTAGGCAACCCCCAGTTCTGGCCGAGGACAGAGAAGTCATCCGGTGGTGCTCCCGCCTGACAGTCGAGGTTGAACAGCCGTGGATTAAGCCATGCGTCGACACTTGTGCGAGAGATTCCGATAGGGATATCGCCTTTAAGTGCTACTCCCTTGCTGTTGGCGTAGTTCTTGGCTGCGTGCATCTGTTTGTCGAGATTGAACTGCAGGTAGTAGACAAAATTAATCTCATAGACATTGTCGCATACCAACCGCTCGACTTTTTCGGCATCGTAATCCGCATACTCGCCCCATTTTGTGTAGTCAGGCGTATCGAATTTATCGCGCAGCACACAGAATGCGGCGTAGGGTTTGAGCCAATATTCGTTTTGAATTACAAAATCTTTGAATTCTTTTGACGACATCACTTTTTTGCCTTCCTGAGCGAATATTTCACGTGCGAATTCCATTTTTCCGTTGTTCACACGTTCATAATCTATTTCTTTTAAGGCGTTGAGCTCGCGACCAAGACTGTCGTAATAGGCCTGACGGTCTGCATCAGCCAGAGTGCCGAGTTCGCTCAGGCGTAGAAACATCGGATGAAGCGCAAAAGTTGAATTTGCCTTGTAAGGGTATGAGTCAACCCACGTGCGGGTCATCGTTGTGTCGTTGATCGGCAGAATTTGCAGAACTGTCTGTCCGGTTTCGGCGCACCAATCGACCATATCATGGATGTCGCCGAAATCGCCGACTCCGAAGTCGTTTTCCGTTCGGATTGAGAATACCGGTATTGCAGTGCCGGCTCCTTTCCACGGCGAAAGAGGATTGATAAATCTGAGTCCGGCGATTATTGTTGCGCGATCTGCTTCGGCTGCTATTCCGATATAGCGGTTGGCTCCACCTTCCCAGGCCACGAGTCCGCCTGTCGCGGCATCAAGAATGACAAATTTATATTCTGTCGACGGAGTCAGGCCCTTGGCCGGAAGATTTACGGTCCAGACAGGGTAGGAGACATCACTCATCCTGACGGCAGACCTGACGTCCCAGTTACCTAACTCTGCAGCTGAACCGCAGACAGCAAGTACCTGATCGGCTTTTACCATAGGAGCGGCAACCTGAAGTTGCAGCTTGCCTATGGCCGGTTTGGGCGCCTTGCCCGAGATTTTGCGCTTGCAGATGCAATCGGTAAACGCGGAAGAATAGTAGGGCTTGTCCCAGGGCTGATCCTGCCAGCGGTCGTAAATCACATATTCGTTTGTCTTGGCGTCGGCTGAAAAGCGATGAGGATTACCCCATTCATTTGCGGTTATGCCATTATCGTTGCGGACGACATAACGGTAGTCGAAGCACTTGACATCGTCCGGGATATCAATGGCAACGGACCAATGCTCGGAGTCTGTTATCGAAAGTTTGAGCGCATGGCTGACATCATCATTTCCAAGAGCCGGGATGTTGCCGTAAATAAAGACAGATTCGCCCCATGTGGTGCGGTAATCGACATGAAATATAAGTTTCATGGTTGATGGAGGATTACTTGATGTTAGTAAGTTGATAGAATCTCAAATCGAATTGTTCGTAAAAGTAGAAAGATTAGCTGACACGACCAAATTTTTTCACCTTAATTTGATAAAAGTGAATTTGGCTGCGGCTCCCGCGCATTGTCTATGGGTTTAGCTCTGATTTCAGATATGGAGCTGTCGGTGAATCAAGTCCGGCAAGCTGTTCGGGAGTGCCTTCGGCAATGATGTTTCCGCCGTTGTCTCCGCCGCCGGGTCCCATGTCAATGATATGGTCGGCGCATTTCAGTATGTCGAGATTGTGTTCTATGACAAGAACGGTATTGCCTTTGTCTACAAGACGGTTGAGAATGTTCAGGAGCGTGTTGACATCGTCGAAATGCAGGCCGGTTGTGGGCTCGTCGAGTATGAAGAGAGTGCGGCCGGTGTCTTTTTTTGCAAGTTCGGTCGCGAGTTTCACTCTCTGATTTTCGCCTCCGGACAGGGTCGATGACGGTTGTCCGAGTCTGATATAGCCGAGACCGATATCCTGGAGGACCTTGATTTTTTTCAGAATTGAGGGTATGCCGGCAAAAAAATCAACAGCTTGATTGATGGTGAGATCCAGCACGTCGGCGATTGATTTGCCTTTGTAACGAACTTCGAGAGTCTCGCGGTTGTAGCGTTTGCCGCCGCAGACCTCACAAGGCACGAGTACATCAGGCAGGAAATTCATCTCGATTGTCTTGTAGCCGTTGCCGCTGCAGGCCTCACAGCGTCCGCCGGCCACGTTAAACGAGAAGCGCCCGGGTTTGTAGCCCCGGATCTTGGCTTCAGGCAGCGAGACAAACAGCGAACGGATATCGGAGAACACACCTGTATAAGTAGCCGGATTTGATCTGGGTGAACGCCCGAGCGGCGACTGGTCTACGGTAACGACTTTGTCGATATTCTCGATCCCTGTAATTTCTCTATACGGCAACGGCTGCATTGTTGAACGATAGAAGTGCCGGCTCAGGATCGGCTGCAGAGTGCCGTTGACCAGCGATGATTTTCCGCTGCCCGAAACACCGGCCACGCATGTAAGTGTGCCTAACGGAAGAGTAAAATCCACGTTGCGCAGGTTGTGGCCCTTGCATCCGAGCAGACGTATCGTCTTACCCGATCCCTCGCGGCGTTTGCCCGGGACGATTGCTTTCTGCCCGTTGAGATATCGGGCTGTCAGAGTATCTGAGCGAAGCATCTCGGCCGGTGTGCCCTGAAATACTACCTCACCGCCTTTGCGCCCTGCGGCTGGACCTATGTCGACGACATAGTCAGCCTCGAGCATGATGTCTTTGTCGTGCTCGACGACGATGATCGAATTGGATGCATCGCGCAGGCGTTTGAGCGAGTCTATAAGTCTGTGGTTGTCGCGTTGATGCAGACCGATACTCGGCTCGTCGAGTATGTAGAGCACATTGACAAGTTCAGAGCCTAACTGAGTGGCAAGCCTTATGCGCTGGCTTTCTCCGCCGGAAAGTGTAGCCGAGTTGCGGTTGAGCTGCAGGTAGTCAAGTCCGACGTCGACAAGGAATCCGAGGCGGTTGCCTATCTCCTTTATTATCTCTGACGCAATGGCCCTGTCTTTTGAATCGAGACGGTCAAGCACCGTCTTGGTCCATTGATGGAGTTTGCCGATATCGAGTCTGGTGAGGTCGGCTATATTCTTGTCATCGATAAAGAAATGAAGTGCCTCGCGGTTGAGGCGGTCGCCGTTGCACTCGGGGCAGACGATGCGGGAGAAAAACTGACCGCTCCATTTTTGGGCGGCCGAGCCGGCGTCGTCGCTTTGCTGCATCTCGATATATTTGACCAGCCCTTCGTAAGAGGTGAAATAATTTGTGGTGCTGAGGGTGTCGTTTTTCAGCACGAGTCGCTCGTTGGTTCCGTTGAGGATGTCGTTGAGGCACTCTTCGCCGAGCTGTCTGACCGGCGTTTTGAGATCAAATCCGTATTTCTCGCATATCGCGGAGATCTGCCAGAAAATCATAGAGTTCTTGTATTTGCCGAGCGGTAATATGGCTCCGTCGTGGATTGATAAGGATTCATCGGGAATGATCTTTGAGCGGTCCACGATATTGACAAATCCCAGACCTTTGCAGCCCGGGCAGGCGCCTTGAGGCGAGTTGAACGAGAAATTATGCGGCGCAGGCTCGCTGTATGATATTCCGGAAACCGGATCCATCAGCTTCTGGCTGTAGTGCGAGATTGTGTCGGCCTCGACATCATAGATCATCAGCTGTTTGTCGCCTTGACGGAGCGCGTCGGCGACAGTGTCGTGAAGGCGTCTGATGTCTTTAGCAGCGACTTTTAGACGGTCGACAACGAGTTCGATGCTGTGGTTTTTATAACGGTCGAGTTTCATGCCCGAGGTGATTTCGGTCAGTTCTCCGTCAAGTCTGACGTGCAGAAATCCTTTCTTGCGCAGTGTTTCGAACAATTCTTTGTAGTGGCCTTTGCGGTTGTTGACCAAAGGTGAGAGGATATAGATCTTACGACCGCCAAACTTGTCGAGTATCAGGCTGACAATCTTCTCTTCGGTATATTTCACCATCTCCTCTCCGCTGATGTAACTGCGCGCGTGGGCGATGCGGGAAAAAAGCAGTCGCAGATAATCATATATCTCAGTCGTCGTGCCGATGGTGCTTCGCGGATTCTTGTTGATAGTCTTCTGCTCTATGGCGATCACCGGGCAAAGTCCGCCGACATGGTCGACATCGGGGCGCTCGAGCGAACCGAGCATATTGCGCGCGTAAGACGAAAATGTTTCGATATAGCGTCGCTGGCCTTCGGCATAGATTGTGTCAAAAGCCAGCGATGATTTCCCGCTTCCGCTTAATCCCGTGACAACGGTCAGTGAGTTATGGGGTATGTCGACATCTATATTCTTGAGGTTATTGACCCGCGCGCCTATGACGCTCAGCGATGTCTGACATGATTTATCTGTGGTCTGTGATGTATTACTCTTAACTTTAGTCATGAATATGAAGAAAGGATTAATTTACCCAGGCTTTGTTGTAGACAGATCCGGGCTGTTTCGAGCGATAAAGAGAGTCGCTCTTGGGGATGCGGACTTTGTAGGTCCTGCCGTTTTTGTTTGTGAGCGAACGTGATCTTATCCATGGATTTTCTTCTTTCAGCTGTGCATAGCTGATGCCTTGCGACTTAGCCCATGCAGCCCAGTCTTCAATCGGCCCGCTGACCTCGACGGTCCTGCAGTCGGTATTTCTGTACAGTTGGTCGGCCCCGAGCCGATAGCCGTAAGCTCCCGGGTTTTCGAGTATGGCTTTGATAGCCATAATTCTGAAAACATATCTTGAGGTCTCGTCGTTGAGATACAGATCAAACGAATTGTCGGAAATCTGTTTGTCAAGTTCGGTGGAGATGCGCCCCATACCGGCGTTGTAAGCTGCCATCACTGTGGGCCAGTCACCGTATTTCTCATAGGCTTTCTTGAGGTAGCGACATGCGGCGCGCGTAGCCTTTTCGATGTTATAGCGTTCGTCAACCTCGTCGTTGACCTCAAGTCCGTACTCCTTGCCTGTCGAGGCGAGAAACTGCCACAATCCGGCTGCTTTTGCCGGCGAATAGGCTCTTGGGTTGAGAGTGCTTTCGGCGCAAGCGAGGTATATGACGTCGGCAGGTATACCATTGGCTTTCAGGATTGGCGCGATAATTGGAAAAAACTTGTTGGCGCGCTTTAACATGAGCATGGTATTGCCGTGGCTGTAGATGAGAGATGTCAGTTCCCGGTCAAATCGCTCGTACATGTCGTTTCGGTCAAGATTGATCTTTTTTCCGCAGAATGACATGTGTGACGGTATATCGGGGCTGATCACCGGGGCGAAACCATGCGAGGCAGGTTCGGGCAGGGGCTCGGCGTTAGATAAAACGGGCTGCCATAAGAGTGACGCCGTGATTATCGATACGGATGCAAATATTGTCGAGAGTGTATGTTTCATGTCCTATTGAAAAATTTGAGAAAGAGAGGATATGTTTCGCTCAGTCAGTGACCGGGCCTGATTCATTAATGTTTTTGGCGTTGATAATGTTTATATCGCCGCTGAGTTTGTAGTCGCGGCCGTCAGCGCCGCGAGCCTTGATGACATAATAATATGTACCCGCGGGTACATATTTGCCTTTGTACTTTCCATCCCAGCCGATAGAAGGATCTGTGAACGAGAATATTTCCGTCCCCCATCTGTTGAAGATGTGGCAGTCGAACGAAATAATAGACTTATAGCTTACTTTCCATTCGTCGTTGACTCCGGGCGAAGATTGCGGAGAGAACGCATTAGGGCATAACAGACTTGACTCGCCGATTGTAACCTCGTAGGAAGGACTGAAATATTCGCATTGTCCGGAGGCGTCGGCTGCAAAGAAGCGGACATAGACGGTGCCTTGCTCCCGAAATGTGTATGTGAGGTCAGTCTGAGTGTAACGGTCGTCAATCGGATCGAATTCAGGATTTCGGGCAAGCTGCCATTCGTGGAATGAAACGGCATCGGTAATTGCGGCAGAGAATGTGATCTCACACGGCGCTGATCCTCCAAGCGAGGCACCCGCCGCAGTCTGCTCGTTGTCGTTGTCACGCTCGGTCTGCTCTGCTGTTGTCTCGGCTGAGACCGAAACGGTTGAGTACGGCATGGATTCAACTGTCTGCCCGGCCTTCCATTCCTCAAGGAAGCGGTCGCCGCTGAGAGTGAATGTCGTGTTGCAGTATGGAGCATCAACGGTGATGACCGGTCTGATATACGGAATGGTCTGCACTGTCTCTGTCTGACTGTATGTGCCGTTGTCGGCGTCATAGGCGAGGGTGTTGTAGCTCAATTTCAGATCACGGCTGATTTCTACCCCGCGTCCGTTGATTGTGTAGCAAACGATGCGGTCGCCCGAACCGTCTACATCAAGTTCTGTCATGCTGCAGTCTTGCTGATTTGCTGCCGGAGTGATCGAATTGAGTTGCAGACGATGGTTTGAGTAGTTTACAATCCAGTAATAATGAGATCTTCCGCCTGTTTCAACAACGTAGCCGCAATCTTCGCTACCGAGACTTATTGATTCAGACACACCGATTTCCTCGGCGTAAGCCGCTCCGTTTGATCCGAAACGTGACCATTTCACGGCTTCTCCCGTATGGAACGAGATTGTCATACCAGCTGATGATCGGAGAACATATATATTCTCCAGACCTGTCGACGGCTCAGGACTGACAGGCACAGGCTTGTCTTGTGTATCGGAAAAAGACAGCTGTGCATTGGAGCAAAATGATATGGCAACGGCGGAGATGGCGATAAGAGCGTACTTCATATGTGTTTCAGTCTGTAATACAAAGATAACGAAAAAATAGTTGAGTGCAGTATGCCAAAAGCCGATTTATAAAAATTTAAGAGCCTTGTTGTAATACAGAAAGGAGCCGCGACAGTGGCGGCTCCTTCACAGATATGGTCTGCTCTGTAATCAGGCTTTGTAATATTCGAGCTGATCGGGAGTGAAATTCGCGATGAAGGCGGAGTGTTTGTTGACTTCGGCCTGAGCGAGTTTGTTGTAGACAGTGGCTGATTTGACAAATGTATTGTTGCGCTGCGCATCGGAAAGAAGAAGATAGCCCATGACAATGCTGCCGGCCATCTCGACCATGCGGCGAGCCATAAAGTCGGTGTATGCCGGTTCGTTGACCGCGGTTACGGCATCTACGGCTTTCTCATACTTTTCGGTCATCGAAACCAGATTGTCCTTGAGGCCCTGAAGTTCGGGCTTGACATCCTGAGCGGCATAGCTGTCGATGAGAGCTTTGTATGTGCCGGTGGTGACGTGGCGGATGGCGGCCACTACCTGGAGCTGGGTCGTGCCTTCGTAGATCGAAGTGATGCGCGCGTCGCGATAGAGACGTTCGCAGGCATAATCTTTCATAAAGCCTGAACCGCCGTGAACCTGGATGCAGTCATAGGCGTTCTGGTTGCAGTATTCGCTGCCCAGGCCTTTGGCCATGGGGGTGAGTGCGTCAGCGAGTTTGCTGTAGTGTTTCATATCGGCGCGTTCGTCGGCTGTAAGGCTACGCTCTTTGGCGATGTCTTCATAAATCTTGTACATGTCGACGAAGCGTGAGCACTCATAGAGGAGCGCGCGGCTTGCATCAAGTTTGGCTTTCATTACAGAAATGATTTCTGCAACAGCCGGGAATTCGATAATGGCTTTGCCGAACTGCTTGCGGTCTTTTGCGTATGCGAGGGCTTCGCGATAAGCGAGCTCGCTGACGCCGACAGATTGGGCTGCGATGCCGAGACGGGCACCGTTCATAAGAGCCATCACATATTTGATGAGGCCGAGACGACGGTTGCCGCAGAGTTCGGCCTTGGCGTTTTTGTAGACAAGTTCGCAAGTGGGTGAACCCTTGATGCCCATCTTGTTTTCGATGCGTCGCACGTTGACACCGCCGTCGCGCTTGTCGTAGATAAACATCGACAGTCCGCGGCCGTCCTTTGTACCTTCCTCAGATCGGGCGAGGACGAGGTGGATGTCGCTGTCGCCGTTGGTGATGAAGCGCTTTACGCCGTTGAGACGCCATGTGCCGTCTTCGTCCTGAGTGGCTTTGAGCATAACGGACTGAAGATCGGAGCCTGCATCGGGCTCGGTGAGGTCCATGGACATGGTCTCACCCTCGCAGACACGGGGAATGAAACGTGCTTTCTGATCTTCGTCGGCAAATTCATAAATGGTCTCGGCGCAGTCCTGAAGACCCCAGAGGTTTTCGAAACCTGTATCTGCGCGGCTGACGATATCGGCTGCCATTATGTAGGGGGTAATCGGGAAGTTGAGACCACCGAAGCGTCGGGGCATTGCCATGCCCATCAGACCTGCTTTGCGGCAGGCGTCAAGGTTGGCGACTGTTCCGTCGGCATAGATTGCGCGGCCGTTGGCACAGGAAGCGCCCTGATGATCGACACCTTCAGCGTTTTCGGCTATTAGGCCGCCGCAAAGGTCGCCGACGATTTCGAGAACTTTATCGTAGTTGTCCATGGCATCCTCGAAGTTGCGGGGAGCATAGTCAAATTTTTCGGCGTCAGAGAAATTTCTCTCTTTGAGCTCGACGATCTTCTGCATCAGCGGATGGCTGAGATGATGTTTCAGATCGGGATTGTCTGTATAGAAGTTAGCCATTGTTATCAGTTACTTGGAGTTCTTTTTGTAGTATTTGATGAGTTTGGGCACAATGTCTTCCATGTTGCCTGTGATCACGTAGTCGGCGATGGTGTTGATCGGAGCATCGGGATCATTGTTGATCGAGATGATGATCGAGCTTTCCTGCATACCTGCGATGTGCTGGATCTGGCCGGAGATGCCGCATGCGATATAGAGTTTCGGGCGCACGGTCACACCTGTCTGGCCGATCTGACGGTCGTGCTCGATGAAACCTGCATCGACAGCCGCACGTGAAGCGCCTACTTCAGCACCGAGTGTGTCGGCGAGGTCGAAGAGAAGCTGGAAATTTTCCTTGCTGCCGACGCCATATCCGCCGGCAACTATGATGGGAGCGCCTTTGATGTTGACTTTCGATTTCTCTATGTGGCGGTCGATGATCTCGACTACGAAGTCTTCGTCCTTGACATATTTCGAGGGTTCGAGGCTGATGACCTCGCCCTTGTAGTTAGTGTCGCGGATCTCTTTTTTCATGACGCCCTCGCGGACTGTCGCCATCTGGGGACGGCAGTCGGGATTGACGATGGTAGCGACAATATTGCCGCCGAATGCCGGGCGGATCTGATAAAGAAGGTCGGTGTATTCCTTGCCTGTCTTGGGGTCTTTGTGGTCACCTATTTCAAGTGATGTGCAGTCTGCCGTAAGGCCGCTGTGAAGGCAGCTTGACACACGGGGACCGAGGTCACGGCCGATGCAAGTGGCGCCCATGAGGCAAATCTGAGGTTTGATTTCCTTGAAAAGGTTGATCAGCACAGATGCATGGGGGTTGGAAGTGTAGGGGAACAGACGATTGTCCTCTACTTTATAGACTGTGTCGACACCATAGGGGAATACCTGATTTTCGATGCCGTCGAGTTTGCCACCGATGACTACGGCTTCAAGTTTCACTCCGAGACGGTCGGCAAGCACGCGACCTTTTGTGAGGAGTTCGAGGCTTACGTCAGCCACTTTGCCTTCGTCGTATTCGCAGTATACTATTAAATTATTTTGTTCTGCCATGATGATGTAAAGTTGGAGAGGCTATTAGCCGATAGTGTGATTAGTGATAAGTTCTTTGATGAGTTCTTCGATCTGCTCGTCGTTGTTTTCGAGACAGCGGCTTTCTTTAGCCGTGAATACGACGTTTTCGATTGCTTTAACCTTTGTGGGCGAACCGGCGAGACCGATCTGTTCGGGATCGGCTTCAACGTATGCCGCACTCCATTCCTCGATGTTCAGGTATGGACGTGCGTCGACGAATGCCTGATCATCTTCGCTGAGTTTGGCTTTTTCGCTCGGCGAGACGGCATATTTGTATTTCATCAGACGACGTGCGTTGCGCGGACGGCATTCGGCCGCCGAACCGTTGACTGTCACTACGCAGGGCAGAGGGGATACAACGGTCTCCACACCGTGTTCGAGGCGGCGGCGAACGGTGACTTTACCGTCTTTTATGCCGAGGATTTCTTCGGCATAGGTAACCTGGGGTATGCCGAGTTTTTCGGCGATCTGCGGGCCAACCTGGGCGGTGTCACCGTCGATGGCCTGGCGGCCGCCGAGGATGATGTCGTAGTTCCCGAATTTTTTCACGGCCTGAGCAAGGGAATAAGAGGTGGCGAGAGTGTCGGCTCCGCCGAGGCAACGGTCGGTGAGAACGATACCGGCATCGGCACCACGGAAAATGGCTTCACGGATAATCTCTGAAGCGCGGGGAAGGCCCATCGTAAGCAGGGTTACTTTAGATCCGGGATTCTCATCCTTGATGCGTAGAGCCTGTTCAAGGGCATTAAGATCTTCAGGGTTAAAGATAGCAGGCAGAGCGGCACGATTGATGGTGCCGTCTTCCTTCATCGCATCTTTGCCAACATTGCGGGTGTCAGGCACCTGCTTTGCGAGCACAATGATGTTTAAACTCATAATAAAGATATTAAATGAATTATTAAAATGATTTCTAAAATATAGTTACGTCCTGCAAAATTACGTAAAGCACTCGGTATTACAAAATTTATGCATTGCTTTCTGATATATGGACTGTGTTAAACTTTGTCACGACGGCTTTTCATTCATGGCTACTGCCGTCAAAACAGTGTGTGCAGACTTTGCATTTCGGCAGTCCGATGGCTTCGACAAGAGTCTCGAGAGTGCAGAAGCGGAGAGAGTCGAGGCCGAGATCTTTGCGGATTTCCTCCACCATGCGGCTATAGGCTTCTGAGCCGGCTTTTGTGAATTCGGCAAGCGGAGCGCTGAAGCCTTGTTCTTCAAGTCGTGCGATCACGCGGCGCGCAATCAGTTCCATTTCACTCTTTGATGCTGTGAAATTAAGAAACTTGCATGGATAGACAAGAGGGGGGCAAGAGATGCGGATATGAACCTTCTCTGCTCCGGCATCGCGGACGTCTTTGACATTGTCGCGTAGCTGGGTGCCGCGGACGATGGAGTCGTCGCAGAATGCCACTCGTTTGCCTTTGAGCAGGCTATTGTTGGCGATCAGTTTCATTTTTGCGACGAGTTCGCGTCTTTTCTGACTTCCGGGGGTGAAGCTGCGGGGCCATGTCGGTGTATATTTGACCATGCCGCGCAAATATGGTTTTCTGATGGCCGAGGCATAGCCGAGAGCCATGCCAGTTCCGGAGTCAGGCACTGGACTTACGAAATCTATTTCTTCGGAATCCTTCTCGTCAGCTGTATTCAGCCCGATCTTATAACGTATTTCATCGACATTGCGGCCCTCGTAAGAACATGGGGGATAACCGTAGTAAACCCACATGAACGAACAGATCTGCATCTCGTCGCCCGGGGCTTTGAGTTGTCTGATGCCGTCGGCCTGAACCAGAACAATTTCTGCCGGGCCGATATTGTAGCACGACTTGTAGCCGAGATTGGGAAACGAACAGTCTTCAGTAGCTATCGCATGAGCTCCTTCCTGACAGCCTATGATGACAGGCGTGCGGCCCAGTCGGTCGCGTGCGGCAATAATGCCGTCTTTAGTCAGCAGAAGCATGGAGCATGAACCTTTGACTTTCCGGTAAACGTTTTCGATTCCGTCGACGTAATCTTTGCCTTCACTAATAAGTGCACCGATTAGTTCGGTGGGGTTGAGAGTGTCATAGCTGTGTTCGCAGAAATGGCGTCCTGCATCGAGCAATTCCTTCTCAAGTTCGCGTATATTGTTGATTTTCGCAACGGTAACGATGGCGAATTTGCCGAGACGGCTGTTGATGATGATAGGCTGCGCATCGGTATCGCTGATCACACCTATGCCTGAGTTTCCGGAAAAAGCATCGAGGTCGGGCTCGAACTTTGTGCGGAAATATGAGTTGTCGATGCTGTGGATCTGTCGCGAAAACTGGCCGTCGTTGAATGTAGCGATACCGGCTCGTTTTGTGCCGAGATGGCTGTTGTAGTCAGTACCGTAAAACAGATCATTGACGCAGTCGTCGTGTTTGACGACTCCAAAGAAACCTCCCATAAAATCTTTCTTGTTCTTAGATGCGGCAGCCCCGAAGGTCAGGGTCTGACACTACGGGGCTGCGTTTGTTTTATTTATTTTTTGAAGTTTGAATGTTGTTCGACCCAGCGACGCGCATTGATGAAGGCGTCGATCCACACCGTGACATCATCGTTGCGGCGCGAGCGGGGATAGTAAGCGCACTGCCAGGGGTAGATAGCGCGCTCGAGGTGGGGCATCATCGCTACATGGCGACCGTCAGCCGATGCAAGTCCGGCTACGGAACCCTTTGAACCGTTGGGGTTGCCGGGGTATGACGAGTAGCTGTATTTTGCGATCACATTGAGATCGGCAGTCTTGCCGGGGAAGGCAAACCGGCCTTCTCCGTGGGCTACCCAGATGCCGGTGCGGACTCCGGAAAGCGAGCCGAACATGACCGTGTCGTTCCTGGGCACGGTAACGGTGACAAATTCAGATTCGAATTTATGCGATACGTTGTGGAGCATTTTAGGCCGGATTTCGTCAGGCAGACCGAGTAGATTCAGCTCGATCATGAGTTGACATCCGTTGCAGACACCAAGGCTCAATGTGTCGGGGCGCGAGTAGTATTTTTCGAGTGTGCGTCGGGCTGTATCGTTCCATTTGAAACCGCCTGCCCAGCCTTTGGCGGAGCCGAGAACGTCGCTGTTGGAGAAGCCGCCGCAGAAGACGATCATGTTAACGTCGTCGAGAGTTTCGCGGCCTGACATGAGGTCGGTCATGTGGACGTCCTTGACGTCGAAACCGGCGAGATAAAGCGACCATGCCATCTCGCGGTCGCCGTTGACTCCTTTTTCGCGGATGATGGCTGCGCGGACTCCGTTGCGTTCGCCGTCGCGCTTGAGGCTGATGCCTCTTGACGCAAGTTTGCCGTCGAAAGAAGCAGGCAGAAGATATTTCAGCGGCTGACGTTTGTAGTTGTCAAAGCGTTCGGCAGAGCAATTGCCTGCGCTCTGGATACTGTCGAGAAGATAAGACGGCTTGAACCATACGTCTCTCAGCCAGTCGATGCCGAAAAGATGTTCGCTGTCGTTGTGGGTAACCATGATGACGCGTTCGTCTGCCGGACATGCTATCGGGAAATATCTTACACCTGATTCGTCGAGGATTCCTTCGACGCTGTCCTTCTTTGAGTCATCGACCTGGATTACGACGGCGGGATTTTCGGCAAAGAGGATCTTGACAAGGTCTTCCTCGCCGTAGATTTTGAAACCGTCTGTATAGACTTTCAGGCCGCCCTTAGTGTTGCCGAAAGTCATTTCGAGCAATGTGGTGATCAGACCGCCGGCACTGACATCGTGGAGCGCGAGAAGTTTGCGCAGTCTTACGAGTTTCTGAACGGTGTCAAATGCTTTTGCGAAAGCCTCGGGATCGTTCACTGCAGGCACATCTGAATCAATTTTTCCGAGTGTCTGGGCAAGTGCTGATCCGCCGAGCCGGAGACTGTCGGACGAGAAGTCTATATAATATAATGTGGAGTTGGCTTTGTTGACGACAACCGGAGAAACTGTCTTGCGGATGTCAGCAACTTCGCCGGCTGCCGAAATTATGACCGTGCCGGGAGCGTAGACTTTGTTTCCGTCAGGGTATTTCTGCGTCATTGAGAGGCTGTCTTTGCCGGTGGGGATGTTGATGCCGAGACGGCAGACGAAATCGCTGCAGGCTTCGACAGCGTTGTATAAAGCCGCATCCTCGCCCGGATTATTGCAGGGCCACATCCAGTTAGCACTCAGTGACACTGATTTCAAACCCTGTTTAAGATTGGCGCCTACGATGTTTGTGAGGGCTTCGGCGACGGCTATGCGAGATCCTACCGCAGAATCGGCGAGCGCGGCCTGGGGGGCATGGCCGATTGATGTGGCAATGCCGGTGCGTCCGATATAATCGAGGGCTACGACACCGCAGTCGCTCAACGGTAGCTGGATCTCGCCCTGACATTGCTGGCGGGCGATTCGGCCTGAGACCGAACGGTCGACTTTGTTGGTCAGCCAGTCCTTGCAGGCGACCGCTTCGAGGGAAAGAACGTCGCGGATATATCGGTCGAGTTCGGAGATATCGGTCTTGACAGGCGAGTATTTGCATTCTATCGTTTTGTCGCGCATGACTGTCTTGGGCGAATTGCCGAACATGTCGGCCATTGCAAGATCGATCGGCCGTGAGCCGTCGGCTTCTTCAAACGTGAAGCGGTCGTCGCCGGTAGTCTCTCCTACGACATAAAGCGGGGCACGTTCGCGTTGGGCGATCTGTTCGACTCGCGGGATGTCTTCTGCATCGATCACAAATCCCATGCGTTCCTGGCTTTCGTTGCCTATGATTTCTTTGGCTGACAGGGTGGGATCGCCGACAGGCAGCGATTGGATGTCGATTTTTCCGCCTGTGGCCTCAACCAGTTCCGAGAGGGCGTTGAGGTGGCCGCCTGCGCCGTGGTCGTGGACCGATATGATAGGATTGTCCTCGCTTTCGGCAAGTGCACGGATGACATTCGATACGCGTTTTTGCATTTCGGGATTGGCGCGCTGCACGGCGTTAAGCTCGATCGCGTTGCCGTACTGGCCGGTCGCTACAGATGATACAGCACCACCGCCCATGCCGATGCGGTAGTTGTCTCCCCCGCTGATCACGACTTTCTGGCCGGGCTTGGGTGTGCCCTTAATGGCATCTTTCTTTGCTGCGAATCCTACACCACCGGCAAGCATGATCACCTTGTCATATGCGTAAGTTTTGTTGTGTTCGCTGTGCTCGAATGTCAGAAGCGATCCGCAGATGAGCGGTTGGCCGAATTTATTGCCGAAGTCGGATGCTCCGTTCGAGGCCTTGATGAGAATCTCGGCCGGGGTCTGGTAAAGCCATGCCCTGGGGTCGAATAAATTTTCCCATGAGCGTTCTGCGTCAAGGCGGGGATAAGACGTCATGTAGACTGCCGTTCCTGCAATGGGAAGACTCGCTTTGCCTCCGCCGAGACGGTCGCGGATTTCACCGCCTGTGCCTGTGGCCGCGCCATTGAACGGTTCGACGGTAGTAGGGAAATTATGGGTTTCGGCCTTGAGTGAGATCACTGTCTGCACATCACGTTGAGTGAAATAGTCGGGGCGTTCGGGGTTTTCGGGGTAGAACTGCGATATTGTCGGCCCTTTGACAAACGCGACATTGTCCTTGTATGCAGATACGAGGCCGTTGGGGTTGGTCTGTGAGGTCTTTTTGATTAGTTTGAACAGCGACATGTCTTTCTCATTGCCGTCGATGATGAAGCTACCGTTGAAAATCTTATGGCGGCAGTGCTCTGAGTTGACCTGGGAGAAGCCAAACACCTCGCTATCGGTTAGGGGGCGTCCGAGTTTTTCGGAGAGTTCGGTCAGATATTTTTCTTCATCGGGGCTCAAAGCGAGACCTTCCGAACGGTTGTATTCCGAAATATTGTCAATATACTTAACCGGTTCGGGTTTGCGTTCGACTGAAAAGAGGCGTGCGCCGAGGTCGTTGTAGCATCGCTGAAGCATAGGGTCAAATACGGGATCGGGATCTGCTACACGGGTAAACTCCTCTATGCGAGAAATGCCGGCAAGACCCATGTTCTGAGTGATCTCGACGGCATTTGTACTCCAAGGAGTGATCATTTCTTTGCGGGGGCCGACAAACCGGCCTTTGACTGATGATGACGCAAGCGGTTTCGCTCCGTCGAGCAACCATGTCAAGCGCTCGATCTCGCTGTCTGAAAACTTGTGGTCTGTGTCGATGGCATAAAATTTGTCAGTGCCCTTTTTGAAGAAAACTACCATATTAAGTAATTGCAATAATGAATTGGGGTCAGAAATGTTTGATGATGCAAAGTTAAGTTTTTTTTTCGGGACGACCACAAGGTTTTGACTCGATTATGAACTCTTTTTATATAAAATTGTGTCATATAAAATTGAATAATAAATTTTTTAATGCTAATTTTGCACCCGTATTTAGCGAAACTAATAATTAAAAACTATAAACCCCGGAACTTCTTATGAAGATAACATTAGAAAAAATCGACGATTGCAACGGCAAGCTCGTCATTGATATCGAAGAAGCAGATTATACCGCCAAGGTAGATGAAGAACTCAAAAAAATAGGTAAAACTCATAATATCCCCGGCTTTCGCAAAGGCCATATCAGCGTCGCTCAACTGCGCACACGTTTCGGCAAGCAGGTAAAGAGTGATGTGCTCAACAATCAGGTTTATGAAGCTGCTGTGAAATATATCGTAGATAATAAGATCAATATTCTCGGCCAGCCCATTCCCGAAAATGTCAAGGAGATAAATCTCGACGACAAGGATTATACATTCACTTATGATCTCGGCTTTGCTCCCGACTTCAATGTGGAGCTTGACAAGAATGTGACCTTGCCTTATTATCAGATAGAAGTCACCGACAAGATGATGGAGGAGCAGGACAAGAGTCTCCGCGAACGTTTCGGCGCTCAGGTTCCCGGCGAAGAAGTCGACGAAAAAGCTGTCGTCAAGGGTACTCTGATGGAGCTTAATCCCGATGGTTCTGTCAAAGAGACGGAAGATGCCGTGCAGGTAATAAACGGCATTGTAGCTCCTTTCTATTTCAAGTCGAAAGACGAGGAGCAGAAGTTTATCGGAAAGAAGATCAACGACAAGGTCGTCTTCAATCCCTATGCTTCGTGTGAAGGCAACGCTGCCGAGCTCGCATCGATGCTCAATATCGACAAAGAAAAGGCTGAGGATCACAAGGGTGATTTCGAGATGGCTATTTCGGAAATCATCGTTGTTAAACTTGCCGAGCATGATCAGGAATTCTTCGACAATGTATTCGGACGTGATAAGGTGCACAACGAGGATGAATATAACGATGCGCTCAAGGCAATGATAGCCGGATCGTTCCGCGGCAACACCGATTATTTCTTCAATGTTGAGTCGCGCAAGTATTTCCTCGATAAATACGGCAACGATATCAAACTTCCCGCAGAATTCCTCAAACGCTGGCTTAAGATGAATAATCCCGAAGCAGCTGAAGACACTGATTGGGACAAAGAGTTCGAACAGATGGTGCCGCAGATCAAGTGGGAGCTCATCAGCGGCCGCATCGCCGAACAGCTCGGAGTGAAGGTTGAAGAGGAAGATCTTATGGCCCGCGCGCGTTACATCGCCCAGCAGCAGTTTGCCCAGTATGGCATCTATAACATGGACGAGGAGACAATGGCCGACACGGCCAAGCGCATACTCGCTGACAAGAACTATCGCCGTCGTATCGCCGACGAGGTCGGTGAGCTGAAACTCTTTGCGTTTATCCGCGAAGCTGTCAACGTTGATGTCAAGACGGTGACAATGGAAGAGTTTGTCAAGATGGTCAATCCTTCAGCCGGAGCAGCCGAATAACACAGAGCTGACAATCAGAAATTATATGGCGGGAGTTTTCCAACAGCGGAAAACTCCCGCTTTTTTTTGCTTTTTTCGACTTGTTGTTGGATAACTGAAAAATTATTGTTGGTAAAAACTTGCAAATCCATGTCTGATTTTGTAACTTTGGATAAGATTAGTAAATCGGAATAACAGAATAAAATCTAAAATATGAACGATAAATCAGATTTTCGCAATTTCGCCGTCCATCATCTTGGCTTGAACGGTCTCTCTCTTGATCAATATACTTCGAAGATCAACGCCTCTGTAAAGGCAAATTATATCAATCCTTCAATTATCGAGGAGCGTCAGCTCAATGTGGCGCAGATGGATGTATTCTCGCGTCTTATGATGGATCGTATTATCTTTCTCGGTACTGAAGTCAACGATTACACGGCCAATGTGATCCAGGCCCAGCTGCTTTATCTTGACTCATCGGATCCTGGCAAGGATGTCTCCATATATATCAATTCGCCCGGCGGATCGGTATATGCTGGCCTCGGTATCTATGACACCATGCAGTATATTTCAAGCGATGTCGCCACGATATGCACCGGTATGGCTGCGTCGATGGCTGCCGTGCTCCTTGTTGCCGGTGAAAAGGGCAAGCGTTTCGCGCTTCGTCATTCCCGAGTGATGATCCATCAGCCGATGGGTGGTGCACAGGGGCAGGCAAGTGATATCGAGATCACAGCACGCGAGATAAAGAAACTCAAACATGAACTCTATACTATCATCGCCGATCATTCGGGTCAGCCATTCGACCGCGTTGAGCGCGACTCTGACCGTGATTACTGGATGACGGCCGATGAAGCCAAAGAGTATGGAATGATCGATAGTGTGCTCGTAAGGGCTAAATCGTCGGAGAAGTCAACTGACCTAAACGCAGATCAAAATGCCTAAAGCTAAAGAACCCAGATGCAGTTATTGCGGACGTGCGTCCTCGGAAGTCGAGGGACTTGTCCCGTCGCCCGATGAGAAGTCGTATATCTGTACAGACTGCGTCAATGCCATTCATGATATGATTCTGAACTATCATGAAGAAAACGGACACGGCAGCAAAAAGTCGTCGAAGAAACTCGGCATGACATTGCAGCAGGTGCCCAAGCCGGCTGCGATAAAAGCGTTTCTTGACCAATATGTCATTGGCCAGGATGACGCTAAGAAATATCTTTCGGTGGCTGTATATAACCATTATAAAAGGCTCTTGCAGCCTGATGACGGAGATGTGGACATCGAAAAAAGCAATATCATACTCGTCGGCCCCACGGGTACCGGAAAGACTTTACTCGCCAAGACCATAGCCCGTCTGCTTGATGTGCCTTTCACAATAGTCGACGCTACGGTGCTTACTCAGGCAGGATATGTCGGCGAAGATATAGAGAGTCTTCTGACCCGCCTTCTTCAGGCGGCCGATTATGATGTCGACCGTGCGCAGCGCGGCATTGTATTTATCGATGAAATCGACAAGATTGCCCGCAAGGGGGATAATCCGTCGATTACGCGCGACGTGTCGGGTGAAGGTGTGCAGCAGGGTCTGTTGAAACTGCTCGAAGGTTCGATTGTCAATGTTCCGCCGCAAGGAGGCCGCAAGCATCCCGAGCAACGCATGATACCCGTCGATACTAAGAATATCCTGTTTATATGCGGAGGTGCTTTTGACGGCATCGAGCAGAAGATTGCTCATAGAATGAACACCCATGTTGTCGGATATTCTACAGTTTCGAACCGTCAGCGCATCGACACCAAGGATTTCATGCGCTATGTTGCTCCTCAGGACCTCAAATCCTTCGGTCTCATTCCTGAAATAATCGGCCGACTCCCTATACTGACTCACCTTGAGCCTCTTGACCGTGCCGCTCTGCGACGAGTCCTTACCGAGCCTAAGAACGCCATTACCCGGCAATATAAGAAATTGTTTGAAATGGATGGCATAGAACTGGGTTTCGACGATGACGCTCTTGATCTTATCGTGGACAAGGCGATTGAATACAAACTCGGTGCTCGTGGCCTGCGGTCGATTGTAGAATCGATCATGGTCGATGCCATGTACGAACTTCCGTCACAGTCGGTCAAAAAATTTGCAGTGACCCGTGATTATGCTCGGCATAAGATTGAAGAGGCTCATTTCGAATCGGTCGTCAACTGAATAACCATAATCCCCCCAATCGGCTATGTACCCCCGACAAATTCTTATCAACGCTCTGAAAGAGCACTTCGGCTTTGACAAATTTAAAGGCAATCAAGAAGCCATAATATCAAATTTGCTTGAAGGCCATGATACATTTGTGTTGATGCCAACCGGGGGGGGGAAGTCCTTGTGCTATCAGTTGCCGGCGCTTCTTTCCGAAGGCACGGCCATCGTCATCTCGCCGTTGATAGCTCTGATGAAAAATCAGGTTGACGCGATGCGTAACTTCAGCGCCGATGACAACATAGCCCATTTCCTGAATTCTTCACTGACGCGGTCGGCGATTGACGCGGTGAAAAATGATATTTTATCGCAAAAAACGAAGCTGCTGTATGTCGCTCCCGAATCTCTGACCAAGGAAGAGAACGTAGACTTTCTGCGGAATGTGAAAATTTCGTTCTATGCCATTGACGAGGCTCACTGTATATCGGAGTGGGGGCACGATTTCCGCCCCGAATACCGGCGCATCCGTCCGATAATCAACGAGATTGGAGTGCGGCCGGTTATTGCTCTCACTGCCACTGCCACACCCAAGGTTCAGCATGACATACAGAAGAACCTCGGAATGACTGATGTAGCCGTTTTCAAGTCGTCATTCAACCGCCATAACCTTTATTACGAGGTGCGGCCCAAAACAAAGACGACTGACCATGATATCATCAAGTTTGTTAAACAGCAAGAAGGCAAATCTGGTATCATATACTGCCTGAGCCGCAAGAAGGTCGAGGAACTGGCCGAACTCCTTCTTATAAACAATATCAAGGCTCTGCCATATCATGCCGGACTTGACGGGGTCACGCGGTCGGAAAATCAGGATGCGTTTCTGCTTGAGACTGTCGATGTCGTAGTCGCTACGATAGCGTTCGGCATGGGTATAGACAAGCCCGATGTGCGTTTTGTGATCCACTATGACATGCCGAAGTCTCTCGAAGGATATTATCAGGAAACGGGCCGTGCGGGCAGGGATGGTGGCGAAGGCTATTGTCTTGCGTACTATTCTTACAAGGATCTCCAGAAAATGGAGAAATTCATGCAGGGCAAGCCGGTGTCCGAGCAGGAGATAGGCAGGCAGTTGCTTGTCGAGACTGCGGCATATGCAGAGTCGTCGGTATGCCGTCGCAAGGTGTTGCTGCATTACTTCGGAGAGACGTTTGATGAGGACAACTGTGGCAACTGTGACAATTGCCGTTCGTCTCACAGCCGCGTCGAGGCCAAAGATGATCTTGTCGATGTTCTCGAGACGGTTGTCGCGCTGAAGGAGCGCTTTAAAGCCGATCATGTCATAGATGTGATGCTCGGCAAAAATACCAACGATATAAAGAATTACCGGCATAATCTGCTGGAGACATATGGTTGCAGCAAAGGCAAGGATCACCGCTATCTCAATGCAGTCATCCGGCAGGCGTCGTTCAGCGGCTATTTGGCGAGAGATGTGGAGAATTACGGCCTTGTGAGGCTGACCGACAAGGGTAGGGCGTTCATGACTGATCCTGGTTCGTTCAAAGTCATCGAGGATACTGATTTCGCCGACGATGACGAACCCATGTTGGCAAAAGGCGGCGCAGGATGTGCGGCCGATCCCGAGCTATATACAATCCTCGATACGATGAGAAAGGAGATCGCCGCCAAATTGAGGCTGCCTCCTTATGTCATATTCCAGGAAGTATCGCTTGAGGCTATGGCCACAAGTTATCCGATTACAATAGAGGAACTTCAGAATATTTCGGGTGTCGGTGCAGGCAAAGCCAAACGCTACGGTGAGGAGTTCGTAAAAGTGATCAAGGCCTATGTTGACGAACGTGAGATCGACCGTCCTGAAGATCTGAGAGTGCGCAGTGTCGCCAATCGTTCAAAATCGAAGATAACCATCATACAGGCGATTGACCGAAAGATAGATCTCGAGGAATTGTCTCGTTCGCTCAATATGAGTTTTGAACAATTGCTTGACGAAATCGAGGCGATTGTCAACGCCGGAACAAAAATCAACATATCATATTATCTCGATAATGTCATCGATATAGAGGACCAGCAGGAAATCTTCGATTATTTTAGAGATTCCGAGTCTGACAGCTTGAAGGATGCGTATGCCGAACTTTGTCCTGATTATTCGGAAATCGAGGTAAGACTTGTTCGCATACGTTTCATATCGGAAATGGGCAATTGATATTTCTTATTATTACACACATCTCATTATGAATCAAAAAGTACTTGAAGATCTGTATGCCGGATATGTCGGATCCCAGCCTCAGTCGTTAGAGGAATTGCCTTCATCCGGTTCCAATCGCCGTTATTTCAGGTTGCGCGGAGAGCGGGATATGATTGGCGTGCTTGGTACCTGTGCAGAAGAAAATGATGCGTTCATCTATATGTCGGCGCATTTTCGCAAACAAGGCATACGCACGCCCGAAGTGGTGTCAGTGTCTGATGACAGGATGGCTTATCTACAGCAGGATCTCGGTGATACCCTTCTTTTTAATGCCATTGAGAAAGGCCGGCTGACGCGATCTTTTTCAAGTGAGGAAAAGGAATTGCTCATCAAGACAATATGCGCTTTGCCCGATGTTCAGTTTGCCGGAGCTGTCGGGCTTGATTTCAACTATTGCTACCCTTCATCGCAATTTGATGTTCGGACGATAATGTGGGATCTCAATTACTTCAAGTATTGTTTTCTAAAAGCTACCGGTCTCGAGTTTCAGGAAGACAGGCTTGAAGATGATTTTCATGCTTTGGCCGATGTGCTGATGCGTTCTCAGTCGGGCACGTTCATGTATCGTGATTTTCAGTCGCGTAATGTGATGATAAAGGATGGTGAGCCGTGGTTTATTGATTTTCAGGGCGGACGCAAAGGTCCGTTCTATTATGATGTTGCCTCGTTTCTGTGGCAGGCCAAGGCAAATTATCCCGATTCGCTGCGTCATGAGTTGATTGCCGAGTATATTGATTCTCTGCGCAAATATCAGTATATCGATGAACAGTACTTTATGGAACAACTCCGGCATTTCGTGTTGTTCCGTACTCTGCAGGTTCTCGGTGCCTATGGTTTCCGCGGATATTTTGAGAAGAAACCCCACTTCATGCAGAGTGTGCCTTTTGCTATTGCAAATCTCAGGACTTTGCTTGATCGTCCGTATACTGAGTATCCCTATCTCAATCAGTTGCTTGAACGCCTCGTCAATCTGAAACAGTTCTCTGACAATCTGCAGAAGAAGGCGCTGACCGTCCGAGTCATGAGTTTTGCGTATAAAAAAGGTGTTCCTAATGATCCGTCAGGCAATGGCGGCGGCTTTGTTTTTGACTGTCGTGCAGTCAATAATCCCGGCAAATACGATAGATACAAACCGTTTACAGGTCTCGATCAGCAGGTGATCACATTTCTTGAAGACGACGGCGAGGTGATTGGCTTTCTGGATAACTGCTACAACCTTGTCGATGCGTCGGTCACACGATACAAGGAGCGGGGTTTTACCAACTTGATGGTCTGCTTCGGATGTACAGGAGGTCAGCACCGTTCGGTGTATTGTGCCCAGCATATGGCCGAACATATCCACAAGAAATTTAATGTCAAAGTCGAACTGGTCCATCGCGAACAGAATATAGAACAGAATTTCACGGTTAAAGACTGATCGGCAGATGAAAGCTATGATTTTTGCCGCCGGCCTCGGCACGCGTCTCAAACCGTTTACTGATTTTCATCCTAAGGCTCTTGCCGAGGTATGTGGCCGTCCTATGCTCGGCGTAGTCATCGAGCGTCTGAAGATGGCGGGCATAAGTGAGATCATAGTCAATGTCCATCATTTTGCAGATCAGATAGTAGATTATCTTCACCGCAACAATGACTTCGGCGTCAGGCTCCATATCAGTGACGAGACGTCGGAATTGCTTGACACCGGAGGAGGCATTCTCGCCGCGCGGCGCTGGCTTGATGGAGACGAGCCATTTGTCGTTCATAATGCCGATATACTCACCGATGTCGACATTGCCGGTATGCTTTCGGTCGCAAGATCGACCGGCGCGGCGTCAACGCTGCTTGTTGCGTCGCGCGTGACAAAACGTTATCTGCTGTTCGATCCGGTTGATAACAGGTTGAAAGGCTGGGTCAATATCGAGACCGGTCAATACAGACCTTCCGGATTCAGGATGTCCGATAAATTCCGGAAACTTGCATTCGGGGGCGTGCATGTTATTTCGCCTTCGGTTTTTCCCTCTCTTGCAGCTTATGCCGCGACCAAATCAGACAGCCATGCAGGAGCTATTCCGAAGTTTTCAATAACTGATTTCTATATAGACAACTGTTCTGAGTTGCCGATCCTGGGCTATCAGTCGCCCGAACCATATCGATGGCATGACATCGGTAAACCTGAGTCGCTTGAAGCCGCGCAGAACGATTTTGCCCGGTGCTTATAATAGCTTGTATGTTACCTGCAGATTAAACTTGAATCCATTCTGTTTGCTTGTACTAGTCTTCCCGAGTAGTACGGATTTAGTAAGTTGTAAATAATATTATACGCTTTGTATCAATATATTATATGCTGCGCGCCGAAGCGTCTAATATCCGGATGCTTGCCTCCCGAAACCTGTGTCAACGCCTTTCATGCGCTACATTCTATCGTAGACACAACATGGAGTAACGGCCAGTCTACCCCAAATGTTATATTGGAACTTGTCTAAACTGATGAGCTAAATCTTCGTGCCTTTTATCTTTGGCTGAGTCGTTACTCCTATTCCCAGTTCTGTTTAATTTGATTAATTTGTCTTTTTTATAGTCGATAAAGTTTGGCTGAGTGAAAAAAAGTGACTACCTTTGCAGTCGCTAATCAATACAAAACCAACATTTTTAATTAATTCAATTTAATGGCAACTAAAATTAGATTACAACGCCACGGTCGCAAGAACTACGCGTTTTATCCTATTGTAATCGCCGATAGCAGGGCGCCACGAGATGGTAGATTTATTGAAAGGATAGGTTCTTATAATCCGAACACTAATCCTGCTACAATTTCTCTTAACTTCGAGCGGGCTTTGTATTGGGTGAATGTCGGTGCACAACCTACCGACACTGTTCGTTCAATCCTTTCTAATGAAGGCGTTCTCCTTATGAAGCATCTTCAGGGCGGCGTTAAGAAAGGAGCTTTTGACGAAGCGGAAGCACAGCGTCGTTTCGAAGCCTGGAAGGCTAACAAGATCGCATCTGTCGACAAGTTCAAAGCTGATATGGCCAACAAAAAGGAAATCGCTCTGAAAGAACGCCTCGAGGCAGAAACCGCTAAAAACAATGCTAAGGCAGAAGCCGTAGCAAAGAAGAAAGCTGAAATCGCAGCTGCTGCAGCCGAGGCTGCAAAAGAAGCTGAAGAAGCGGCAAAAGAAGCCGAAGCTCAGGCTGAAACACCTGCTGCTGAATAAGTTTAGGCTTATAATTTCAAGCATTTACAGATGCGACTTCCTTTTCGCGGGGGTCGCATCTGTCTTTTTTGATAATAGCAGTCAGTAAACATTGATTATCGAACCGTCACTTACCTGCATTGATGTGTTAAGGTACATGATAGCGCCGTGTCTTCAGCATGCCGCAGTGCTTTTTTGCCGCAATGTTTCGGTATCTTCTCCCTTTTTATTAAATTTGCGAAAAATATAGTCGACTAACAATATTAAACAGATACTATAGTTTCATGAAGAAATTTGCCGAATATAAAGGTTTCAATCTCTCTGACATCAACAAACAGATGCTTGAGAGATGGCGCAACGCCAACCTCTTTGAAGAGAGTCTGAAAGTCCGCGAAGGCTGTCCCTCGTTTGTTTTTTATGAAGGTCCTCCTTCGGCCAACGGCATGCCCGGCATCCACCATGTGATGGCTCGTACGATCAAGGATATAGTTTGCCGCTATAAGACAATGAAAGGCTATCAGGTCAAGCGTAAGGCCGGCTGGGATACTCACGGTCTGCCGGTTGAACTCGGCGTGGAAAAGGCTTTGGGCATAACAAAGGAAGATATCGGCAAAAAAATATCTGTTGATGATTATAACGCAGCCTGCCGCAATGAGGTGCTGAAATACACCAAGGAGTGGGAGACTCTGACTGAAACTATGGGCTATTGGGTCGACATGTCCGATCCTTATATCACCTACGATAACCGCTATATCGAGACTTTATGGTGGCTCCTCAGACAGATATATAATAAGGGATTGCTTTATAAGGGTTTGACGATACAGCCATATTCGCCGGCTGCAGGCACCGGATTGAGTTCTCATGAATTGAACCAACCCGGTTGTTATCGAGATGTCAAAGACACGACTGTTACCGCTCTCTTTGAAATTTCCGATCCTAAAGATGAAATGAAAGGGTGGGGCAAGCCTTATTTTGCCGCCTGGACAACTACTCCGTGGACACTTCCTTCAAACACGGCTCTTTGTGTCGGACCCCGGTTTGAATATGCGTGTGTCCGCACATATAATCCTTATACCGGTCAGCCGATCACTATAGTGATGGCCAAGGAGTGTATGTCGCATTATTTCAAACCCGAAGGCCTTGAGGCCCCGATAGACGAATTTACTCCGGGAGCAAAGATATTGCCGTATCGCATTGTCGCTGCATATACCGGCGAAGAACTCGTCGGGATGCGCTATAGCCAATTGATGCCGTGGGTCAAGCCGACCGAAAAGCTCGACGACAATTCACAGGCTTTTGTCAAGGATTTTGCCGGATCTAATCCTGATGACTGTTTTACAGTAGGTAAAGATACCTTTGTGGTGATGGACGAGATCGCTTTCAGGGTTATCCCCGGCGATTATGTCACAACCGAAGATGGTACGGGCATCGTCCATATCGCGCCGACATTCGGCGCTGACGACGCCAAAGTTGCCAAGGCGGCCGGCATACCGTCGCTGTTCATGATTACATGCAATGGTGATACCCGTCCGATGGTCGACTTCACGGGCAAGTATTATCTTACCGATGAGTGCTCCGATGCTTTCGTGGAGCGCTGTGTCAATGTCGCGCTGTATAAGGGGCATGAGGGTGATTTCGTCAAGAACGCTTATGATCCTCGCTTCAACCCGGGCGGCAAGTATGACGAGGCTGCCGCTTCGAAGGCCGAAGACCTCAACATCGTGATATGTATGGAGATGAAGCAGGCCGGTGACGCATTCCGCATCGAGAAGCATACTCATAATTACCCTCATTGCTGGCGCACAGACAAGCCGGTGATCTATTATCCCCTCGACAGTTGGTTTATCAAGACTACGGCTGTCAAAGACCGGCTTATAGCACTCAATGAGACAATCAAATGGAAACCCGCGTCGACCGGTTCGGGGCGTTTTGGCAAATGGCTCGAGAATCTTCAGGACTGGAATTTGTCCAGAAGCCGTTACTGGGGTACTCCGCTTCCTATCTGGCGTACTGACGACGGCAAGGAAGAAATATGTATCGACAGTGTCGCGACTCTTTATGATGAGATCGAAAAATCGGTTGCAGCCCGTGTGATGACATCCAATCCATACAAGGACCGCGGATTTGTTCCCGGCGAATACTCCAAGTCCAACTACGAAAAAATCGATCTCCACCGTCCTTATGTCGACGACATTGTACTTGTATCGCCGACCGGGCGTCCGATGCGCCGCGAAGCCGACCTTATTGACGTGTGGTTCGACTCGGGTTCAATGCCATACGCGCAACTCCACTATCCGTTTGAAAACAAGGAACTGCTCGAATCTGGCGCCGCATATCCCGCCGATTTTATAGCGGAGGGTGTTGATCAGACTCGCGGATGGTTCTTTACGCTTCATGCGATCGGTGGAATGGTATTTGACAGTATCGCATTCAAATCAGTCATTTCCAACGGTCTTGTGCTTGACAAGAATGGCGACAAAATGTCGAAGCGTCTCGGCAATGCCGTCGATCCTTTCTCGACGATCGAAAAATATGGCTCCGATCCTCTCCGTTGGTATATGATAGCCAATTCCGCACCTTGGGACAATCTCAAGTTCAATCCTGAAGGTGTGACCGAAGTGTCGCGCAAACTTTTCTCCACGCTCTTCAATACATATTCATTCTTTGCCCTTTATGCCAATGTCGACGGATTTGATCCATCGGCGGTAGCAGTGCCCGTGTGCGAGCGTCCCGAGATCGACCGTTGGATAATATCGTTGCTCAACACTCTTGTCAGAGAGACAGAAACTGCTCTTGACGATCTTGAACCGACTCGCGCGGCACGTGCGATCAACGATTTTGTCATCGACAATCTTTCCAACTGGTATGTGCGTCTCAACCGCAAGCGTTTCTGGGGCGGAGAGATGGATGCCGACAAAATTGCTGCATATAGCACCCTGTATGAATGCCTGCTCACCGTGTCCAAACTCATGGCGCCGATCGCTCCGTTCTATGCCGATCAGCTTTATCGTGACCTGATAGGAGATCAGGATTCATCAGTGCATACCTCGCGATATCCGGCAGCCGACGAAGCTTATATCGACAAAGCGCTTGAAGAGCGCATGTCGATAGCTCAGCGTGTCACGTCGATGGTGCTCGCGCTGCGTCGAAAGATCAATATCAAGGTTCGTCAGCCACTGACAGCTATCATGGTGCCGGCTGTTGACGAAGCGCAGAGTGAGGCACTTGAGCGCATGCGTGATCTGATACTTGGCGAAGTCAATGTCAAGGAGATGCGCATAGTCGGCAACGACGAGGGTATGCTTGTCAAGCGTGTCAAACCTGATTTCAAGAAACTCGGTCCAAAACTCGGCAAGCAGATGAAAGCCGCAGCCGCGGCTCTTCAAGGTCTCGACAATTCCGGTATTTCTGCGTTTGAGAAAAACGGATTTGTCGATATTGATATGCCTGATGGAACG
Source organism: uncultured Muribaculaceae bacterium (assembly GCA_910587545.1). GTDB lineage: Bacteria > Bacteroidota > Bacteroidia > Bacteroidales > Muribaculaceae > CAG-873. The sequence continues at coordinate 7,593 of CAJUMI010000018.1, read as the reverse complement.
AAGGCGCGGGTCGACCTTGCCGATGTGGAGATCCTTTCCGAGGATATCCCCGGTTGGCTGGTTGCCAACGACGGTAATCTTACTGTGGCTCTTGATGTGACTGTCACGCCCGAACTGCGTCTTGAAGGCATTGCCCGCGACATAATCAACCGCATCCAGAACATCCGCAAGACCCGCAATTACGATATCACCGACCGCATTGTGGCGGTTTTTGCTCCCAATGCAGAGATTGATCCCGCAGTCAATGCCTTTGGAGACTACATAGCCCGTCAGGTTCTTGCCGATAAGGTGACTATCGCCGATCTTGCCAATAGCGCTGATATCGAGGTTCTTGACATCGATGGCCTTGAGGCGAAAGTTACTATATCCCTAAGTAAATAAATGTAGTTATGTCTGAAAAAACACGATATTCGGATGAGGAGCTCCAGGAATTCAAGGAGCTGATTTTGACCAAACTCGAGAAGGCGCGTGCAGAGTATGAGAATCTCTGCGCGGGTCTTCGTAACGGTTACGGTAATGATGTCGCCGACACGTCGCCGACGTTCAAAGTGCTTGAAGAAGGAGCCTCGACGCTCGGCCGCGAGGAAGCCGCGCGTCTGGCTGAGCGTCAGCGCACATTCATCAACCATCTTAACGCCGCACTCGTGCGCATCGACAATAAGACTTATGGCATATGCCGTGTCACAGGCAAGCTGATCCCCAAGGAACGTCTGCGCGCTGTTCCTCACGCTACTCTGAGTATCGATCCCAAGACTGGCAATAAATCCCGCTTTTAATGAAACTTTCAAAAGTTTGGATTGCTTCCGCCATTATAGTTTTGGTCATTGTTATTGATCAGGCGATCAAGATATGGGTCAAGACCGGCATGTACTGGGGAGAAGATATTGAGATATTTTCATGGTTTCATATCCGGTTCGTCCAGAACAACGGTATGGCTTTCGGTATGGAGTTCGGCAGCAAACTCTTTCTGACTTTGTTCAGGATTGTCGCTGTCGGTGTCCTCGGATGGATTATCAGTCGACTCTGTAAAAGTGACATCTATCCCAAGGGCTTTGTCGCCTGTGTGGCGCTTATCGCAGCCGGAGCGGCAGGCAACATATTTGACTGTGTGTTCTATGGCGAGATCTTCACTAACCCTTATCCCCCCGAGATTGCAAGTTTCGTTCCCTGGGGCGAAGGCTACGGGACAATATTCCACGGTCTTGTCGTTGACATGTTCTACTTCCCGCTGTTCACTTTCCAATGGCCCGAATGGATGCCATTTCTGTCAGGCAAGACTTTCTCATTTTTCGATCCTGTCTTTAATTTTGCCGATGCCGCTATCTCTGTCGGCATGATTGTGCTGTTGATTTTTTATTCGCGTTATCTGGGCGGGACACCGGGCAGATCTGAAGAAATTACCGAGCGCTGATGAAACTTGGCAGTCGGAAATATTTAGCTCTATGTGTGGTCGCTATGCTGGGTGTATCCTGCAGCAAGATACCCGGCTACGTCATCGAACCCGACGATATGGCGTCGCTGCTTGCCGATATTCACATTGGTGAGTCTGTTGTGGATCTCAATAAATCCGATTACCGCACTGATTCACTAAAACAGATTATGCTTCAGTCAGTTCTGGCTAAGCACGGCGTCAGCAAGCAGCAGCTTGACACATCATTTGATTGGTATGGCCATAACATCACCTATTACATGGAAGTCTATGACAAGACAATCGAATTGCTCGAGCGTCGTTTGGCCGAGACAGGCAACAGAATCGCTGCCGAAAATGTTTCAATTGCCGGCGACTCGGTGGATATCTGGAGCGGATCGCCGTTCATGGCCGTTAACAGCCTGTCCCCGTCTCGGACAGTTACATTCTCCATCTCCAATGACGAGAACTGGGAGAAAGGTGATTCTTATACATGGCGCGCAAGATTTGCCAACAATTCAGGCTCCTCTCTGTGGGGCCTAATCGCCGATTATACCGACGGCAGCAAGGATATACTTTCAAGCGAGCTGAGCGGTGAAGGATGGCAGGAGTTGCGCTTTATAACCGACTCCACCAAAACCGCAGCCCATATCTACGGCTATATCAATGTCGCAGTCAGAGGCGCTACCACCGTATGGGCCGACAGTATCATGCTGGTTCGCAACCGTCTTATTTCCGAGACTTACAATCAACATAACAGGGTGCAGAGCATAAAACCGAAGAATCTCATAAAACCGGTTCCGGCGACAGATTCGGAGACTGACAGTGTCAACTGATGAAGCGCGTTTTAGCCCATAGAATCATATATCTTGGCCGTGAATACGGCATGTCTGTTGCGACAATCGACGGCAATGAGGTAGTGGATATAAAGCCTTTCGAAACTGAGACTGCATCGACAGTCTTCATTTCCGGGACGATAATGCTGGTTCCGCGAAAGACAGATGTCCAGATTATCCGGTTTTCGTGATCAGTCTATCTGAAATATCTTTCGATCAGTGTTGCATAATCAGTAGTCTGCTTGAATTCACCTATCCATACGTTCAGCGAATCTCTCAGAACCGTTTCATCTTTCGCCAATATCCACGGCTGGAACTGATTGAGCGAAATAGGTGTTGAAATGTCTATCTGAGGATATTCAGCGGCGAGCCGGGCAGCAACAGATTCGTTGACAACGGCCTGCTTGATTTCACCAAGTGCGGTGAGCAGAACGAGGTGCTCGGCGCTGTAGTCAGGATCATACATAACATAGATTGTGTCACCAAGCTCCTGGGACAGGTTTGACAGACGCTCTTTGTATGGCGATGAGGCTGTCACCCACACGGTGTCACCCAGCAGTCTCAGCTGCGGGGGCGTGGTGTCGAGGCTGTCAGTGTCTTTAAGCCTTACGAGAACCTGCCGGTCGACAAAGACGTTGTCAGTCAGCAGGAAGTCTTTTTTCAGATTATCCGAAGCTGGAATATTGGCTATCACGACATCAAAGCGACCATCGCGAAGGCCGTCGAGCGCGTATTGCACCGGCGCGAAAGGATGGAAGCTGACGGGAAGTCTGTGATCTCGGGCTATCGCTTTCATCATCTCATAGTCAAATCCAGTGGCGCTGTCGCCCGTAAAAGCATAACTGGTCGGTGACAGTTCGATAGCTACGACGAGTGTGTCGCCTCCCGGATGGATATATTGGTGTGCAATAGTGTTTTCGTTTGATTTGCTGCAGCGTCCGAGTAGCCACATTAGGGCCAGTACTAATATCAGAGCTGATATAAGCAACGGTAGTTTTCCTTTTATCGGTTGATGTGCCATTTTCGATCCTTATTATATCTATGAATGTCCGCTGATGCAGCCTGAACTTCACTAATATAAACAATCCATGTAGCTCTTAGTTGGAAAAGTCGATTGATAGCCCTATCTGGAAACGCCGAGGATTAAGGGGGTAATTGGGAAGTGAGAAATAGTTGTCGCCACCGAACATGCCCTGGTTGAAGTGAGAGAAAAGCACGTAAAAACGTGTTTTTGACAGTTTCATATTGGCATACGCGTTCATGAACGGATAGTTGCCGACTTTGACTTCATGCTGATTGCCGAACGACGCTGTCGCAGGTTGGTAATTCGGTGCGTAATACTCAGTATAATAGTCACAATCTACGCCCAACTGAACATGTAGCGTGGCGATCTTGAATTTCAGATATAGGTTGGAGTAGACGGCGAGCTTGGGAATGGCAAGGATGTTTTCGTCTGATGTAGTCTGATAGGTGACACGGTTGTCCCAGTGCAGTATGCCTGCTTTGATGCGTTGCTCCAGTCGGGCGCTGAAGGTCTGTATGCTGGAGCCGTGCTGACGCGGTAAGAAATCGTTGTTGAAATATATGTAGTTCTGAAGATTGGCTGCTTCGACACTGAGTGTCGTTCCGCTGAACGGCAGATCGAGACATCCGCCGAAGTTGACACGTCTAATCTTGCCAAAATCATTTTGCCAGATGAAATGGTTTGACAGATAGTTGTTCATCAGGTAAGGCGCAGCTTCATTCCTGAAGCCGCCGAATCCGGTTATCGAAACGCTGTCTCCGAATAGTTTGAAGCGAGTGGAAACATTGCCTGAAGCGCGGATATCTCCCGCTTCGGCTCCGATTATGCCGAACTCGGCCGTGGCACTATAGGTCAGGATTGAACCGCGCTGTTTGGTGAGCTGACCGCCGATCCTTGCTATGTTCTGGGTAACGTTTGGAGCTATAGATGTGATGCCATCGGGAAATGGAGTGAGGCCTTCTACTCTCGCGAGGGTGTCAGGAGTCTGGTTATATTTTCTGATCTCATAGGAGAGATAGGCGGCAAGACCGAATTTGGCATATCTGTTGAAACCTTCGAGAAGCGAGACTCCGATTGTATTTTCGATGGAGCTGAAAGTAGTGCGGTCGTGGGTAAAGCCGGGAGAAAGATAGGTGTTTTTGAAAAATTCACCGTCCTCGCGGCTCGATCCGTTATCAAATATGTGCTTGCCTTCTTTATAGTGGAGCGTCCATATAAAAGATGTGACAGGAATGTACGTCCTGATGGTCTTCATCGTGTCTGCCTGTTCGTCGAGAACTTCCTCTTCATGCCAATAACCGACTTTATAGCGGTTGTTGAGCAGTAGATCGGTTCCTTTGAATCGGGTATGGGCATCGGTGAGATTGGTCGGTATAGACTTCGGGTTTATCGACGCTACACCGCCTTGCAGCACGGCCGGATCGGTGATATAAAGCGGATCGGTGATACCGCCGTTCTCTTTGTTGACCGAGTTCCAATGGTTGAGAAAACCTTGGAACTCATAGCGGTCGCCAATATACGAACCGGAGAAACCCCATATGAGATTTTTGGCCGCTTGATTGTCATAGCATCCTTTGGAATACAGATAGTCAAGAAGTGCGCCGAACTGGGCTTTGGCGTTGATGTTGCCTGAGAAGACGGTCGAAAGCCGTTCCTGAGAATTGTCTCTGCCACCGGCTGAATTAAAGGAGAGTAGAGTCATCGGGATACGGGTGTTGTAAAACTTCATTGTATGGACCGACGGAAGCCATGTCGAAATGGCATCTTCAAGAAAGAACTTGCTCATGGCCTGACGCTTGCTGATGATCATGTTGATGCCCTCGGCTCCCAGGTTGCCGGTGGTTGCCCATGCGTCGGAGCGCATCGACGGAACTGACTGCTGACCGTAGTTGGTCGGCAGGGTGTCGAGTGTCGTCTTCTCGCGCAGTCCTAAAGGTTCTATCATTTTCCATGCATACGACGGAGCTATCACCGGCTTTGGCGCTGACAGCGCTTCCGGTTTTCTTTGAGCATAGACCGTAACAAGGCCTAATGCAAGAAACAATAAAGACAGTACCTTTCTCATAAGTAGTGCAAATGTACGAAAAATAACGAAAATGTTTGCTATATTTGCATGCACATTATCTGTCACATTTTTGTTCCCACAAATTTTAGCATTTTATATTTAACTATGGCCGACAACGACTATGTTCTGAAAAACCGAAAATGGCTTGAGATTAAAGCCGGAGAAGCCGGAGTTAAGCGGCTTGACAAAAATATTTTATACAAGGTCATTAAGGCTGGCAATCCGGCCGGGCCTAGGCCCGGCCGTAACAGTGTTGTGACTGTACATTATATCGGTAAAACCATCAACGGCAAGACTTTCGACAGCAGTCGTGGCGGGGCTGCCCCCGCAATGAGACTGCGAGATCTCATACAGGGCTGGATAATCGCTCTCCAAAATATGCATGTCGGTGACAGATGGGAATTGTATCTTCCTTCTGAGATGGGCTACGGACGATTTTCTCAACCTGGCATTCCCGGCGGTTCGACTCTGGTGTTTGATGTCGAGTTGATCGCAGTCAATTGAATAAACCAATTTAATAAAATCTCAATAAAACCGATGAAAAGTTTGAAATTATCAGTAATCGCTGCTTTGATGTTTACGCTTGGAGCCTGCAAATCTGCCGAAGAGTATGTTGAGATACCGGCTGAAGTAATGGATGATAAAGTCAAAGGCGCATGGGCTGGAAAAATGATTGGCGTGATGTATGGCCGCCCTATGGAATTTGTATCCAACAGTGATATTTACAGGGACTCGATCAAGTGGGATCCAAAGAATATCGAGGCCGCATTGCTTGAGGACGACATCTACGGCCAGCTCAATTTCATGAAGACAATGGAGCTCTATGGTCAGGATGTGTCGATTGATTCGCTGGCTAAAAATTTTGCATATGCGGAATTTGCCCTTTGTCACGCCAATCTCCAGGCAAGGAAAAATTACTTTGACGGAATTCCGGCCGAAGAACTTTCATATCCCGAAAACAGCATCCATTGCGAGGATATAGATTTCCAGATCGAATGTGATTTCATAGGTTTCGTAAATCCATGCATGCCTCAGTCGTCAAATAAGATGTGTGAGAAAGTCGGTGCTATAATGTCAGCGGCCGACGGCATGTATGCCGGCATGTTTGTGAGTGCGATGCACACTCTTGCTTATGAAAAGGATGATCCCAAAGAGATTGTGCTTGCCGCCCTAAATGCAATTCCGGCTGAAAGCGGATATGCCCAATGTGTGAAAGACGTTGTCGCATGTTATGAAAATGATCCCGAAGATTGGAAGGCGGCTTGGGATTTCATGGCCGGGAAATGGGCTCCGTATGATATCTGCACACCCTATCTGCCTTTTAATATTGATGCCAAGCTCAACGGAGCATATGTCGTCATGGGACTTCTCTATGGTCATCGGGACTGGGCCAAAACAATGGAAATTACAATCCGCTGCGGACAGGATACCGACTGCAATACAGCTACTGCAGCCGCAGTTCTCGGTATAATTGACGGTTATGAGGCCATACCTGATATCTATAAGTCATACCTGCCCGAAATTGCCGACAGATGTTTCAGCCATACGGACTACTCATATAATAAAGCTGTATCACAGACTCTTGAATTTATAAAGGAAAATGTCGAAAAGAATGGTGGAAGCGTGGCCGATCAAATCTACAGGATTAAGAGACAGCCGGTCTTGCCTGCCGAATATGTGAAAGGCTTTGCCGGTCTTGAGATTGCCGAACTTGTGCCTGTTACCGAAATAGATCGCTGGACAATGGTCGGCCGATGGGAAGATTTTGTCTATGGCGACGGTGACGATGCTCCATATAAAGTTGCGACTATGCCCGGCGACAGCATTGCGCTTGAATTTGAAGGATCAGGTATCGCTATCCTCGGAAGTTGGAACACTGACGGCGGACGCGCTGAAGTTTCAATCGACGGAAAACCTGTCAAAATCATTGATACATACTATGTAGCCGAAGCCGGTAAGTATGAAGGTAACAGAGCCTATCTGTTCTATATTCTCGATCTGCCCGAAGGCAAGCATACATTCTCGATGGTAAACAGCGCTGAAAACAACGGCAAATCGACAGCTCACAAATTGTATGTGGAAAAGGCTCTGATATACAAATAATATTATTCTTTTTTGTCGCGTCAATGATCAATGCTATTTGTGTATATGAAATATTATCACTAATTTTGTGACGCAGATGTGATGGTGTTTCACCATCACATAGGCATCGGGGCGTAGCGCAGTCCGGTAGCGCACCTGGTTTGGGACCAGGTGGTCG
>CAJUMI010000017.1 GCA_910587545.1 uncultured Muribaculaceae bacterium | reverse complement strand
TTTCTTTTCCCACCAAACTTTTTCCAATGTTTTTATGTTATAAAACATATTTTTTGACATGTTTTCGGTCGCACCTTACAAATACATTCTTAATTGCGAGCGACTTAGCGCCTGATAAAAATTTCGATATTTTTTCTTCAAAAAGTCATCCTCATCACAGCCAAGACCTCAAACGGCCTCAGACGGTAGCTATATACCATATAGTCTAAGCCGTCGAAGACGCGATTGACATAGGTTTTCTGTCCCGAAAGATTATTGAACTGAAGCTCGAACTCCCAACTTTTCACCTTGTATCGGGCTCCGGCATCAGCAAAATACTGATTTACAGACGCACGACTCGAGCTACCGCTATATTGCCAGTCAAAGCGGAAAAACAACTCCACCGATTCATGAGAGAACACCGATAGCCGCGACGCCAATGCGACAGCGTCTATCGCAGACGATGCCCCGTCTGAACCCACCGACAGCTCCGATCGCGTGTAATTGCAAGACACTGAGGCGACAAGCCTGTCATGGAGCCACGATCCGTTGACAGAGCCCCCTAACATCCACGAATTCGTCACCGAGCTCAGATCGACGTCGTTGCGGACACACGAATAGTCAGAGCGGTTCCACGACGCCAGCAGCCTGAATGTCGTGCCTATCGACGACGCCCGCTTCGACACCTCCGATGACACCGACACCGACGAATGGTCGCTCGGCGCATCAGAGAAGGCCGAAGCCGTCAGGTCGTCGGAGACATCGGATATCGAAGTCGAGTTGTTACGGCCGTGCCCATACTTGGCATTCAGCGAAGCAAACAGCGCCTTCAAAGCATCTCGGAAGTACACCCCGACGTCGGCCGAATAGGAATCCGAGCGTCCCAGACGTCCGTTGCCGAGCATGCTGAGCGAGCGGTAGCTCGTATAAAGCGGTGTGGTGATAAAATCGCGGAGCCCGCCCGTCGAGCGCCGGTATGAGCCGGTGGCCGACATCTTTATAAAATGGCCGAACCTGCAGTTGAGGCTTGTATTTACCTCGGGGTAGATTTCAGCGAAATTGTAGTCCTTGTCGTTGTAGCGCGAGGAATATCTGAGCGAGGCAACGACTATCGGCACTTCGACCGAATATCTCACAGTGCGGTTTTCCCACAGAAAATAAGGTTTGGCATAGCATCTCGCGTCCGAGCCCGACACGTCGTTGAACCCGGTCTCGGGCTCACGGTCGGACTGCAGGGGCACACAGGAACTCTCGAACGACTCGTGATTGTAACGAAACATCAATTCACCGCCGACCGTGACATGCGAGCCTATGAGCCACGACATCGAGGTCCGCTCATTATTATATAATCGCGAGCCGCCGGCATGTTGCGTCAGATACGGCCCCTCTGAGTCGGGGCGCGTGACCGATATGCCGCCCGACGGCGTCCTGACATATGACAGCACAGACTGCACACCCCACACCCGCTGACCGCGGCGCATCGTGAACGACAAGACATTTGATATGTTCATCTTGTCGAGATCAAAGCCCTGACTGAGATTATCCGTCCCGCTGACACCGGTTATATTGTCGCGGAACAAGCCGTCGACCGACACCCTGTCCTTGAGATAGACCGACTTGTCATTGAGCGTGACGACAGCCCCGCCCTTGACTCGCCGGGTTGTAGACCTCATCAACATATCATCTTTTATCACCACCGGATCCTCGCCCTCGCGGAAATAGGCGATCTCGCTCCCCGACGCCACATCGCTGAGGTTGCAGTCATACGACACATCCACCCCGACGGTCAGATCCTCGCCCTTGCGCAGCATACCGTTGGCCGACGCTATCTCCGAGCAGTTGAAGTCATATCTGCGCCGGGGCAGGGGCGCGCCGCCAACAATCTGCCATGCAAACACCCCGTCGGCCACCGTCCCTATCGACGGCGCGGCCAGCGTATGCTCCGACATCTCGTCGCCGTAGGCCAGTCCCGCATTGTTGGTCTTGCCGACGGTCATGAGCTGAAATCCGGGCATCGCCATAAGTGCGCTCAGCTCCCCGATCCACAGCCCCCGGCCGTCGCCATAGCCGCCCCCTGCGGCGACGCGGCCGATCGGGCGCATCAGGCTCTTTTTCTTCAGCGTGAGATTGAGCGCGGCCTTGTCAGAGTAGACGACGTTTTCCAACACCCTGACGGGCTGATGGTTCTCATAGACGTCGACCGTGGCGATATCGTCGGCCGAAATATTTCGTGTCGCGAGTGTATATCGCCCCTGGAGCATATTGAGACCTTCTATATAGAACTCATTTATCGGCTTGCCCATATACTCTATCGACCCGTTGCCTCGCACCGTGATCCCCGGCATACGCTTGATGACATCCTCTATCGTGTTGTCGACACCGGATTTGAACGACGCCACATTGTAGATCAGCGTGTCGCCCTGCGCTCGGATTGGCTTGGCCATCACATGCACCTCTCTCAGCGTTATCGACTCGGGGGTCAGGTCGAAATTAAGATCACCGACGGGCGGCAATCCGATCACGCGCGTCTCAGTCCGGTAGCCGAGCATCCCCACCTCGACAGCCACGCTGTCGCCCGGCGCGTCAAACGAGACCGCAAACGTCCCGTCAGGCTTTGTCACCCCGCATCCCAGCTGACTGCCATCCCGGGCAGCTACGCCGACAGCCACACCCGGCATCGGCATACGCTCCTCGTCGCGCACGAGTCCCCTCACCCGATAAGCCGCCGCATGCGACATCACCGTGCAGCAAAGCAAGGCCGACAGCAGTATCAATCTCATCATTCCAGATTCATATCCAATTCATGAGGCACATAATAGAGATGCTTCAACGCCGGGCGGGGAAAATCGACCGAATCCTCGTTATACCGCTCCCATGCAGGCTTGCAAGCGGTAAAGCAGATATCCTTCACCACCCGGGCGCAATCCTCACGCTTCATCAGTCTGACCTCTCCATGTCGGCGAGACATATATATCGGAGTCGGCTTTGTGCGCAGACCGATAGCCGTATAAGTCTGCGCCCCGGTGCTGTCTGACGCCGCAAGAATAAAGCCCGGCAGCCCGCGGAGCTTCCACGATCCGTAAGGCAACTTTATCTCGGGGCAATACCACGCCGTCCATTCGCGGCCTCTGAACGTGCACCTGGCCTTACGGCATTTATAGCCCATGAAAGTCGCTTCGCCTTCCAGGAATTCCAACTCCTGTGCAGGCATCGCCTCTTCATAGCGTCCGCCTGATCGACCCACGACATGACTCAACGACTGACCTTTGAGGTCAAACAGTATCCAGTCATACTCTCCCCAGCCATAAACTACATGCACATTATTATTAAGTTGGGTAAACGTAAGCGCATTACGGGCATTCTTATCCATTGACTGAACAACCGAATCACTTTTATATGTTCCATAAGGCATAAAGCAACCATAATTCCTGCCGAGCTGAAGTATCTCATCCTTGCAGTTATCTCTATCCAGATCGGCATCGTATTCGATATGAGAATAGACACACTCAAACATGCTGTTTTCAAGCACCGGCAACTCCGGAGCTATCACCCGCACGCTTTTCACCTGAGCTGCGCTTATCAGACAAAACAACAGCGATATAGCCGTAAGCACTATTATCCTCATAATCAAAGAAAATCTTTAATAAAAAATCATTCAACATCGACCTCGCAATCCAGTTCGTGAGGAACATAAAAAATATGTTTCACGGCCGGACGATGATTGTTGACCGGATCCTCGTTATACCTCTTCCATGATTCTTTACTAAATCCGAAGCTAAACTCCTTCAACAACTTATAGCATTCCGCTCGTGACACCTTCCTTACTAACTCATAACGCTTGTCATAATAGATATTCGACGGGTTGGTGCGCAGGCCGATAGCCGTAAAGCTATGCGCGCCGGTGCTGTCTGACGCCGAAAGGATCATACCGGGCAGTCCCCGGAGCTTCCACGGACCGTAAGGGATCTTTATCTCCGGGCAATACCACGCCGTCCATTCACGGCCTCTGAACGTGCACCGCGCCTTACGGCACTTATACCTCGCCGGGCAAAAACTCCCAATCCTGAACCGGCATAGGCTCCACGTAGCGATACATCGACTCGGCATAGATCATTCGGTTGAGCACCTGATTCTTAAGATCGAAAAGTATGCGATCGCTTCCATTCCAGCCATTAGCTGTATATATATTATTGTGAAGCTGATTATACGTAAGTGCATCCCTTTCCTTCTTGTCCATCGACTGAATGATCGAATCGCACTTATATGTTCCGTATCTCATATATTGGGCATAGTCGCGTCCCAGTTGAAAAATCCCATCCACCGGAATATCTCGATCAAGATCGGCATCATACATGATATGGGAATAGACACACTCAAATGTACTTTTTTCGAGTACCGGCATTTCCTCTATATAATTACGACTATTATTTACCTGAGCCGAACTTATCAGACATAACGCCGGATATATCGCAATTAATATAATCCTTTTCATATATTGAACGGTTTAATGTTGTATGTAGGAGCGTACAAGACGCCCCTACAATAATTCTAAGGTTAAGACTATAGTTTAGTTCTCACCCTTGTTTACAGTTCCTTCCTCAGTGATAAAGGTCTGGGGCTTTTCATACACGCCACAATGATCATAGTTGATCAGGCACAAATAATCAAGATAAGATCCGTCCACTCCGGCTCCCGAAGCATAGTAATTTTTTTTCATCTATGGTATAGACCACATCACCGCACGTAGTTACTACCTTTACAGCAAGAGCGGATACAGAAGTCGCTGCTAACAAAACTGCTAAAATAAAAATTTCTTTTTCATGATTTTAAGTGTTTAGAATTAATAATATAATTTCCTCGCGCGAAGATTTTTTCATTTTGGGCACCAACGAATACATCTGATAAAAAGCTCATGGCATCTTACATCCGCAAATATAGTGCAATATTTTTATTTTTCAACAAATATTCGTACATTTTTTCAAAACAAAATAAAATCAAGCATCATTTAGGCAATCAAAATATGGAAATAGCATAAAAATGAAATTTTAAGCCACCAAACCGGTACCTCCGTAAAGACGACCGCGAGACAGTAGGGACGCGACACATCGCGTCCGCGCAGATTATTGAATAATAATAACTTACGCCCTGACAAATGTGAACGCGATGCATCGCGTCCCTACAAACCTGTGGATTTTTTCCTTATTATAACCTTGTCGCACGAACCATGGGCACCATACACGCCGGGCGTGTAATATTTGTCCACTTTAAACTATTTGATTAATTTTGCCTTATATTTAAGAATATAGCATACCCACCATCAGACAAGATAAAAAGATCATGGCAACAGGAAAACAGAGAATACTCGTAACCGGAGGAACCGGATATATCGGATCGCACACAACGGTCGAACTCCTCGCCGCAGGCTTCGACGTAGTGATAATCGACAATCTGAGCAACAGCAACCGCAATGTGCTCGACGGCATCGAAGCTATCGCAGGACGCCGCCCCGACTTTGTCGAGGCCGACTGCACTGACCTCGGAGCGCTTGAAAAACTATTTGCCGATTATCCCGACATCGCGGGCATTATCAACTTCGCCGCGTCGAAAGCCGTCGGCGAATCCGTCCAGAAGCCGCTTCTCTATTACCGCAACAACCTCAACACGCTCATCAACCTGCTCGAGTTGTCGAAGCGCCACAACGTCAAAGGCTTCGTATTCTCGTCGTCATGCACCGTCTACGGAGAGCCTGACACAAACCCGGTCACCGAGAACTCACCCATCAAACCTGCGACATCGCCCTACGGCAACACAAAGCAGATCTGCGAGGAGATCATCACCGACGACATCGCCTCGGGCGCGCCTTACCGGAGCATAATCCTGCGTTACTTCAATCCCGTCGGCTCCCATCCATCGGCTCTGATCGGCGAGCTGCCCAACGGAGTGCCTCAGAACCTGATCCCATATCTCACCCAGACAGCCATCGGAATCCGCAAGGAACTCAGCGTCTTCGGCAATGACTACAACACTCCCGACGGATCATGCATCCGCGACTATATCGACGTGGTCGACCTCGCCAAGGCCCACGTGATCGCCGTCAAGCGCCTTGTCGACGGCCGCACCGACGCCCCTGTGGAAATTTTCAACCTCGGCACAGGCAACGGCGTGTCAGTCCTTCAGCTCATCGACGAGTTCGAGGCCGCGACAAGTGTCAAGGTCCCACACCGTATCGCCGCACGCCGCGAAGGCGACATCGAGAAGGTATGGGCCAATCCGAGCCGCGCCAACAAAGTGCTCGGCTGGAAAGCCGACACGCCCCTCGCCGATACTCTACGCTCGGCCTGGAAATGGCAGCTTGCCCTGCGCGAACGCGGCATAATGTAATCCAAGAGCTTGTTTAATATCTGTCAGAAAATGATCAACAACAATCCAACCCCTTCACAACAGCCCGGCAACAGCGGCGACTCTCAGAGACCACGCCGGACGCTGATGATCGTAGGCATAAGCTGCGTGGCCATACTTCTGATCGTGGCCGGATGGATGGTATATTCCAGCCATAAAGCCCTGCAGCAGGTGCAGAACGAAAAAGACCGGATGCAACTCGACTACGAGCAGCAACAGCTCGACTATGACGCCGAGAACCTCGACCGCGAATTTGCCGTCTTCGAAAATTCCCGCCGGATGATAATGGACGACTCCGTCAAGCGTGACCTCACCGAAAAATACGAGAACGCCCGTCTTCAGGTCGAAGCCCTGCAGGCCGAACTCAAAAATCAGAAAAACAAAAGCGCGGCCCAAATAACCAAGCTCAAGAACGAGATCGAGACCCTGCGTGCCCTGCTGCGTCACTACGTCGAGGAAATCAACCGTCTCAACAAAGAGAACCAGGAACTGCGTACCGAGAACGAACAGATAAAGAAACAGAACAACCGGCTCAATGACCGCGTCGCTGCCACCTCGCGCGAAAACGAGCAACTCAGCAAACGCATGACCCTCGCCGAGAAGCTCAACGTCACAGGTCTCTCACTCACGCCGCTCAACAAAAAAGGCAAGAAAGAGAAAAAAGTCCAGAAAGCCGCACAGCTCATGGTCTCGTTCACCATCCCCCAGAACAACTCGACCCCCGTCGGCGAGAAGACCATCTACCTGCGCATCGTCTCACCCTCGGGACAGGTCCTCGGCAACGGCGGGACATTCCCGTTCGAAGGAGGCTCGGTCGAATGCTCGGCTAAGAAGATCATCGAATATGCCGGCGAGGAAATCGGCGGTGTGACAATCTACTGGGACGTCAACACTGCCCTGACTGCCGGCGACTACACCGTCGAGCTATTTGCCGACAACTACCGCCTGATCAGCCGGTCATTCAACCTCAAATAGCGGCGATGCCATCCGTCTGCGACATATTCAGCTATTTCTACGACTCGATAAACTCGATCGACGTCAACGGCATCAACTCAGTCTACAGACTGATGCTGAGCATGCTGCTGGGATGCGTAGTCGGCTATGAGCGTAAGCGCAAAGGCCAGACCGCCGGAGTCCGCACATTCTCACTCATCGCAATGGGCGCCACACTCGCCATGCTGCTTTCAATCTATGTGCCACAGGAGTATCTCGGACTCAAGAACGGCGACCCGGGGCGTATAGCCGCACAGGTCATCACCGGTGTCGGCTTCCTCGGCGCAGGCGCGATCATACAGATGAAAGGCTCGGTCAGAGGCCTCACCACTGCCGCCGGCATATGGATGGTGGCGACTATCGGCATGGCCGTCGGAGTCGGCATGTATTGGGTGTCTGTGGCCGCGACTGCACTGATACTCTTTATCCTCGTGCAGCTCGAACGCTTCGAGCACCGCATCAGCCTCGGATCAGAGTCAAGGGTCATCCGCATCACCGCGTCGACGATAATCCGCGACATCTCGCCTTACAGCGACGTGATGAAGCGGCGCCACATGCACCTGAGCAACTTCTACGTCGAATACGACTTCGAATCTTCCGAGACCAGACTCAACCTGATAGTGCTCGTAAGAGAGAGCACCGACTATCTGAGCCTGTTTGCCGAACTCGAGAAACTTTATCCCACAAAGTCCATCGCTTTGACCAACCAACTCGCCATATAAGCAGCCATGAACGTTGAAGGACTGATCACCGATCTCGCTTTTATCCTGCTCCTCGGAGCGGTTGTCACGATCCTGTTCAAATGGATCAGACAGCCGGTCGTGCTAGGCTACATTGTGGCCGGCTTCCTCGCCAGTCCCCACTTCAAATACCTGCCTTCGGTGACTACCGAGGCCAACATCGACTTCTGGGCACAGCTCGGCATCATCGCCCTGCTCTTTTCGCTCGGCCTCGAATTCAGCTTCAAGAAACTCGTCAATTCGGGCGGTTCGGCCGTAGTGACGGCGTTGATCATCGTCACCGGCATGATGGGAGCGGGATTTGCCATAGGACACCTGCTCGGCTTCAACTACATCAACAGTCTCTTCCTCGGCGGCATGCTATCCATGTCATCCACCACAATCATCATCAAGGCTCTCAACGACCTCGGCCTGCGCCAGCAGAAATTCGCCACTCAGGTGCTTGCAGTGCTGATAGTCGAAGATCTTTTCGCCGTAGTCATGATGGTCATCCTGTCATCTATAGCCATCAACAACAGCGTCGAAGGCACTGAGATGCTGTTAAGCATCGGCAAACTCATCTTCTTCCTCGTGATCTGGTTTACCGTCGGTGTCTACGTTCTGCCGACCGTTCTCAACAAGTGGCGCCGCTTCCTCAACCAGGAGACCCTGCTCATCGTGTCGATGGGACTCTGCCTCGGCATGTCGGTCTTTTCGGTCTACTGCGGCTTCTCCCTCGCTCTCGGCGCATTCGTCATGGGCTCGGTGCTCGCCGGCACAAGCTACGCCGAGCGCATCGAAAGCGTCGTAACCCCGGTCAGGGACCTATTCGGAGCCGTTTTCTTCATCTCGGTCGGCATGATGGTGCAGCCCGACATACTGATGCGCTACTGGGGGCCGATACTGCTGCTGTCCGCCGTCGTCATCGCTGGCATGATCATATCCGGCACCTTCGGAATGCTCGTCACCGGACAGACTCTCAAGGTCGCCATCCAGTCGGGCTTCTCGCTGACACAGATCGGCGAGTTCGCCTTTATCATCGCCACTCTCGGCATGAGCCTCGGAGTACTTGAAAAGACGCTATACCCCATCGTCGTGGCCGTGTCGGTCATCACCACCTTCACCACCCCCTACTTCATCAAGATGTCGGTTCCGGTCTATGACTACATCGAGCGCCACCTGCCCGAGCGGCTCAACTTCCTGATCGACCGCTATCAGAAGGCGGCAGGCGTAGAGAGCGCCAGAGGACACGCATGGGCGGCCGTACTCCGCCGCTACACCTGGCGAACTGCCGTCTATTCAATCATTCTGATCGCCGTCATCACCCTGTCGCAGAGATTGATCGAGCCATGGATCGCAGACTTCATCCGCGGATCCGTCGGCCGAATTGTATCTCTCGCAGCCACCCTGCTCATCATGGCGCCCTTCCTGCTGGCCCTGATGATGCCACTATCGAAAAAAGACTTCCGCACAGCCTCAAGCGAAGGCTCGGCGGGCAGCATACCCTGCATTGTGCTGACCATCTTCCGCTTCGCCATAGCGCTCGCTTTCGTCATATATGTCATCAGCCGAACATATTCAGCCCGCGCCGGCCTGATCGCCGCAGCAGCCGCACTTGTGATGGTCGCTTTCTTCTTTTCCCACAGACTGCGCCGACGCATGACAGGCATCGAGACCAAATTTCTCGACAACCTCAACGAGCGGGAACTGCGCAAAAGCGGAAAGAACAACAAAATCGTCAGCGATCTCCACCAGGCCTTCATGACCGTCGGAGCAGGCTGCGAATATGTCGGACAAAAACTCATGGACTCCAACCTGCGCCGACGCTATGGCGTGAATGTCGTCAGCATCTACCGCGACTCTCACGTAATTCCCATCCCCGGCGGCAACAACAGACTCTTTCCCGGCGATGTAATAGGCGTGATAGGTACCGACGACCAGCTCCGCTCCCTCCTGCCGGCAATCGAGGCCGACCTCAAGCCCGACAGCAAGGCTCTGAGCCTCGACGACGTCAAACTCACCAGCGTCATCCTCTCCGACGCGTCGCCTCTCGTCGGACGCACACCGCTCTCAGCAGGCCTCCGAGAGAACTTCGACTCTATAGTCGTTGCCGTCCACCGAGGCGACGAGTTCATCGACTCCAACCCCGATCTCGTATTCCGTCCCGGCGACATACTCTGGCTTGTCGGCAATCTGAAAAAACTTAACACATTGAAATAATCAACTATCAATCACATTATAGATTATGAGTGACCAGCGCTACATGCTCAGAGGCGTATCAGCCTCGAAAGAAGACGTTCACAACGCCATAAAGAACGTCGACAAAGGCATTTTCCCAAAAGCTTTCTGCAAGATTATCCCCGATATTCTCGGCGGAGACCCTGAATACTGCAACATCATGCACGCCGACGGAGCGGGCACCAAGTCTTCTCTGGCCTACGCCTATTGGCGCGAGACCGGCGACATCTCGGTGTGGAAAGGCATTGCCCAGGACGCTCTGATCATGAACATCGACGATCTTCTCTGCGTCGGAGCCACCGACCGCATACTGCTCTCATCAACCATCGGACGCAACAAGAACCTCATCCCCGGCGAAGTCATCTCGGCTATCATCAACGGCACAGAGGAGCTCCTCGCCGACCTACGCCGTCTCGGTGTCAACATCTACTCCACCGGAGGCGAGACCGCCGATGTAGGTGACCTCGTACGCACAATCATTGTCGACAGCACCGTCACCTGCCGCATGCGCCGCGATCAAGTCATCGACAACGCCAATATCCGTCCCGGCGATGTGATCGTCGGTCTTGCTTCTTTCGGCAAGGCCTCTTACGAGACCGAATACAACGGGGGTATGGGCAGCAACGGCCTCACTTCGGCGCGTCACGACGTTTTCTCGCGTTATCTCGCCGAAAAATACCCCGAGACCTTCGATGCCGCAGTCCCCGAAGAACTTGTATACTCCGGAGCCTGCAGCCTAACCGACAGCGTCGAGGGCACAGGCCTCGACGCCGGGCGTCTTGTTCTCTCGCCGACACGCACTTACGCTCCCGTAATCAAGGCCGTCCTCGACCGGATGCGCGCCGACATCCACGGCATGGTCCACTGCTCAGGCGGAGCACAGACCAAGGTAATGAACTTCGTCGACAACGTACACGTTATTAAAGACAACATGTTCCCGGTACCGCCGCTATTCGAACTTATTCAAGCTCAGTCAGGCACCGATTGGAAAGAAATGTATAAAGTGTTTAACATGGGTCATCGCATGGAAATATATCTCAGCCCCGACAATGCCGATCGCGTGATAGACATCGCCCGGTCGTTCGACATCGACGCGCGCATCGTCGGCCGCATCGAAGCCGCCGAAGCCAACCGGCTGACGATCATTTCCGACAAAGGCACATTCGAATATTAATCTTGACTACAGCGCGACAGCATATTATAACCGGCTTCTGCGGAGCAGTGACCTTCATGGCAATGATGCTCCCATCGTGCCGACGCGCCTCGTCTGCTGACAGTTCAGCCACCGAGGCATCCGGCGCGATGCCCGACATGATCGTCGCCGACAGCGACTCCACCGCCGAAGTGCTCACCGACACCCTCTACGCCGTCACCCTCTACGGTCCAACCTCCTATTTCATCTATAAAGGCGAGCCTATGGGCTACGACTATACACTGCTCAAGGAATTCGCCTCCGACAGCCGACAGGCGCTGAAACTCGAGGTTGCCACCTCTCTCTCGGCGGCCGTAGACATGCTCGACCAAGGCAAAGCCCGGCTGCTGGCCTATAACGTCCCCATCACAGCCCACTACCGTGACCTCGTTCTCCATTGCGGCCCCGAGAGCTATTCCACCCAGGTCCTGGTCCAGCCCAAGATCAAAGGCAAGCCGGCGGTGTCAGATGTCACCCAGCTCGTCGGCAAGGATGTCTACGTCATCGACGACTCGAAATATCTCCGCCGTCTGCGCAACCTCAACGAGGAGCTTGCCGACGAAGTTGTCATCCGGACCGTCAGCCCCGACTCCGCGACAGAGGAAGACCTCATCGCGCTTGTCTCATCGGGCGACATACCCCTCACGGTTGTCGACAGCGACATAGCCCGCCTCAACGAGACATATTTTCACGATCTCGACATCTCAACCGAGCTGAGCACTCCCCAGCGCGCATCGTGGGCCGTAGCCCCGGGCGACACCGCGCTTGCCCGACGGGTCAACGAATGGTTTGACGACGACGCACGGTCTGCCGGAAACACCGATCTGCTCAAGCGCTTCTACGAGATGAGCAAGACCGAACCCTACGCGACCTTCGACTTCTCCAAAGGTTATATTTCAAAATATGACAATCTCTTCAGACGCTACTCCGACGGCATCAACTGGGACTGGCGCCTCATGGCGGCCCAGGCCTACGCCGAGAGTCTTTTCAACCCAAAGGCCAGGTCTTGGGTCGGAGCACGCGGACTGATGCAGGTCATGCCGCGCACCGGACGCGGCTATGGAGCATCTCTCTCCTCGCTCAACAATCCCGACGTCAGTGTAAAAGTAGCAAGCCGGCTCATCTCCGACCTCAACCGATACCTGATCAACCTCGTCCCCAACGACCGGGAGAGGCGCAAGTTCATAATCGCCGCCTACAACTGCGGCATCGCCCACATCTACGACGCCATCGCTCTCGCAAAAAAATACGGCCTCGACCCGCAGAAGTGGGACAACAATGTCGAGAAAGCCCTGCTCATGAAGATGAACCCCAGATACTACAACGACCCCGTCGTAAAATACGGTTACGCGCGCGGCACAGAGACCTCGGCTTACGTCAGACGCATAATGGACTTCTACGACAACGCCGTAAAAAACATCGACAAATAATCCTCAATCATTACTTTTATTATTCACCCGTTTTATTAACTATTATTTATGAAGAAGAATGTTCTGACAGTCGCCCTCATCTGCACGATCTGCGGCGCACTTACTCTTCCCTCCTGTATAGGCAGCTTCACTCTTACAAACAAGCTCCTCAGCTGGAACCAACAGATCGGCAACAAATTTGTCAACGAACTTGTGTTCTTCGCTTTCTGGATTCTCCCCGTCTATGAAGTGTCAGGCCTCGCCGACATTATCGTGCTTAACAGCATCGAGTTCTGGAGCGGATCAAATCCCGTGGCCAAGGGCACAAAGGTAATCAACGGCAACGACGGCAAGTATCTCGTCAAATGCGACGGCAAAGGCTACACCATCAAGAGCGAAAACGACGGCAGCATCGTCCGCCTCGACTTCGACACCGAAGAGCAGTCATGGTCATACTCTATCCCGGGCGGCGAAAAGCACACCATCTTCACATTCGTCGACGACACCCACATCAGCCTCCCAACCACCGACGGAACAACTACGACAGTCGAGCTCTCCGACGCCGGCCTCTACGCCTATCAGGCTATGGTCAC
Source organism: uncultured Muribaculaceae bacterium (assembly GCA_910587545.1). Classification (GTDB taxonomy): domain Bacteria; phylum Bacteroidota; class Bacteroidia; order Bacteroidales; family Muribaculaceae; genus CAG-873. Next base: position 25,638 of record CAJUMI010000017.1, on the reverse strand, counting down.
AGGCTCACAGTTCGCCCTCAACTAAAAGATACACAACGAACCTATTCCACTCCATAAGCCCGGGACTCCACCCCGGGCTTTAATTTTAAACGCCGGCAACTGTCCGACAAGTCAGATCCGTCCGACAAGTCCGGCCGCCCCCTTGCGGATCCGCGATTTTTTTTGTACCTTTGCGGCGTAAATAAAAATCAGTGGACAGATTTGCCTGCTTGCAACCACTTGAAAAAATGCTAAAATCGACTCCGACGATGCCCGCCGCGCATCGATCAGACCATCATTCCGATAAGATTTTAACCGCTTTCTATCAAGTGTGCCTTGCCGCCCGCGATGTCTCCGCTGCGCAAACACTTAAAAAATCTCATTGATATGAACTATCTCTTCACATCCGAATCCGTTTCCGAAGGCCATCCCGACAAAGTGGCCGACCAGATCTCTGACGCAGTCCTCGACGAATTTCTCGCCCGCGATCCTCAGTCAAAAGTCGCTTGCGAGACACTCGTCACAACCGGCCAGGTGATTATCGCCGGCGAAGTAAGCAGCGAGGCATACGTCGACCTGCAGGGACTCGCCCGCGATGTCATACGCAACATCGGCTATAACAACAGCGCACTCAAATTCGACAGCGAGTCGTGCGGCGTCCTGTCTGCACTCCACGAGCAGAGCGCAGACATCAACCGGGGCGTCGTCCGCGCCAAAGCCAAAGAGCAGGGAGCCGGCGATCAAGGCATGATGTTCGGCTACGCCACCGACGAGACTCCCCTCTACATCCCCCTGACACTCGCCCTAAGCCACGCCCTCGTCAAGGAACTCGCGGCCATCCGCCGCGAAGGCCGCGAGATGACCTACCTGCGGCCCGATGCAAAAAGCCAGGTGACCGTCGAATACGACGAAAACAACCGCCCGCTGCGGGTCCACACCGTCGTCATCTCAACCCAGCACGACGAATTCATCCTGCCCAACGACCACACATCACAGGACGAAGCCGACCGCCGCATGCTCGACACCATCCGCCGCGACGTCGAGCAGATCCTCATACCCCGTGTCAAAGCACAGATCCCCGGGAACATCCGCGACATCTTCGGCGACGACTTCATTCTCCACGTCAACCCGACAGGGAAGTTCGTCATCGGCGGTCCTCACGGCGACACCGGCCTCACCGGACGCAAGATCATCGTCGACACCTACGGCGGGCACGGCGGCCACGGCGGCGGCGCATTCTCGGGCAAAGACCCCTCCAAAGTCGACCGCTCGGCAGCCTATGCTGCCCGCCATATAGCCAAGAACCTCGTCGCTGCAGGCATAGCCGACCGCGCTCTGGTGCAGATCGCCTACGCCATCGGAGTAGCCGAGCCCGTCAGCCTCTTCATCAACACCTTCGGCTCATCCAAGGTCAGTCTCTCAGATGCTGAGATATCACGCATCGTAGCCTCGATTTTTGACCTGCGGCCAAACGCAATCGAGCGCCGGCTCGGACTGCGGAAACCGATCTACCGCGAGACCGCTTCATACGGCCATGTCGGACGCACCCCGCGCAAAGTTCGCAAAACCTTCATCCACAGCGGCAAACCGCTTGAGATCGAAGTCGAACTCTTCACCTGGGAAAAACTCGACAAAGTCGACGACATCCGTCGCAAATTCAAGAAATACCTCTGACCCCACTCCTGACTGCCGCGCATAAACCCACGGCTAATACAAAAATTCAAACAAGCAGATAACCGCAGGATTTTAAGGACGCACGGCTCGTGCGTCCTTTTTTATCAATCTTTTATACCCCGCTCCCCGATATTTGTTACGCCGGGACCGAGGCGATGGCATCTTAATCCTCGGAAAACAGTGAATAAATATGACTGCGATGAAATCTGGATGAAGCTAAGAGGATGTTTAAAATACTTGTTAAACACGATCCTCTAAATTGTATGAACCGTAACATAGACATCGCACACGCTGCCATCGCCCCCCCTTGACTGTTCATAATTCCCGTTTAATCGTCTGAAAGATTCAAACCGCGAAAATGGACGCTCCACAACCCGTCTGCCGTTAACCGGTTTGAATTCCGGTGTGCCTCAATTCGATTCCACACACTCCAAATCTACGTGCAATCCTTCTCTCATTATCATCGCACCTTCCCTGCGCTTATAAATATCGGGGAACGGGCTCTTAGCTCGTCCACTCGGCCAAAAAACGGCCAAAAGATATCTTTTTGAAACTATTGAAGTCCACAATTCAAAACTTTTGTCGCAAACAGTTTGATTGTCTCGACAATTTGACTAAATTTGCGACACATTTAATTCCACTAACATAAAACCCTATTCGGATGAAAAAACTTTTACCCCTTTTTGCCATTCTGGCGGCCGGCTCGGCCGTAGCACAAATTCCCGACGACGCCGTGAACCTCTCTGCTGAAGGCACCGCCAACTGCTACATCGTCACACCGGGCACGACAGCCTATTTCGACGCCACCCGAAAAGGCAACTCACTGACCGAGACGACCGGCGAGATCGCCGGTGCAAAACTCGTCTGGCAGACCGACAAGTCACTCGTTTCACGTCTCGAGTTTGATGCAGCAACCGGATCTATATGCGCATGGACCTCAGGCAGCGCCGGCAACGCTCTTGTCGCCGTGACCGATGCCAAAGACAAGATACTCTGGAGCTGGCATCTCTGGATCACCGAATACGATCCCGCCAACGACTACACCACCGAGCCCAACGCCGCAGGCACGACCTGGACATTCATGGACCGCAATCTCGGCGCCGTCTCCACAGAGCGCGGCTCCTTCGACAACTTCGGGCTCCTATACCAATGGGGACGCAAAGACCCCTTCCCCGGAGCGGCCTCGTTCACAATCATGAACGAAGATTACACCTACGTCAAGGACGGAGAGCCCGTCCTCTACGACATCGACAACAACATCCTGCCCAAAATCTCTTCTAAAAAAGCATTCCACGGCACACTCGAACTTTCGTTCGCTAATCCCGACGTCTTCTACGCCATGACCTATAATCACACCGGCGAAATCGACGAATACGGCGAGGAGATCGTCAAAAACGACTGGCCGACAGGCGACTGGGTCGACGTATCCGACGACGACTACTGGGGCGGCGAATCCATGAAGAAAACCATCTACGACCCCTCGCCCGTAGGCTATAAGGTTCCGGTCTGCGACGCTGCAGGCAACACCCCCTACGCATGGCTCAAATATGCGTCCATGACCTGGGACAACATCAACAACGGCGCCGAGCAGGACGGCCAGTGGTTCCCCGCGACAGGCACACGCGCCTACGCCTCGGGCGGTCTCGACTATCCCGAGGACGGCAACCCCTACAGCGGCCTGTGGATCGGCACCAAAGGCAAAGCCTCGGCCAACCTCGAGCTCTACCCCGACCTCTACGGCCAATACATGTTCATCATCAACGGCAAACGCACCTTCAAGGTCAGCAAAGACAAACGCTCCCAGGGGCTCTCGCTCCGCTGCGTGCGCGACGACAGCCATTCCACTTCAGCCGTCAGTGACATCACCCTCGAAGATCCCCTCGCACCCGCGCCCGTCTACAACATCCAGGGCATAGTCGTTCTCGACAGCGCCACCCCCTCGAAACTCAACACTCTGACTCCCGGCCTTTACATCTACAAATCCCGCAAAATAGCAATCCGCTGATATAACCCCTTTATATAGAAACTTCGAGACAGGCGGCCCGGCTACGGCCGCCTGTCTTTTATCTGTCATAGAAGTCCGGGCGGCTCGAAAGCCCCAATACAGCATCATCGGTCATAATGCCATCCATAAAGCCATTTAAGCAAAACTATTCCACGATATACTTTAAATTTATATATTTTTTCTTGCATATACGAAGATTATACTTACTTTTGCAAACGAATTCAAAACACATTATGTCTATGAACAGATTTACTCTTTTTATTGCTGCAGCCTCTTTGGCTGCAAATGCCATTTACGCCGACAACAGCCAACCGGCTCCTATCATCAAAAAAAATCACGTCGGAGCAACTTTCCGCAATCTCTCAATCTCCGACCTCGACTCAGCCACCTGCCGACCTCGGCGGAAATTTCAGCTCCTGGGAACTGCTTGGCACCGGCAATTTCAACGCCGAATTGCATCTTGTGGATCCTGCGCCCGTGACCGTATACTGGTGCACTACCGATCCGATGGGCATGGGTGTCGACTCCTGGTATATAGATGGGGTCTTCGAAAATCCGATCCGCATCGCAGGTATGCCCTTTATCGATTATTATAACATAAATAACTTCGACACCGGTTACACTTACAAAGGCAAACCGATAATGGTAGAAGAATTGACAAAACACTATGACATCGGTGTAGAGACAATGGTATACCCCGACTTGGGCAAGATAGAACTCGCCATGCTGTATTATGTCGACAGTCCTGATAATGTCGATAATGTTATCGGTTACGGCATCGAGACAGTCAGGCTCGACGGAGACTTCAAAGATTATAACGTGAACATGACAGTCGCTGGAGAGACTACCGACGGCACCTCACTAAAGGTCGATCTGACGTTCGCCGATGCCACAAACGTAAAGACTTCGGCCTTCGCAATGGATCTCGGCTACTCGGTCAATGACGACGACTTGTCGGCATGGATCTCGGACTTACGCGACGACGCTTCCATCGCTCCGCTCGCCGAAACAGGAAGTGTCTACCTGCCCTTGAACACCACCGGCACATATGTAGTCGTCACAACTTTTGACACCGATAAAGACAACGGCACGGACAATTACAAAGTGGCGACCTACAATTTCGAAGCCGAATGGTCAGACTGGGGAACAGCCAAATACACCGACGACTATCTGTCGTCCTACTACACCGACTTCCCTGTTTGTACAGCCGAAGGAATCAAGGTGCAGCGTCATGCCACCGAACAGCGGTACCGCATGGTCAATCCTTACACAACAACAGATACATGGACTTCCGTTTGGTCGCGGCTGCAGGCGGTCGACCCTGAAGTAAACTCATATATGGAGATCAACTGCGTCAATCCCGAACACACCTACATCGTAATCTCACCGTCTGACATTACCGACGGCGACGGTGTTCGCCTTGTCATGGGCAGTGCGGCACACTACAACATCATCAACGGCCGCCCTGACGAGGCCATCACCGAAAAAGGCTATTGGGGAAACACTACATATAGTGATGACAAGAACATCGTGTCCGTTTCCTTCCCGAGAATGACACTCATGATGCGTCAGATCTCATCAGAATACCCGCTGTTCGCCGGCATGAACGATGCATTCGCCCTCGTCATGACAGCTTCAGACCAGGCCGGCATCAACGAAATTGAAACCTCTTCCGCCAAGCAGGCTCCCATATACTATGACCTTCAAGGCCGCATAGTTGACAAAAAGCCTGATCCGGGGATCTACATAAAGCACCAAGGCTCCAACGTCGAAAAGGTTATCATCAGATAACATCACTTTTTACTTACAGTCGGTGGCGTGTCAGAGCAAGACACGCCACTTTTTTTCAATACCCGCTGATTGCTGCCAAGCCCGCTTCGCCGTGTCCCGTCACTCACAAAATCGCTCTGTAAAATATAAAAATCAAAATTATCTTACTATCTTTGCGATGCAATGAACAGATATCGCCCGATACGCTTCGGACGCATTGCCGTCCAGTTCGCTATGGCCGCCATCATCACGGCTGCACTCGTCGTGGGTGTCCCCTGTCTGTTTTCCAAGATCCAGATCATTCCGGCTATCGCTGCATGCGCCTCTATATGGCTTATTCTCTGGACCGTGGCAACGGTCGTTTTCGGCCGCATCTACTGCTCCACAACCTGCCCGACAGGAGCGCTGGTCGACCTCTTCCGCTTCATTTTCCGCCGACGCGGATCACATTACTCCTTCCGACAGCCGTCCGACCGGCTAAGACTGTCGATACTCATCATCGTCATAGTCTGCTCGCTGTTCGGCGTGACAGCCGTCGTGGCCCTGCTTGATCCCTTCAGCGCCTTCGCACGCATTGTCACATCATCAGCCCGCCCTCTTGTCATAGGGATAAGCGGGCTTCTTGCAGCCGCTGCCACTCTCGCCGTGATCATCGCCGTCTCGGCTCGCAACGGACGTCTGATCTGCAACACAATCTGCCCTGTGGGCACCATACTCGGCAACATATCCCGCATCTCTCTCTACCACGCCGACATCAACACCGACCTCTGTGTCAACTGTCGGCGCTGCGTCAATGTGTGCCCCTCGCAGTGCATCAACCTCGATGACCACGTCGTCGACCCCTCGCGATGCGTCGTGTGTTTCGAGTGCATGGACGCGTGTCCCAACTCCGCCATCACCTACCGCCGGGGCCGCCATCAGCTCTCCATTCCGCTGATGCAGAGAGCCGTCGGCAACGCAGGCATCTCGGCTGCCGGTGGCCGCGCAGACGCATCTTCGGTCAAGCCGATCGACCGACGCACTTTCATCCTGACCGGCGCCATAACAGCTGCGGCTATGGCCGAGACCGCCATAGCCCGCAAAAACTCCGGCTTTGTCGCCGGTGCCGTTCAGCTCCTACCGCTCAACTACGTCACGCCCCCGGGCGCAAGCTCGCGCGAGGACTTTCTGCGCCGCTGCACAGCCTGCGGATCGTGCATCGCCGCCTGCCCTACCACCGTCCTGACGGCATCGGTCAAGCAATACGGCATCCGCCACTCGCTCTCGCCCGTCATGGACTTCAGCCGCGCCTACTGCGACATCGACTGTGTCCGCTGCACCGAGATCTGCCCGACCAAGGCACTGAAACCGCTCACTCCGGCCGAAAAACGCGTCACCCCCATAGGACGCGCCCGCATCAGCCCGTCCAACTGCCGCCTCTATGTCAACGGCAAAGGTTGCGGTGTCTGTGTCCGGGCGTGCCCCAAACGCGCCATCTCGATTGTCCGGGACGCCGACGGGCGCAGAGTCCCTCAAGTCGAGTCCGAGCTATGCATCGGCTGCGGCAAATGCAGCTACGCCTGTCCGTCACATCCTTACAGCGCAATAGTCATCGAAGGGCTATGACAACCATTCCCACGAACATAATCCATCTCAATGCGACAATATCTCGACCTTCTCAGACACATCCTCGAAAACGGCACCGATAAAAGCGACCGCACCGGCACCGGCACACGCTCTGTGTTCGGCCACCAGATGCGCTTCGATCTCGCTGACGGCTTTCCGCTGCTGACTACAAAAAAAGTCCATCTCAAATCCATCATTCACGAACTGCTGTGGTTTCTCAACGGCGACACCAACGTCCGTTATCTTCAGGACAACGGTGTGCGCATCTGGAACGAGTGGGCCGGACCTGACGGCGACCTCGGCCACATCTACGGCTATCAATGGCGCTCGTGGCCCGACTACGACGGCGGCCACATCGACCAGATATCACGCGCCATCGACGACATAAAGCACAATCCCGACTCGCGCCGCATCATCGTCAGCTCATGGAATGTCGCTGACATTCCCAACATGAATCTGCCGCCATGCCACGCGTTCTTTCAGTTCTACGTCGCCGACGGGCGTCTCAGTCTTCAGCTCTACCAGCGCAGCGCCGACTGCTTCCTCGGGGTGCCGTTCAACATCGCTTCATACGCTCTGCTCCTTCAGATGGTTGCTCAGGTCTGCGGTCTCCGGCCCGGAGAGTTCATCCATACCACCGGCGACACCCACATCTACAACAACCACTTCGATCAGGTGCGCCTCCAGCTCACCCGCGAGCCGCGTCAGCTGCCCCGCATGATAATCAATCCCGACGTGAAGGACATCTTCGGTTTCAGATACGAGGATTTCCGCCTCGAAGGTTACGATCCCCATCCAGCAATCAAAGGCCAGGTCTCAGTATGACATCCAATCCCTCAATCAACATAATCGTCGCCGTCGCTTCCGACCTCGCCATCGGCCGGGCGGGCGATCTGCTTTTCCATATCAGCGCCGATCTGCGCCGCTTCAAAGAACTCACCATGGGACACCCCATCATCATGGGGCGAAAGACTTTCGAGTCTCTGCCCAAAGGCGCGCTGCCCGGCCGGCGCAACATCGTCGTGTCGCGCAATCCCGGTTTCCGGGCTCCGGGAGCCGAAGTGTTCACGACCCTCGATAATGCGATCGCCGCATGCCGCAACGCCGAAAAAGCATTTATCATCGGCGGCGCCCAGATCTACAGTCAAGCCGTCGCGACAGCCGACCGACTGCTGCTCACACGCTTCGACCGCACCGCGGCCGGCGCCGACTGCTTCTTTCCCGCCATCTCTCCCGACTCATGGCTCACGGTCGACCGCAGCGATTGGATGACCGACGAAAAATCGGGCGTACGTTACCGCTTTGAAACTCTCGAACGGACGAAATGAAAACAACTCTCATCGCAGCAGTGTTCTCTGTCGTCGCTCTCCTTAGCTCATGCGGCGGAAAGGCCGACAAAACAGGCGACAGCATCCCCGGCGACACACTGACCTCGCGCGCCGAACTGCTGACGCTCATCGAACGCGACGGCTACGTCGCCGCCATCGTGGCCGACCCGTGGAACCCCGGCAAGCGTCTCGCGTCCTATGCCCTCGTGCCGAGAGGCTCCGACGTGCCAGCCGAAATTCCCGAAGGCTTTCAGATCGTAGAGGTTCCCCTGCAACGCTCGGTCGTCTACTCGTCGACCAACACCGCCGCCCTCGCCGAGCTCGGCGTCCTCGATGCAGTGGCCGCAGTAGCCGACGGCAATTATTACACTCCGGCCGACACCGTCGCCCGCCTCATCGCATCAGGACACATCACCGACATCGGCAACTCCATGTCGCCCAAGCTGGAAACACTCATCGAGGTGTCGCCCGACGCGATACTGTCGTCGCCATACGAAAACGCCGGCCACGGTGTGCTCGACGCGCTCAAGGTGCCAGTGATCGAATGTGCCGACTACATGGAATCGACCCCGCTCGGCCGCGCCGAGTGGATCCTGTTTCTCGGTCATCTCTACGGCAAGGCCGCTCCGGCCGGAGAGATTTACAGCCGGGTTGTAAGCGATTACAGCTCTTTGACCGTTTCTGTCGCCTTATATGCGACACGACAGCCGAAAGTGCTGACAGAGACACTCACATCAGGCGTATGGTATGTGCCCGGCGGCAAAAGCTATATGGCGCGTATGCTCGCCGACGCCGGAGCCGACTATCCGTGGAGCGACGACAGCTCTTCGGGATCACTCCAGCTCGACGCCGCAGCCGTGATCGACAAGGCCTCTGACGCCGACATCTGGATCATGCGCATCTCCGGCACTCCTACTTACGAATCGCTCCGTGACTCATCGCCGCTCTACTCCGGCATCAAGGCCTACGCCGACGGCGAGATCTACAACTGCGACCCCTCGGCATCGACTTTCTTCAGCGACATCGCCTTCCATCCCGAACGCATTCTCCGGGACTACGTCGCCATCTTCCATCCCGAGGCCGGCTCAGGCCTCGAACCGATCTACTATCACAAACTGAAACGCTAACTGACATGCAGCGCCGGACCGTCGCCATAATATCGTTCACAGCTCTGATCGTCATTCTCTTCCCAATGCTGATGATTGTCGGATCGGTCGACATCCCCCCGAGTGAGGTATGGGCGACCCTGACAGGCGGCGAAGTCTCGCGCGAGGCATGGCGGGTTATAGTCCTGGAAACACGCATACCCTCGGCCTGCACTGCGGCCATTGCCGGCGCGGCTCTGTCAGTCGCCGGACTCCTGCTGCAGACCACCTTCGACAATCCGCTGGCCGGCCCGTCGATACTCGGAGTCTCCACCGGCTCGTCGCTCGGCGTGGCCATCGTCATGCTTGCCATAGGCGGTGCCGGTTCACTCGCCGGACAGTCGGCCGTGCTTGCCGGAGCCTTGGCCGGAGCGATGCTGATCATGGTCATTCTCGTCACCATGTCATCGCTTGTGCGGTCGGCTACAATGCTGCTGATCGTCGGCATCCTGATCGGCTACCTGAGTTCGTCGGCCATCTCCCTGCTCAACTTTTTCGCCACTCAGGAAGGAGTCCACTCATACGTCATCTGGGGTCTGGGCAACTTCTACGGCGTCTCGACCGAGCGCCTGCCTGCGTTCGCCGCAATAGCCGTCGCACTCCTCGCCGCCTCTCTGCTCTTCATCAAGCCACTCAACGCCCTGCTGCTCGGCCAACGCTACGCCGAAAACATCGGCGTCCGCACAATCCGTGTCCGCAACCGGCTGCTGTTGCTCTCGGGAGCGCTGACCGCACTTGTCACTGCCGCCTGCGGACCGATCGGCTTCATCGGACTTGTCGTTCCTCACATCGCACGGCTCTCGACAGGCACATCGAACCATGCCGTCCTTCTGCCGGCGACCATACTCGCCGGCGCGGCCACCGGACTGCTCTGCGCCCTGATTAGCGTGTTGCCCTCACAGTGGGGCGTGATGCCGGTCAACGCCATCACGCCGGTGATCGGCGTACCTGTGATAGTCTATATAATCCTGCGCCGCCGCAAAATATTTTACTTCAATTGAGTCATGGACATACTCACGACCGACAATCTCACGGCAGGCTATCCCGGCGGCAAAAAGCAGGGAGCCCACGCGGTGCTGTCGCGGCTCGGCCTGTCACTGCCCGAAGCGACGCTCACCCTGCTTGTCGGAGCCAACGGAAGCGGCAAGTCGACACTGCTGCGCACCCTGTCGGGCGCTCAGGCTCCGCTGTCGGGCTCGGTAGCGATCTGCGGCCGAAAAATCCACGACATATCACTGCGCCGACGCGCCGAACTGCTCGCTCTTGTCTACACCGACCGCACCGGCGGCGGAGGACTCACCGTCAGCGAACTCGTCTCTCTCGGGCGTCAGCCCTACACGGGCTTCATCGGCAGACTCTCGGCCGACGACCGCGCCGTGGTCGCTTCATCGCTGCAAGCCGTAGGCATAGACCACAAAGCCGCTTCATACGTGGCCGCCCTCAGTGACGGCGAACGCCAGAAAGCCATGATAGCCCGCGCTCTCGCCCAGCAGACACCGCTGATCATCCTTGACGAGCCGACCGCCTTTCTCGACATCGCCAGCCGTCTTGAAATCATGCAGCTGCTCTCTCGGCTCGTCCGTGACGAAGGCAAGACAATACTGCTGTCGACCCACGATCTGTCTTCGTCGATAGCCGCGTCCGACCGCTTGTGGATCGTCGACGCCGCGGCCCGCACCGTCATCCAGGGGCCTACAGACCGCCTTATAGCCGACGGAGCGATGGACAAAGTCTTCCCCGACCGCCCCGTCACCTACAACCCCGCCGCCAACGACTTCACAATCAAATCATAATAGCATCCAATACATCTTGAAGATGTTTCAACATGTATTCATCAGCCACAAATCAATTTTTTCGTATGGTTGCCATGAATCACCACCATTGCTGCCGCCCTGTCTCCTCAATGGTAAAAATCCGTTCATCCTTACCTTTTGTCAAGTCCCGAAGCAACAACAGCGCATTTTTCGGGACGTTGTCGTAAGTAAGCGAAACGTCGTTGGCTTCTTGTCTACCCAAACTGTGCCAACAGCCGCTCTGCCAAAAGAACAGTTCATACCTGTCTCCGATTTCAACTGTGTTACCATCGCCACGCCCGTAGAATATTATTTTGCTCACTTTGACAGGCTTGCCGAAGTCCATACCGCCCCAATCTCCGTTGGGGTTCGGCGAATTGAAAGACGTAAGCAAATCGTTGTCGAAGAGTTTGTCACAGGTCTGCCCCTCATAGATGGTACGGTGTCCCTTCGTACCGATGACCGCACCTTTGAGCCGGTTCCCTTCCTCGCCGAAAAAGAAAATTTCACCCATGTTGCAATGGGCGTTTCTGTGCCGCTGGATATAACGCCAGTATCTGTATGGTTTGATGGAATCGGGCAGCGTGATCTTGTGACCGACAGCGGCTCCGTCAGTAATTTTATGAACCGACACGGCGTTTTTGAAATCGGGGTCGTCAGATGCTTCAAACTCGCCCTCGTTGATCAGCTTTGCATATTTATGCACATATTCAATCACAGGATACTTGCGGTACAAGGTGACAGATTGGCAATCAGACGTATCGGACATAATATAATTTATATTTCCTTCGGGACCGATTACAAAAGGTTCGGTCAACGTTTCCATTGCACCATTACGGTCGTAACGGGCTATAATATACATCACATCCTTACCAATGTCGTGGAAGCTCGCTTCGCCGCCTTTTGCTTTGACAAAATCAACAGGAGTCCAATCATTGTCTCCGTACACGCAAAGATAAACATATCCTCCGTGTCGTTTATCAAGCGGTATTTCAACGTCGGCGACTGCTATATATTGATCTGTGACGTCACGTAGAAATACACTTTTGAACACGTCAGGAATATAGCTTTCCTCCTCGTGGAGTTTTTCGATTTCTTCATTTCGGGCATAGGAAACCCGGAACATCTTTGCGATCCGCTCGTCGACATGGTGGCTATGTTCAGGCCCGCTCGACATGCCGCTGAACATCATTGGCTTGCCTGTTGGCGCTATAACCGCATTACCGCGATGCCCCAACGAACGATAAGCCCAATGCGGGACTACATCGACCGTAACCGGTATGCCTACGCTTCGGAATATCGCCGCAGTCATCCAGGCATAGTCATCGCAACGCCCGAAAGGGATAGAGAACAGCGTCTCAATCCGTTTGGGCGGACAGTTGAGTACGTTCCATGAAAATGGCTTGATTACTTCACTGAGATTTCGATTAAGCCGCACGGCGGCGCTATAGCTCGATCGGCGGAACATATCGCAATAATCCAATTCATAGAGCGAATCGGCGTGAAAATTCCCATATCGGTTACGCCAATCATCGAGAGGTTGCATTTCTTCCACCTTGTAAGGCAGCAGATACTCGCAGAACTCGTCAAATGTCAGATGACGAGCCCAGTTGCCACATTGCCACTGATCGAACGCTTCATCGATATTACGAATAAGATATTCAGCTTTAATGATTTTTACATCCTCTACTATAGGCTGATTAGCCATGTTGTATTTTTCTGCAAGGATATTGATTCGGTCGGCAATAACTTTACGCGGACTGCCACTGAGCGAATCTAACGCCCAATCAATCTCGTCATAATATCGGTTGACAGTTGCCGTATCCAAATACGAGTAATGTCCGGGCATATTGGAAATAAGAAATTCCGCCGCCGATAATTTCAGCGGATCGTCTGCGTAGTATTCGATTACTCTCTCAAGTTCTGCTCGATTATCGCCTGCAAGATTGAATGCTTCTTCGATTTTTCTGTTTGCGCCATGGCATGATGCAAGCAGAAAAATCGAAAAAACAGCAAAAATAAAGTTACACCTCATTGCAAAAGTCATAGAATGAGGATGCGTTATTGATACTTAAGGAACAGCGAAGGAGCCAAGGTGTTGATAAGGGCGATAATGACATATATTATACCGTATATTGTTTTTTTGTTCATTTTGAAACCAAAGCCTGCCAAGCAAACAGCTACGGCGATAATCAATTGATCCCATGATGGCACCGCAATCACGCCACCCCACAAAATAGGGAGACAAAGCAAAATTAGTATTGCTAAAATTATTGCACATACCACACTGATAATTCCTTTATTTGATCTTTGAGGAACAAATTTGTCCAGACATAAAATCGTCAGAAGGAATAAGGCTGTCGTTTCGACCCATAATCTGCCGTAGAAACCTGACGTAAGAATAGTAGGAGCCGCCGCCGCAAAAACAATTGCAGAGAATAAAGCACACAGCAATAAGTGTTTGATTGAAATGTTGTTCATATTTATTTCTTATAATAATTGCTTATTTATGAGATAATTTGTTCGCGAGATATCTGCAAGGCTTAGTTATATTCAAAGTCGGGGAAGCATTGCCCATCGCAATCTTTCCACCACATAAAGCCACAACCGCCGTCGGTTTCCTTACATTTCGCATCCTTGCAAACACCGGACTGGCCAAATGCTAAAAAGTAACAAAAATCAGATTCTTTACTACAACTACATTCGGGAATATAACCGGATCCGGTTTCCGAGCCATGTTGCATCACTCCGTTTACGCTCTTTGCCCTATTATTTATATCGCCGTCAATGGCGCCATCAGTTGCAAGCATTTTTTTGCCGGTCGCGGCAATCGCATAAATGACTTTGTTGTTCCAATCGAATTCAGTCTGTGCATATTCACACCATTGATATTGGAATAAATCTATCTCGTCTTCAAGTACTTCATCAACATCTCCATCGCAAAACATTTCACGATGAGCTTCGACAAATTCAATCAGTCGGTTTATATGCATCTTTTCTTCCATAGTCCACTCAAGTTGCAGGACTTCTTCAAATTTCGTCATCCAAAAATTAAACTTTTGCTCCGGAGTAAAAGCCCGGTAAACCGGACGCTGGAAGTCATCTTCGATTCCCATCCAATCACCACGCGACATAACACGAATCTCATTAAGGTTGTCTTTGACCCACGAGTCAATTGTTTTGTCACAACTGTATTTGGGCTCATCGAATTGAGAGCAGCTTGAGAAAAATATTCCCGCAATTACAACTGAAAAAATTGAAATTTTCATAAGATTACATTTATTTATCATTTCGCCTACTCTGTTAAAGTTTTTCGGCATCCACTTTGGCTAATCACCAACAGTATTGTCAAAATCACAATACATACGATATTTAATTCAAAGATAATCTTCCATATACCGCACCAAAAATACGATACATTAAATCCAATCAAATGGAGAGGCATCTCCCATTTGTATTTTATCCTTAAATTTTCAATGTCAATTAATCCCACATTTGATGAAATCAATTGAGAGAGTACCGCGGTGTCCATAAGAACGAATCTACAACTGTCATTTACCATCTTTCGATCCATGCGGTCGAGAGTAGGGACGAGAACCACGTCGCATTTATCTCGTCTGAATTCAGCCATGATACAATTTAAATCATTGTCAGAAAGTATTTTCGCCGGATTCAGAACCCCTGCTCGTATATGTTTGTTTTCAAAATCAATTACCTCATCGTCAAGTGATGAATATAACATAAGAGCTTCCTTTACGGATTTACCTTTGCCATACATACCAAAGTCATATATCGGCTGTGAAAAGCACATTGAAATCAACAGAATGACTATAGTAATGCAACAAGACGCACCAATTTTTTTGTTAAAGCATTGTGTTTTTGCCTTGCAAAAGGGATATGCAGCTATTATAACCGCATCTATCGCGATATTTTTCACAAATGACTGCATCGCAGATAGTTCATATACTTTTCCGAAACACCCACAATCCATGTCCGGCTTAAAAAAGGCTTCCCAACAAGTCAATATTGTGAAAAACAGCATCAGTCCAACCGTTGCAAAATAGACTGTGTTTTTGCAAATGCAATTTAGAAGCAACAACCCCAACAATAGTTCTACCACAATAACCAATAGTGCGATATACAAACACACCCAATATGGAAATGCAATACTGAGAAGGTCAAAATGGGAGATAATAGACATCTGAAAACCATATACATTCATTGCCTTGAACAATGCCGAGACAACGAACAGAATGCCTGTCAGTAACCAACAATATTTTGCGATCGTCACCTTCATGTCATTTATCAATCTTCTATATCTGCAATAACTTTTGCCATTTTGACCTGCCCGTCATTATAATTCACAAATATTATTTTGCGAAGATGTTCGGATTGATTTGAAAGGTCAATTTCAGCCGTTATGGTTTCAGTGTGGTTCGGAAGGATAGAATCGGGAAATGATACTATTGTGACACAACCGCATGACACGTCAATTTTATTAATTCTTACAATTGAATCGGATCCGTTTTTCAATTCGTATCTCAATTCGTTGCGAGGAAATTTATTTTTATTTATTCGGCCTAAGTTTATTGTCCGTGGGATTACCGCAAGACATAAATCATCACTTTCAGTAATAGCTTGATCGTCGTTCACTGTGGTATCATTTCCATTGATACAGCCATAATTCAAGCAAATACAGATCCCAAGTGCAAACAAAATATGTTTGGTTCTATTGAACGTTTTCATTTGAAACATAATTGATAATTTGGTATATTTTTGATGATGGAACTTTAATATCTTTATTTATTATCTGAGTCCTTACGCGTTCCCTCAATTCGATATCATTAGACTTACAAGCCGCATTATAAATCTCGTACAAGGGGATAAAACGTGACGGACACATTTTTGATGCCAACTCGAAACATTGAATTGCCCGAGGATAATCAAGCAGTGCATTAAAAATTTCACCTTTCAGCAATGAGGTCTCATAGTCACACAAACTGAGCTTTTCCATGCAATCAAGTGCAGCTCTATAATTTCCTGCACCCAACTCGGCTCTCGCATGACCGACTATAACTTTTTCCCCGCAGAATTTATCGTCAATTTTATTATAGTACGAAAGTGCTGATTCATTTTTTCCAAGCATGGATCTCCCGACAGCATCATATAACAATCTTTCGTTTTTCCAAACCCCATAAGACAAACATAACGGAATTGTCGCCAATACAAAAATCACTGCTCCTATCGGCAACGCCGGAATTCTCTTTTCATTATGAATTCCAAATTCATTGCAACCTAATGCAAATGCAAGAAAAATCCAGGAAATAGGATAACGAAATGGATATGAAACGCAGGCAAAAGCAAAAAGCATAGCTAAGATTGCAGTATTGAACTTGCCAATAATATGATTTTTGCATGCCCCTTTGATTAATAGTATTGCCAACACACAGAACCCCAATCCATATCTTATATACATATATATGAAATCATTCAATGGATGATTGATATTATCAGCCAAGTATTGCGTTTCACAATCAAGATTAGCTAAAATCTCCGACTGTTTCAGCATATATCTTTCTGCAAAACCATTTTCTCCGACTCCAAATATTATTTCCCACGCATTATCGGGAATGCTTAGCGCTATATTTAAAATAGTTATTCGACCATAAGTAGAATCCAACTTGTAAAAAATGCTCAAACAAATGATGACAAACAGCGATATTCCAACTATCATCAACCAACGCTTTTTATATAGAACAGTCGCCATTAAAGCAATTGCAAAAAAAATTGTCCTTGATTTTATATATATGGCATATCCGACAATTACAAGTATCAATAAAAGTAAGGCAACGCGTAAAAATTTGTTGTTGAATTTTTTATATAATTCTATTGACGACACAATCCCGCCTAAAAAGAGAACAAGCAATGCGATTTCATTACTAAACAGCCCTATTGGATTATCATGTCTTACGATCTGTAAAATAATTATTATTAAATTAATTACACAACCACTGACACAAGAAACACAAAAAACGATTTTCAGTTTCTCGATTGCGGCGGTGTTTCGCACAGCAAAGTACAAGTATACCGATGATATAAAAATTCCCACATCAAGATACGATTGCGCACGGCTGTACAAATACACCGCACAGACTATAGCAACTGCTAAAACGACCAAATCACCGCTATGGAAACAATTATTTTTTTTACTCTAATTATATATGATAAAATTAGGGTAAGTGCGCAAAAAACAAAAAAAGCTATCAACTTGGGAGTGTATAAGCCGTCAACAAAATTATAAGCCGTAACGCAGGAAATAAACACAATAGACATCGCAAACACCACATAATAAGCCGTTTCAAGAAACAAAGGCCGGGCAAATTTATATTTAGGTATTAGAGATCTATACATGTTTAATTTTATTTAAACACAAATTTAATAATAATTTTACAAAAAAAATACATCTATCCATATATCCCGATTCATTTCATCCACTCCAATTGAAAACGTCTCAAATGCCTCAAATGCACTAAAAAAGCGGAGCGGGGACAGATTTATTTGCTTGACACCAATTATTTGTCTACTTTTGTGACAGTCTGTTTCCGACATATATCGGACAAAGAAAGAACTAATAATAAACACTTAAAATTCAGGCTTATGGTAAAGCATATCATTTTGGCCGCTTGCCTTTTCAGTTCGTTTTCAATTTACGCATGGGAGTATCCCGCAGCTGACAATCCCCAGACCATTGTCGACTTCTACAGCCTCGGTCTGGGGACTCCCGAAGAACCGTACGTAATAACCACAGCCCAGCAACTTGCTAATTTTTCGTATGTCATAAATTCAGGCATCGACCTGTCAGGCAAGTATGTGGAACTCGGCAATGACATAACGCTCAACGAGCCCGGCAGCACTACAAAGAAAGGCTGGACACCTGTAGGTACAAGCGAAAATCCCTTCAAAGGATATTTCGACGGGAAAGGCCACTCGATTAACGGTTTATATCTAAGCAAAGCGACTGTATCGGAAATGGGATACGGAAAGGTCGCCACTGCGGGGCTTTTCGGATATGCAGAGTCGGCCACGATAAGCAACACAAACCTCGCTGACGTCGACATCGATATCAAGCTGAAAACTGAGGACTATGACGGGGTGAATGCTCTGTATACAGGCTGCCAGATAGGCTATCTGAAAAATGGCAACATCACGTCATGC
The DNA here is from genome assembly GCA_910587545.1 of uncultured Muribaculaceae bacterium. GTDB lineage: Bacteria > Bacteroidota > Bacteroidia > Bacteroidales > Muribaculaceae > CAG-873. The sequence continues at coordinate 7,124 of CAJUMI010000017.1, read as the reverse complement.
AACGTTTCGGGCACGATCAGCATCGACATAGAGTCAGCAGGCGACGGATATAGCAGTCTGAGCGGCTGTTATGGCGGCATCGTCGGCGAACTCAGAGACGGTAAAAGTATAACAGACTGCCAATTCGACGGCTCGATATCCATATCCGCGCCCGGCAGCCAGAGCAGTATCGACAACGGCGTAGGCGGCATCGGCGGAACGATCCACGCCGATGGGATAAAAAATCTGACCAACAACGGCATCATAGAGTGCACTGACGGCGAGTCGCATGCCTCAGGCATCGCAGCAGGACTTTATACAGACTACGATCCAAGCGGAGCAACCGTGACCGGCCTTTTCAACAACGGAAATGTAAGTTCGGCAAAAGGCTCGACCGCAGGCATTGCCTATTGGTTGAGCTGCGGCGCGATAGAAAACTGCCATAACACCGGCGACATAAGGCATAGCGGCGAACGTGCGTCGTCATTCGGCATCACCAGTGACGCACATTTCATGACAGCCAGGAACTGCAGCAACAGAGGATCGGTCGACGGTCCGGGGCTGATCGGCTACGGCGATTTCCTGAGCCTTATGGAAGACTGTCATAATCATGGAGATGTCGACGGTGCGGGACTGCTGACAGAACCGGGTGTCAACGAAATTTCATTTATAAATTGCTCTAACCACGGACATGCTCATACGGGTGGAATCATGGGAAGCACATTCTCGGTCAATCATGTCGTCAATATGGAAAACTGCCATAATTACGGTGACATAACCGGTGCCGGCGGGCTCAGTGCCGGTGGATGCAAGTTCGTTCTGAAATCATGCAGCAACTCCGGCAATGTCGACGGCACAGATTATTTCCGCGACGAAAACCCAATGTCCTATTATCCGTCTTATAGTTCCAAGGTCGGAGGTCTGATCGGACGTGCGAGCGAAATAAGCCTTGAGGACTGCGAAAACAGTGGCAATGTAACCGGCCCCCATATCAGCGGAGGCTTGGCGGGAGACACAGGCTATTCGGCCAAAATAACCAACTGCAAAAACTCAGGGACAGTCAGCTCAATATATAACAACGGACTACCCGTCGCACTGAACTCCAACCCGGCGGCCGGCGGTCTGACCGGCATGGCATATAACTCGTCAGAGATTACGGGATGCCGGAACGCGGGGAAAATAACCGTCGACAACAAACAGCTATGGGTCAACCATGTCTGCGCCGGCGGTCTCGTCGGCGAATTCTCGGGATCGATAAGCGCTTCATCCAACACCGGCGAGCTTAGTTTCACAATAGAGAAATTGCCGGAGTCTAATTATCACTTCACATACGCCGGCGGACTTGTAGGACGCACAAGCAAAATTGACGTCTCAGGCTGCTACAACACCGGCGACGTAAGTGGCAACGCGGATGAGGCATCGGGTCTGATCGCTTATAAGGAAGGTTACGGAGCATCCAACGACGGTTCTCTTGCCGACAGCTATTCGGCTTGCAAAGTGGTAACCGACTGCGGCATCGCCGTCGGACTTATCTCCCTCGGCGAGGATCTCCCAATCAGATCGTGCTTCTCTTATTCGTCGTTAAACGGCAATGAGATATACGGCATAGGATACAGGGGAACTAATGTCAGGGACGATGTCACGGACACATTTTATCTTACAGCCGACGACGCGACCAACGACGGATCATCGAAGACCGGCATAAGCGCCTCTGCCGCATCGGCCGACGAATTTGCGTCAGGCGCTATTTGCGTGGCTCTGAACCACGGCCGTACGACCGACGCACCCTGGGGACAGAAACCCGGCACTGATCCCTACCCCTTGCTCAATGGAGCCGGCGATCCTGACGACATAGGCGGCATCGGCGATATCGTCAACGACAACACCGACGAGTGGGATATCTACTCTGCGGATGGGATCATTCTTTATCAGCACCGAAGCGGTTCTGTCAGCGAAGTGTCAGCCGGATTGGAGAAAGGACTTTACATTCTCGTTTCACGTGACGGAAAATCTGTCAAGCTCATAAAATAAGATCAACAAAAGGAAGATGGCAAAAAAGAAAACGACACAACAACAGGGAAAGATATCACCTGAAAAATATATCCGTGAAAAAGCGAGAACACTGCCCATAGACAAATGCTATGTCAATCAAGACTGGCAAAAAGCCGGCATGGCCAATGTTGTTGTCACACGCCAACGGCCCAACGGGGAATTCATTTTTGCAAGTTTCCTCGTCGATACATTCTGTCTCGGCGTAAAGGATGTCTATTACAGCATGACCTACACGGCCGACGACATCAAAAATGTGCTTGACAGATATGGTGACACATGTGAGATCGATGAGATAAGCTACGATGAAGCTCATAATATAATCTGGGGTGCCGTAAGTTTTGCAGAAGAAGCCGGCATCAAGCCGGCAAAAACATTTTCGATAGGGCAATATATCCTTGAAGATGATACGGAAGAAATTCCCCTGATCGACTATGAGTTCGGTAAAGACGGTAAATATTTACTGGTCGTCGGCGAAGACGGCAAGGAGAAAGTGTATCTGAAGACTCTCGCCCAAAGGCTCGGAGAGAGGTTCGACTTCATTAGCCCACTCGAGGCATTCGATGACGATAACGATGAATATGAAGATGAGAAATATTCATATCAACATCCGGAATATCCGTCGACACTGTCGGTCAGACATCAGTTCATTGCCGACGCATTGGCCGACGAATCAAACTTCTATCGTCTTTCCCGGGAGACCATCGACCGTATTTTAGGACTACCTGCCGAGGAAGTGACCGAGGATCTCCATAATATTGTCATGTACACCATCGGGCGCACTTATCGCGCAATCGACGACGGAACGATCGAAGAAGACCCCGACGGCTCGATAATGCACTCTCTTTTGCTGCTTAACGCCATCAAATCTCCGACGGGTATTGATTCGGTGCTCGAGATAATGAGGCAGAACGGAGATTTCGCCGACTTCCATTTAGGCGACCTCGCGCCTGAAATGATACCCCCGGCGCTCTACGCATGCAGCACGGGAAACATGGACAAAATCATAGAATATCTCTATACTCCGGGGTATGATACATATATGAGGGTCAATGCACTTGAAGCTCTGGCGATGACAGCGATCAACGAACCGGAGCGCCGTGATGAGATAATCGGGGTATTCCGCAGACTGCTCGTATCATTGCCCGAACGTCTGCCGGCTAAGAACGCATGTGACGCGACATTCGCCGGTTTCGTAATGAGTACGCTTGCCGACCTCAAAGCAAAAGAACTTATCCCCGAAATCAAAGACGTATTTGCGACCGGCCTGGTCGACGATGATGTCGCGGGAGAATGCAATGATATTATCCACGATATCGAAAATAACAGCATTTGTCATAAATACGACATCCCGACCATAGACCAACAATACGACCGGATTGAAAATTTCGGCAAATAATCAGAGAACTTTGTCGATATTGTATAACGTCAGATTCTTGGCGATGACCGTGGCCTCGCGGTCGAGCAGAAGGACAGTCGGGATGGCGCGCAGATCGTAGATTTCCTCGTCCTCGAATTCCTCGTCCACAGGCAATCCGACAATCCACTCTGCGGGCATCGTGGCTGCGTGACGCGCCCACAGTCCGTCCTGCTCTCCGTAAGGGCTGATCATGATCACTCCTGTATCTTTCAGACCGGCATCGGCCAAATGTCGCTCGAAGTCCATGCAGTCGTGACAGTCAGGATCATAGAACATCACGATCGTCCGGCTGTTGGTTTTGACCGCATCGTAGAGACTCGACCTAAGGCCGTCACGTCCGACGAACTCAAAGTCTGACGCACGGCGGCCGACGCGGTTGAGCACCGCGGCGCGGTGAGCGTCGGCGAGTCTCAGCATATCGGCTTCGCCGAGCCGCCGGTCGGCCATCAGTCTGTCGGCCACGGCCAGAAACAATTCGTCATCAGCCACGGGCGACTCGGGCTCAAAAAGATAGACCTGTGAAATTTCCGCTATCCTACGGTACGCCTCAGGATCGGCCGACGCCCCGTCGAGCATCTTTTTGACGGCTGCTGACGCTGTCACACTGTCGGTGTGCTGAGCGACGGCGTAAAAGTCGGCGGCGCATTGCTCCATAAAGCGGTCGTCGCGGGTCAGGACAGTGTCGCGCCAGTCCATCGCATCCCAGTAGCGGTCAATGACATACTCGGCCCTCTGCCGGGGATCGCGCAAAGAGTCGGGTACCTCGGGCAACGGTAAATCACGCGCCGCCGCAATCACAGTCACAGCCGCACAGGCCATGACAACAAACACTGTCTGTCTCATAAAATATCTCACGTCACAAAGATATATAATATTCTTGAACAATCACAAACCGGAAAAGTCATCGCATGAACGGGAATAATCACAAAAAATATCAAATAAAACAATTTATTTTTATATCTTTACGACATAATAATTATTTACACCAATCTAATCACCATCTAATCCTTATTTATCATGGGCGATATATCGAGAAGAGATTTTATCAAGAGCAGTTTAGGTGCGGCAGCATTCATGGTTGTACCTAACGTCGTGTTGGGACGCAGCCACGGCCATGTAGCCCCGAGCGACAAACTCAATATTGCCGGCATAGGCGTCGGCGGCATGGGCCGCCGCAACCTGCGCAATATGAGCACTGAAAACATAGTCGCACTCTGTGATGTCGACTGGAAGTATGCCAACAAGACATTCGAGGATTATCCCCGGGCCAAACGCTTCAAGGACTGGCGCACGATGTTTGACGAGATGGGTAAGGAAATCGACGCCATTATGGTAGCGACTCCCGACCACACACACGCCGGTGTCACCGCCCACGCTATCACAATGGGCAAGCACACCTACGTTCAGAAGCCCCTCACCCATTCGGTCTACGAATCTCGACTTCTGGCAAAGCTTGCAAAAAAATACAAGGTCGCAACTCAGATGGGCAACCAGGGAAACTCGTTCGACTGGTGTCGCCAGATCTCAGAATGGATCTGGGACGGAGCAATCGGCGACGTAACCGAGGTACACTGCTGGACCGACCGACCCATCTGGCCCCAGGGACTGATGAAGCCGTCAGAGGCTCACGTATGCCCATCATCGCTTGACTGGGAACTGTTTGTAGGTCCCGCTGAAATACGCCCCTATAACTCAGCCTACACACCATGGAACTGGCGCGGATGGTATGATTTCGGCACCGGCGCCCTCGGCGACATGGCCTGCCACATCATGGACCCGGTCTGCTGGGCCCTCGGACTGAAATATCCCACCAGCGTAATTGCAAGTTCGACCCTCAGCAACCTCTACTCTCCACCTCACGCCGAAGTCATCACATACAAATTTCCGGCACGTCCGAAGAAAGGCAAAGTCAATATGCCCGAAGTGAAAATCACCTGGTATGACGGCGGTCTGATGCCGCCCCGCCCCGAGGAGCTGAAAGACGGCGAGATGATGGGAGACGAAAACGGCGGCATCATCTTTATCGGAACCAAAGGCAAGCTGATGACAGGCTGCTACGGCATGAACCCCACCTTGCTGCCAAGAGAGCGCATGGAAAGCTACAAGCAGCCGGCTCCGACACTGCCGCGCATAAAAGGCGGAAACGGCAACATCTGGGATACCGACGCACACGAACAAGACTGGATCCGCGCCTGCAAGGAATCACCTGAAAACCGCACCGAAGCCTCGTCCAACTTCCAGTTCTCAGGACCATTCACAGAAATGGTAGACATGGGTGTGCTCGCCGTGCGCCTCGCAGGCCTCTACGGCGTGCATCGCGAACTGAAGTGGGACGGTGAAAACATGATATTCACGAATCTGTCGCCCAACGACACCATCAAGATCGTAAACCACGACGATTTCAAGGTGATCGACGGAGACCCGCGTTTCGACAGACGCTTCGGCGACTTCAACGCTCTCGACGCGGCCAACGAATGGATCAAACACACCTATCACAACGGCTTCACGCTCCCCGACATGCCTAACGTTTAATTTGCACTATAATCATGATAAATAAACTTTTAAGTATTGCAGTTATGGTTGTATTCGGTCTATCACTCAACTCCTGCAGCAACCGGACCAAGGCCGAACAAGCCGGATGGGACCTCTCAGTCCAGTCATTCACCTTCCACAAATTCAATCTGATGGAAGCCCTCGACAAGACCCGTGAACTGGGCGTAAAGTACATCGAAGTCTATCCCGGCCACAAATTAGGCGGCAAATGGGGCGACAAAGTGTTTGACTTCAATCTTGATGAGCAAACACAAAAGGAGCTCCGCGAAATCGCCGAAGAAAAGGGCGTCAGGATCGTAGGATCGGGTGTATTTGTAAGCGACAGCAAAGAAGACTGGGAAAAGATGTTCAGGTTTGCAAAATCGATGGATCTGGAATTCATCACATGCGAGCCTCCGCTGGAACTGTGGGATTACGTCGAGGAACTTTCCGACAAGTACGGCATCAAGGTCTCGGTCCACAACCATCCCCAACCGTCAGACTACTGGAACCCGCAAAACCTGCTCGACGCCATCGCGGAGCGCAGCGAAAATATCGGTTCCTGCTCAGATGTCGGCCACTGGAACCGCGAGGGACTGAACCATCTTGACTGCCTCCGCAAGCTCAACGGCCGCATCATCTCGCTCCACATAAAGGACATCAAACCTAAAGAAAAAGGAGTTGAATGGCAGGACGACACCATCTGGGGACAAGGCTGTCTCGGCATCAAAGACATGTTCGAAATACTGAAAGAACAGCAGTTCAAGGGCTACCTGTCAATCGAGTATGAATACAACTGGGACAATTCTGTGCCCGATATCAAAAAATGTATCGAGGAATTCAATCGGGTGACCGACGAGATTCTATAGACAATTATAGCTTTTTTTCATAGTTTTTTGGACGGCGTGTCAGTGATGGCACGCCGCTTTTTTTCGCGCTTTCTACAAAGGACAAATATAAATGCCCGTCAATATGCCAACCTGTTAACGGCTACGGTCTCAGACAGCGCAGTCTGCCTCGGTAAAAGCTGTTTACACAAATCTAAGGCATACCGTCATTCACATTTTATATTTTTAGAATGTGCATATTGTTATTTTAGATTTTTCTCGGTTTGAATTAACCGATTGGGAAATAACCTTTTAGC
>CAJUMI010000016.1:29249-39969 GCA_910587545.1 uncultured Muribaculaceae bacterium | reverse complement strand
TCAGCGTTCGAGCCATGCCTTTTTGCCATCTTCAAGTTTTATCGGACAGCAATATAAAAAAAGAGACAGAAGCCGTGGGCGTCTGTCTCTTGGGGAGATATAAGTGGTGTGGATGTTTATCCGCACTTTGAGGTGCCGCACGAGGTGCATATGAGGCAGCCTTCCTGATAGATCAGGGTTTCCTGTCCGCAGTTAGGACAGGTCTGACCGTTGGCTTTGGTGCCGTTAGGCAGATATTTTTTCAACGCTCGCTCGACGCCCATTTTCCAAGTGTTGATAGACTGAGAGTCGAGTTCAAGGCCGCCGACAAGTTTGAGAACCTGGTCGATAGGCATGCCGTAGCGCAACACGCCGGAAATGAGTTTGGCATAGTTCCAATATTCGGGATTGAATTTATCGGACAGGCCTTCGATGGTGGTCTTGTAGCCGCGTTTGTTGATGAACTGGAAGTCGTAGCGCTTGTTGCCTTTATCGTCAACGGCTTTGATTATTTTGCCGTGGGTTACAGATTTGGGGCAGAAGATGCCGTCTTCGTCGTCGGCGAGACCGGTGAAGATCTCGTAGGGCGCACCGTCGATAAGACCGACGAATGCGATCCATTTCTCCTTGTTGTTCTGGAAGCGGACGACGTCTGCCTCAAGCTCGATGGGTCTCTTGGCGACATGTGGTTTGATCTCCGGTGTGGGGTCTGTTTTCTTCTCGAGAGCGACAAGCACACCTGAACGCGACCCGTCGCGATAGACTGTGCATCCCTTGCACCCCGATCGCCATGCCTCGACATAAAGATTGTTGACTAGTTCCTCGCTGACATCGGCCGGAAGATTGATAGTGACCGAAATCGAGTGGTCGACCCATTTCTGAATGCGGCCCTGCATCTTGACTTTCTCAAGCCAGTCGATGTCGTTGGAAGTGGCTCCGGCATAAGGCGAACGGGCGACGAGGTCGTCGATCTGCTCCTGAGAGTAGTCATCACGTACCTCTATATTGTTGATTTTCATCCAATCGATGAACTTAGGATGATATACGACATATTCTTCGAAAGCGTCTCCGGTCTCGTCGACGTAATCGATGCGCACCTCGGCGTCGTTGGGGTTGACCTTACGGCGGCGTTTGTAGACGGGCAGGAACACCGGCTCGATACCCGATGTTGTGCGGGTCATGAGGCTTGTCGTGCCTGTGGGCGCGATTGTCAGGCAGGCTATGTTGCGGCGTCCGTGGCGACGCATTCTTTCGATCAGCGCGGGCTCGGCCTGGGCAAGACGGTTGATATAGGGATTGTTCTTTTCGCGTTCGGCATCGAAGATCTCAAATGCCCCGCGTTCCTCAGCCAAAGTGACTGACGAACCGTAGGCGGCAAGGGCGAGAGCCTTGTGGACGCTTTCGGAGAAGTCGGTCGCCAGGGGAGTGCCATATTTGAAACCGAGTGCGGCAAGCATGTCGCCTTCGGCTGTAGTGCCCACGCCGGTGCGGCGACCTTTGAGTGTCTTGGTCTTGATCTTCAGCCAAAGGTTGCGCTCTGATGATTTCACCTCATCGGTCTCGGGGTCTGAGTCGATTTTTTCGAGAATGGTGTCGATCTTTTCCATCTCGAGGTCAATGATGTCGTCCATGATGCGCTGTGCTTTCGCAACATGGTCTCTGAACAGATCGAAGTCGAAACTTGCCTCAGGAGTGAATGGATCTTTCACATAAGAATAAAGATTGAGCGCGAGCAAGCGGCAACTGTCGTAGGGACACAGAGGTATCTCGCCGCAGGGATTGGTTGAAATCGTGCGGAAGCCGAGGTCGGAATAACAGTCGGGAACAGACTCGCGTATGATAGTGTCCCAGAAGAGAACGCCGGGTTCAGCCGATTTCCATGCGTTGTGGATGATCTTTTCCCAGAGGGTCTTTGCGTCGACTTCCTTCTTGACGAGAGCTTCGCCGTCGGTGGGATACTGCTGCCGGTAAGATTTGTTCTCAGTGGCGGCAGTCATGAATTCATCGTCGATGCGTACTGAAACATTGGCACCGGTGACCTTGCCCTCGGTCATCTTGGCGTCGATGAAAGCCTCGGAGTCGGGATGTTTGATAGACACAGAGAGCATGAGGGCTCCGCGACGACCGTCTTGAGCGACTTCGCGGGTGGAATTGGAATAGCGCTCCATGAAGGGGACAAGGCCGGTCGATGTGAGGGCCGAGTTCTTGACGGGAGTGCCTTTGGGCCGGATATGTGACAGGTCGTGGCCTACTCCGCCGCGGCGTTTCATGAGTTGCACCTGTTCCTCGTCGATTCTAATGACACCGCCATAGGAGTCGGGCGCACCGTCGAGTCCGATAACGAAACAGTTAGAGAGCGAGCCGACCTGATAATGGTTGCCGATGCCTGACATCGGACTGCCCTGAGGGACGATGTATCTGAAGTTCCTGAGGAGAGAGAAGATCTCGACCTCGCCCATCGGATTAGGATATTTCTTTTCTATGCGGGCAATTTCCGACGCGATGCGGTGGTGCATATCATCGGGCGTCCGCTCGAAGATATTGCCGTAAGAGTCTTTAAGCGCATACTTGCTGACCCATACCCTGGCGGCAAGCTCGTCGCCGCCGAAGTATTTCAATGAAGCGTTGAACGCTTCATCATAAGAATATGACTTGTTTTCCACTTTAATTGTGATATGATAAGTTTAGATTTAAGCCGACGAAGTGTAAAGTCGACGAATTAAAATTGAAATATCGAAAAAGAACAATATCGAGCATCCACTTGCCGATGAGTGACTGCAAATTTCAAAAATAAATCCGAATACTCAAAATAATTTGCCGGATAATTATCAATTGAGATGAAAGTTTTCCAAAACTAAAACATTAAAGGTTGACAAACAGGTGGTTGTGAAAATATGACATCAGCCAAGTTTTCCAAAACAGAAATCGGGATGTTGAAAACTTTTTTGATTATATTTTGGAAATTATAAAACAAATGGTGAAATTTGGGCAGAATATAACCAACATACAAACCACAATGAACGGAAAAGACTATTTCTGCAACCGTCGTACAATAAGAAATTATACGGAAGAGAAAATTGACAGGCGGTTTCTCGGCGAACTGCTTGAAGCGGCGTCGCATGCACCGACTACAGGCAACATGCAGCTTTACAGTGTAGTCATCACGCAGGATGATGCCGGCAAACAACGGCTGTCGCCTGCTCATTTCGGACAGCCGTCCGTCATGTCGGCTGCAGCGGTGCTGACGTTCTGTGCGGATTTCAACCGCTTTGTCAAATGGTGTGAATTGCGTAAGGCAAGACCTGGCTTCAATAACCTACAGGCATGGCTATGGGCTGTGGAGGATACGATTATCTTCGCCCAACAGTTTGTGACGCTGGCTGAAATGAACGGTCTGGGCACATGCTATCTCGGCACGACCACCTACAACGCCGATCGGATCTCGGAGTTGCTCGGCCTGCCCGATCTGGTCGTCCCGGTGATAACGGTAACAGTAGGATCTCCTTCGTCGCAAGGAGCGAAAAGCGACCGCCTGCCGATAGAGGCGATAGTTCATGACGAACAGTACAAGGATTACAATGAGAGCGGCATCGCCCGTATATACGCCGAAAAGGAAGCCCTGCAGGACAGCAGGAAATATGTAGAAGAGAATGGCAAGGAAAATCTCGCCCAAGTGTTTACCGATGTCCGCTACCCGAAAGCCGACAACGAACACTTCTCGAAAGTGTACTCCGATCTTATAAGGGCTAAAGGGTTCAGTTTCTAAGAGATTGTCTAAGTATAGATGGTAAGTTAGCGCTCAAATTCAAGCGATTGCAGGTAAAAACGATACTCTCGTCATATAACGATGCTGCCTGCACTGATACTCAGTCGGCGACTTCAGAGCGAGTGTCACCTTTTGTCTCCATGTCTTTTCGACTTTTACTCATGGTTACAAGGAATACTCCGGCAAATATCAACAGTATTGCAAACGCTTTTGTCATGCCAAACGTATCCATGCCCCATAATATTGCAACTATGCAAGCGACAAGAGGCTGGATATAATTGTACATTCCTGCCACGGTCGGACGGAGACGTTTCTGGCCGATCACAACAAGTATATAAGATATAAAGGTCGCTCCTACAACAACCAGTGACAAAGCTCCCCATTCCATAGACGTGACATCATTCCATCTCGTCTCCGAAAGTTGCAGGCAGGAAAAAGGCACCACGCATATAAAAGCAAAAGTGAACATCCACTTCATTACGGTGAAAATAGAGTAGCGGGATACAAAATTCTTGAAAAGCACTATATACAGGGCGTAGCTCAACTGCGCTGTCAAAACTGTCAAATCGCCCCATATTGACGAAGACACAACTCCGGTGGACGAGCTACCTCCGAGAATCAGAAGCACTGCTCCCGTAGCGCCGGCCGCAATACCCATGATTTTCTTTCCGGTTATAGGCTCTTTCAGAAAAAAAGCTGCAAGGATCATGGCCCACAATGGCATGCTTGTGGTGATTATGGACGCGTTGGTCGGTGATGTCATACCCAGACCGACAATGAAACAGCCCTGATTAAAGATGATTGCAAGCAATGATGCTCCGAAGAGTTTTGCCAGATCTTTCGATTCCACATGTTCCGGCTTTATGAACAGTGATACCAACCAGAACAGAATCATAGCTCCTGCGATACGTAAATTAGTCACTACCAGCGGGGTTATTGTACCACTGATCATTACAAATTTAGCAATTGGTGACATCATGCCCCAGATTGCATTGGCTCCAAACATCGAGGCATGTCCTTTTACATCCATTTTCATATAAGTAACTCTTTAGTAGATGACAAAATCAAACTATGGTGTTAAATATTTAATTTTAAAGTGATTAAATTGCGAAACACCTCAGAGGTTCAGTGATTTAAAGGAGAAGTCCGGAGACTTTTCTCCGTAAAAAATCTAAAACATGGAAGAAAGGCAGAATGTAGAGTCTCTTGTCAGAGATGGATTGGAAGAGTTCTCCACGATACTTCTGCGTCCCGGCTTATACCGGAATTAGATTTTTAAAATTTTGATCATGTACTTAAAAGTAATTCTAAGAGCCAGTTAGAAGCTCTTAGAATACACCGCTGTTGAGAGCTGTCTCTATGGAATTCACATCGTCGAGGAGCTGCTTTTCGAGGCCGAGGCGTTCCTCGATGTTCTTGCATGAATAGATGACCGTGGCATAGTTGCGGCCAATGCGTGAGCCGATGGCGGTGAAGGGCATTTTGGTCAGTTTCTTTGCAAGATACATGAGCATCTGACGAGCGTCGGAAATCTCACGTTTGCGCGACTTGGTGAAAAGTGCGTCGGGATCGATGTTGTAGTAGCTGCAGACATGTTCAAGTATGAGTTCAAAGTTGATCTGTCTGCGGTTGATTTTCACCGAGTTGGATATGACGCGTTTTGCAAGATCGAGGGTTATGTCGCAGTTGAGCACTGTAGCGCGTCCGATCAAAGATACCATCACACCCTCGAGATCACGTATGCTCTCAGTGACATTAGAGGCGATATAATCGATGACGTCGTCTGACAATCCGACACCGTCCTGCTCGGCTTTCTGACGGAGAACATCACGACGGAGCTCATAATCGGGCTTTTCAAGCTGGACCGACATGCCCCATTTGAAGCGAGACAGCATACGCTCCTCAAAACCGACCATCTCTGCTGGAGCGCAGTCGCTCGACATGATTATCTGCTTGTTGTTCTGGTGGAGATGGTTGAAGATGTGGAAGAAAGTGTTCTGAGTGGCAGGCTTACCGTTCAGATCCTGGATGTCATCTATAATAAGAGTGTCGATGCTCTGATAGAAATGGAAGAAGTTGTTGATCTCGCCTTTGCTCTGTGCCGCGGTAAACTGACTTTCGAAAAGACGCGCGTTGACATAAAGCACTCTTGACTCGGGATTGGTCTCCTTAAGGCGGACACCAATAGCCTGGATTAGATGGGTTTTGCCGACCCCTGTCGAACCGAAAACGAACAAAGGATTGAAAGTCTTGACCGATGGATTGGTCGCCACGGTCTCTCCGATAGCACGCGCGATCTTGTTGCTCGCTCCTGCGCAGTAGTTCTCGAAGGTATAGCGTGGATTGAGCTGAGGATCAAACGGCTGAAGAGTCTGTGGTTTGAAAGGGTTGGCGGGTTTTGTCTTGGACTGAGCAACGATGGTGGGAGACGGAGCCGAGGTGCGGATCCCGACAGTAGTGGCGGGTTCATTTTTCACCTGATGGTAGAAATAAGTCAGAGTGACCCCGGACCCATAGACCTTCCTGATGGCAGAGCCCAGCACATCCATGTAGCGTTGCTCGAGCACATCGACAACAAAAGGAGAAGGCAACATGAGCCTCAGCTTTTTGTCTTCAAAACCGAGTGACGTGATCTGGCTGAACCACGATTCATATTGCGGCGCGGGGATGTTGTCCTTGATGAACTGCAGGCAGTCATCCCATAGTTGTTGATGATTTTTCTCCATTGTGTCGGGAAGATAGATATAGTTGCTTTTTCGATATAGCAAAATTCAGAATTTTTTTCTGAATAAACAACCGATGATTTATTTGGTTTTTATTGCAATTGTGCAATAATATATGTTTCAAGATATTAGAGTGAAAGGACAAACGCGTGTGATCATTGGTCGACATCCTTTTGTCTCAATGAGCTAATCTATAGCAGAATACGCGTAAAAATCAATGTTCCACAATTAATTTGACAAAATAAATCCGGAGCGTGAAACGCCTAATGACAGACGATATACACCACTCCGGACTGAAAAGATATCTGGTTTCGTTATTTAAAACGATTTTAAATAAGCATTACAATAGTTTAATGCTTATATAACGTTTGGGATTTTTCTTGATATCGATAAAAAGCGAGTCGAGACTTGAAATTGTGGAGTTGAGGTTGTTATAGAGAGCCGGATCGTGGGTCAGCTTTCCGATGGTCGACTCGGGGTCGTTGAGCTGAGCTGAGAGTTCTTTCAGATTGGCGGTAATGGCTGCTATATCGGCTGTCAGAGAATCGACGGGGATATCGCGCATGCGCCCTGTGAGCACGGCCAGATCATCAGTGCCTTTTGCGAGGTTGGACGTTATGCCTTTGACATCGGCGGTCACGGCCGGCAGCTGCGAAACAGCCTGAGACAGCCTGGAGGTGGTCGTCACGAGATTGGAAGTGATCAAGTCGAGGCGCTTCATCGAGTTGATCAGGGCCGGATCGCCCACGACGGCGTTCAGCGAAGTCAGCAGCGAATCGATCTTTGGCATAATATTTCCTACCGTCGGCATAAGGTTGTTTGTGACTTTGTCCATCAGTCCGCTTGCGACGGCCCCATGGAGCTCGTCTCCCACTTTGTAGAAGTTGCTGCCTGTACCCATTTTGAGCTCTATCGTGGCAGTGCCGAGCATATCGGTCTTCAATATGGCCTGAGTGCCTTCGGGCAATTTTAGATTTTTGTCGAGGCTCATCTCGACTTTGACGTGTCCGGGATTATCGAACTCATAGTTGATTTCACGGACGAGTCCGACTTTATAGCCGTTGACTGATACAGGAGCTGAAACTGCGAGTCCTTCTACGTTGTCATACGTCGCCACATAATAATTAGCGGCTTTAAACACATTGACGCCTTTGAGGAAATCTATGCCGAAAAACAATATCGCCATTGCGATCAGGACTATAAGTCCAATCAGCATTTCTTTGCGGAAAATCTTTTTCATCAGTTATTATATAGTGTCGTTAATATTATCATGTCAGTCCGGACAGAGGGCTTATAACGGTTTGCCGTCACGCAGTGTGATTATAAACGCTTTTGGGAAGCGTTTTTTCATTTTAGCCAGGTGCTTCTGAGCCTCACGTCGCGAGGCGAATGTCCCGGAGTAGTATTTGTAGAACTTGCCGTCCTTGAAATACCCGATGTCAGGCACACTGCGTATCTCGCTGTCTTTAGCCGGTATCACCTTTCTTGCAGATAGAATCTGGACATGAAAGGTCTCACCGTTTTTATTCTTCGCAGCTGCCGGTTTCGAGTCCGGCTCGTCGGTTCTGACTGTTGGTATCGACTGCCCCACTCTCGGCCCGTGGGCATCGTTTTTGTGGCGGCTGTAGAATGTAGAGAACGCGTTGAATATGGCCTGAGCCAGCTTCTCCTTGCCTTTGCTGCTGTGCATGAACTTCTCTGACTCGGGATTGCAGATGAAATCGAGTTCGATAAGCACTGAAGGCATAGACGTGGCCCACAGAACCCAAAATCCGGCCTGACGCACGCCCTTGTCGGCACGTCCGGCTGTAGAGACAAGTTCGTGCTGTATGGTATTGGCGAGTTCGATGCTCTTGTTGATATGGCTGTTCTGGTTCAGTTCAAAAATAATGTATGACTCAGAGGATTTGGGATCAAATCCCTGGTATGCCTGTGTGTAATCATCCTCAAGTTCCATCACACTGTTCTCCCGCATGGCCACTGACAGGTTGCTCTCAGAGCGATTAAGGCCGAGAGCATAGACCGACGCTCCGTGGATCGTCTTGCGGTTGCGGTTGCGTTTGTCGACAGAATTGACATGGATCGACAGGAATACACTGCCGTTGGCTTTGTTGGCGATAGAGGCACGATCCTGAAGACGGATATATCGGTCGTCGTCGCGGGTCATGACGATATCGACCTCGGGATAAGATTTGGCAATCTTGTCGTTCAGACGGTTTGCGATATCGAGTACGATAGTCTTCTCGTTGGTCAGTTTGCCGACGCATCCGCTATCCTTGCCGCCATGACCGGCGTCGATTACAACGACAAAGGGCGCATCGTCGGCTCTTGCCAAAACGGCTGCCGAGAAACAGGCCACAATGAAAAATATTATGTTCTTTAACTTTAAGCCCATATATAATCGTGCAAAAATAGCAATTTATCCGCTTAAAACAGCGATGAAACCACAATTTTAGGCAATTCTACCATAAATTATGGTGTTTTTGGCCAATACACAGGGTTGAGATAGGAGTGCTGATGACTAATAATCGATTTAAAGATAATTAAAAGGTATACTTTATCGTTATATATAATATGAATATAGGGATAGCAAACATATCGGCCGCGGTTGTCATTTCGGGAATAGCTATGACATCGTGCAGCCGTGTCGCCGCCGATAAGCCGGTGAGCTTTGCGGATTTTGCCGGCACAGCTGTAATGTGTCTTGATACGGACACCGCGTCAGCCGTGATCATGGCCGAAGAGACCGTCGTCGGTCATCAGGCTGAATTTGACGCCATGGCCGCCGTCATGGGCCTTGGGAGCGGAGACGACGCTGTCAGGGACTGGATAGACTCGCCGGCCGTAAGGTTTTTCGGGCACGAGGTCGACTCGGTGTTTAAGGACAGCAGAACGGTAGAGAAGCAATTGACCCATATTGTAAGTGTGATGGAAAGAGAAGGATTGAGCGTCCCGGCAAAGAGTTATGCGTCCGTGATATGGGGGCGTCCTCAGAGCATAGTGTTTGCCGACAGTGTGATGCTGATCGCCCTTAATCATTATCTTGGCGGAGAGCATCCGGCATATTCGTCACTTCCGGCCTATAGAAGAAGGGCTAAAGACACTCGGACGCTGCCATACGACATGGCCGAGGCTCTTGTCGCGACGGCTTGCCCGCCGGAGCGGAACGATTCGACATTGGTGATAAACAGACTCATCTACGAGGGCGCACTGGCATATGCCAGAATGATACTTGTCGAAGGCGGCAACATGGCTGACGCACTCGGTTACAGCAGTGACGAACTGCGATGGCTCGAAGACAACGAACGCGAATTATGGAGAAAAATGCTGACATCGCGGATGGTGTTTGACAAGTCTGAATCGACTGTCGAAAGACTTCTGTATCCCGCGCCGTTCACAAATGTGCTTTCCGGCGAAACACCGGGCCGGGCCGGACGATATATCGGATACAAGATCGTCAGATCGTATGTCGACGGGCATCGGGACACAAAGCTCTCCGACCTACTGTCGCCTGCATTCTACGGCAAGGCTAACCCTCTGACATACATACATTATAACCCATAATAACGACGTGAAGCCGCGAACCTTTCGCGGCGGTCGTGCGTTTAGTGATAAATGCTTGGAGCAACAAGCATTTGCGCTAAATATGATCTTGAATTATGAAAAAGACAATATTGATATTTTCACTCTTTATCGGACTTCTGATAACATCGTCGGGTTTCAACAAGACTGGTTTTGACACCTCTATCGGCAAAGTGATGCCCGAAATCGAAAGTGAGGAAATCAATGAGGCGATCAAACAAAGTGAGAAAGACGGCAAATACGTGCTTGTATCATTTTGGTCGGTTACAGACGGAGAGTCACGCAAAACGACCAACGATTATACGTCATGGGTCAGGAGCAATGGCAACAATAAGGTGGAACTCCTGTCGGTCAATTTCGATAAATCGGAACGTCTGTTCCGGGAAATTGTGAAACGCGACGGTCTCGATGACGAGATGCAATTCAATGTGTCGGGAAATCTTGCCAGAAAAATCAAAGACGACTTTCATCTGGACAATGGCTATGGGACGCTATTGATCGATCCTCAGGGGCAGATAGTGTCTCACAACCCATCGACCCACGAACTGAACATGATCGCGGGATCATGAGAGGGGACGGTCAGGCCATGCTGTCGGGATGACCTGTGGAACGGGATGATGACGAGTGCCTTGACAGACGTGAAAGATCGGAAGAGCGTCGTGTAGGGAAA
>CAJUMI010000016.1:17803-29239 GCA_910587545.1 uncultured Muribaculaceae bacterium | reverse complement strand
CGGGTTCATCGACTTTCATCTTGACTTTCACCTCGTCAAAGCCTTTGCCATAGACACCGTTGACATTAGCCTGGGTGATGAAGGCGTTGCTGTCGATTGACTTGATGATACGGAATATGGTGACGGATTCGATCTTTCGGCACATGACAAGAAGCACTTTTACCTCCTGTTTGCTGTACCATCCGGTGCCGTTCAGCACTGTACAACCACGGTTTGCCTCGTTGTTGATTGCAGTGGCGATTTCTTTCCAATGAGGAGAAAAGATGGTGAACTGCACAGCCTGACGGTTGGTGTTGATGATCAGATCGGCCATATAGGAGACAAGAAAAAGGACGACGAAACCGTAGACTACCTTGTCGAGGTCGTGGAATAGCAGATAAGACGATGAAATGATGAAGAAATCAGTGTAGAGCATCATTCGGCCGATGCTCACATTGGAATGTTTCGACACCATTGCGGCCACGATATCGGTGCCGCCGCTGCTGCCGTTATGGACAAATGTCAGACCGACACCGGTCCCGCACATTATGCCGCCGATAACGACGTTCATGAATGGCTCGCTGGTAAGCGGTTCGGAAAAAAGAGGCTGGAAGATGCTGACGAATACCGAGATCATAGTGGCGCCGTAAATCGTGCCGACCACAAACTGACGGCCGACCACGCGATAGGCGATCGCAAGCAGCAGAAGGTTCAATGCATACTGAGTGATGCCGACCTGAATGCCTGTAAGGAAATATACGAGTGTGCCGATACCCGCGAGGCCACCGATGACGACTTTTTCCGGGAGAATGAAAGCACAGAAGCCCAAGGCATAGATCGCCATTCCCAGGGTGATAAAGATGTAGTCTTTGGTGTTACGCCAAAGTTGAAGTTTCGAAACACTCATATAATTAAATATTGTTTATGCCTTGTCTGTAATTATTTTTTTTTTGCGATGCAAATATACTATGTTTCCATGATATGGTGTGCCGCATGGCAAAAAAATCTTAACTTTGCAGTCAAATTAATCACAACATGTTCCCAAGCGACCTCTCAGTAATGCGCTATAATATTGTTTTATTATCAATGGCTCTGTCGCTGTCATTAGCCGGGTGTGGCAAAAGCGACCGGGCGGACCGGCAAGACAAGCCGTTGATCGCGGTCAGCATAGAGCCGCTCAGAAATATTGTCGAACGTATAGCCGGCGATAATTTTGATGTAATCACTATCCTTGACAAGGGTGCCAATCCCGAAACATTTGATCCGTCGATGTCAAAAAGAGCTGCAGCAGACCGCAGTGCGGTATTTTTTACTGTCGGTGCATTTCCGTTTGAAGAAGCTATCGAAAAGTCGGGCAGCGACAAGAGCAAGGCTGTTGACGTGTCGGACGGTATCAAACGGCTGTATGGCACCCACGGTCAACACGCAGGACATGAATGTGGTCACGCGGGTGATCCGCATACCTGGACTTCGGTCAGAAACATGCGGGTAATGGCCGGCAATATCACCGACTATCTGTCGGAAATAGATCCGGACCATGCTGAAGAATATAAGGCAAGATCGGTTAGTCTGTCGGCAGAATTGGATTCCATTGACCAGAAGATATCCGAACGGTTGTCAGGCGCAAAACCGCGTGCATTCGCCATTTGGCATCCTTCGCTCGGATACTTTGCCAATGACTACGGGTTGAAGCAAATAGCGGTCGGAGAGGAAAGCAAAGAGATTTCGCCCCGCAGACTGAAAGAGATAATCGCCGGAGCGGCCGGCGATAGCGTGAGAGTGTTCTTTTTTCAGAAAGAATATGATTCGCGTCAGGCCGAGGCTATAAACGAACAGTTAGGATCGAGGATCGTCAACATCAATCTGCTCGGTTATGACTGGCTGTCACAAATCGAAGCAATCACAGATGAGCTTACAGAATAATATGACCGGGCCACTGATATCGCTTGATCACATCTCGATCGAGCGCGAAGGCCGGGCTGTGCTTACGGACGTGAATATCATTGTCAATCGCGGAGATTTCATCGCTATAACAGGACCTAACGGCGGCGGCAAGACGACGCTGATCAGAATCATGCTCAGATTGATGAAGCCTGACAGCGGGAGCGTGAAGTATTTTTGCGGCGAGTGTGGCGCGCTCCGCATCGGTTATCTGCCGCAGAAGAATACGATAGATTCGCATTTCCCGATTTCGGTCAGAGAAGTCGTGGAGTCGGGTCTGCTCGGTCAGAAATTGCTGAGCCGCGATGAGAAGACCGCAGCTGTCGGAGATACTCTTGAACTGATAGGAATGACTGACCACGCCCGGCAGGCCATCGGAGCTCTGTCAGGCGGTCAGTTGCAGAGGGCGCTGCTCGGCAGGGCCATCATATCTCGTCCCGAACTGCTTGTGCTTGATGAGCCGCTGAGCTATATAGACAAAAAGTTTGAGGCTCATTTCTACGACATCATCTCGGAGATAAAAGACAAGACAACGATAGTGATGGTCTCTCACGAGATGACCATGATAGCCGAAATGGCCAACCGTCACCTGATAGTCGACCATAGTCTGCACGAATGCATCGCGCATCACCATTATATCAGGAGCGAATGTCAATGAACGGACTGCTGAAGAAACTTCATCGATTTGTCGAGATGCCGGCATTTCCGGTGCTCCTCGCGCTCAGTGCGTCGCATTGCCTCAATGATCTGCTGCAATCGGTGATCACGGCCGTGTATCCTATGCTGAAAGATGATCTGTCATTGAATTTCGCTCAGATCGGTCTGATCACGCTTGTCTACCAGATGGCTGCGTCGATATTTCAGCCGGTGGTAGGATATGCGTTCGACAGACGTCCGTTCGTGGCAAGCCTTCCGCTCGGTATGGTCTGCACGTCGGTGGGTATCGTGTTGTTTGCATGTGCCCCTACTCTTCCGGTTGTCCTTCTGGCGGTGTTTATGGTCGGCATAGGTTCGGCGACACTGCACCCTGAGGCGAGCCGCATAACATCGCTTGCCGGCCATGAACGCAGGGGCTTCGCGCAGTCGGTTTTTCAGGTCGGGGGTAATTTCGGCAGTTCTGTCGGACCTCTGCTTGTAGCGCTGATCGTCGCGCCCTACGGCCGGCGCTATATCCTATGGTTTCTGATCTTTGCCGCATTATGCTTTGCGGCGATGCGGCCTATCTGCAGATGGTACAGGAATTACCTCAGCGAACAGTCATCAGCCGCAAAAAAGAAATCAGGTCATGCGACCCTGCCTCTTTCGAAAGGTAAAACCGCATTTGCCATAGGTATAATCGTCGTGCTGATTTTCTCGAAGTATATCTACATGGCCTGTATGTCGAGTTATTTTACGTTTTACCTGATCGACAAGTTCGGTGTCAGCATATCGGCATCGCAGGTGTATCTGTTTGTATTTGTGATCTCAACGGCTATCGGCACACTTGTCGGTGGGCCGTTCGGAGACAAATACGGGCGCAAGGCCGTGATATGGGCGTCGATTCTCGGGACGGCGCCGTTCAGCATATTATTGCCGCATGTTTCCCTGCCGATAGCTGTGGCGATGGGCTTCTGTTCGGGCTTCATGCTGTCGTCGGCGTTTCCGTCGATATTGTTATATGCGCAGGAACTGTTGCCTACGCGGCTCGGCATGATCTCGGGGCTTTTCTTCGGGTTTGCATTCGGTGTCGGTGGTGTAGCGTCGGCCGCATTAGGCGGCTTTGCAGATAAGTACGGTATCGAAACAGTGTTCAACTTCTGCTGTTTTACGCCACTTTTAGGCATAGTGGCGGCACTGCTGCCCGATCTGAAAAACAGAGCCGGCAATTGACGCGCCTGAGCGGTCTGGGATTAGAAATATTTTGCTGCAACAGCGCCTATCGCCTTTTTGTCAGGCTCGAGCACCCCGGAAGGGAGCGCCGCGACCAGACTTTTGACCGGGTAGAAATCGGGGTTCTGCCTGACCTGATAATCTGCTGCGTCTTCTGACATATCACCCTCGACACCTGCAGCGTCTTCAATTGCCTCGTTGGAGTTTTCGATTTCCGCATGCATATCATTGCAGCCGATGATATTGACAGCTAGTGAACGGGGATTGATTCTCAAATGGGGATCAGTTCCGAATGCTTTGGGATTGGAGATATAGCGGCGGAACATATCGTCAACGGAGAAATGGACCGGCGCTATGGTTGCGGCCGTGCGTTCTCGGCTCATGTCGAGCGCAGGAAAAGCAAACTCGACTATCATCTGCCGAAGGCTCTGACACCCGAGGAACTTTCGTCATTGGAAGAATATGTCAACGGTATTATCGTGGCTGATGTCGAGGTAAATGAAGAGTTCACAACCCGGACCGAGGCGATTTCGCGGTTTGATTTGAGCCGCCTGCCCGAGGATGCTTCGGAAACGGTACGCATAATCCATGTCGGAGATTACGACCAATGTCTCTGCGCAGGCACTCATGTTGTGCGTACCTCGGAAATCGGCCGTTTCCGCATCTCGAGCAGCCGGTATCATGACGGGGTGCAACGTATAGTCTTTAGACTCGACTGAAAGAACTTTTTAGCGATGCCCCCTTATATTTTAACGTTATGAGAATGATATATATAGGTCGCGGGCTATCGGGACTGCGATGCCTGATGCCGGCATTGCCAATCAGAATCTGAACCTTGCCGTGGTATCCCTGGGGTTGGCAACCCGTCCGCGCATAACTATGGATGTCGACGGTATTCGCAGGCTGCTGGAGCTGACAGACACGCAGATACCGGCTATCAACAACCCTATCGGTTACGAAAAATAATTACACCATATGAAAATAATAAAAGGCCGGTTCCGCGTAAAGTGGAATCAGCCTTGTTGTTTCCGGTTGCTATAAGTCTGTTTCAGACTTTGGGTTCCCAGCCTTTTTCGTATTGGCGTCCCCAGAGTTTCTGAGCTTCTTTGTCGCCGATTATCCGTCCGTTGGACGGATCGACACGGAGTGCGCGGCCAACACGTTGGGAGATGTTGCCAAGCTGGACTAACTGGGTACTTATGCAGGCGTCGACTATGCCCGAGTTGAGCTTTTCGCCCTTGCGGATGGCGTCAAACCAGTTCTGGAAATGGATCATGTCGAGGCCGTCACTTGGGTTAAGGAGATTGCCCTGGTCAAACTTGAGCGCGCTCTTGACCTCTTTGACTGTTGTGCCCTTCATGTCGACGAGCCTGTATTCGTTGCCGCCCGTGATGAAGATCGTGCCTTTGTCGCCGTAGAATGCCGTGCCAACGCCGGATCCGTCAACGGGAGTGCTGTTGCAGCTGCGGCCTTCCCACGAGCATGTGGCCTTGTCGCCGAACTGGAAGGTGATCATCTGAGTGTCAGGGCACTCCCAATCGTCATCGGTGTGGTTATACCTACCGCCCACAGAACTTACGAGTGTCGGATATTCGACATCAAGACCCCAGCGGAGAATGTCGACGAAGTGGGTGCCGTTGTTGAGGGCTTCTCCTGTACCCCAGTGCCAGAACCAGTGCCAGTTGTAATGGAGGTAGTTGTCCTTGAAGTCAGCCACGCGTGGAGCCGGCCCCTGCCAGAGGTCCCAGTCGATATGGGCCGGAACATCGACTATGTTGCCG
The DNA here is from genome assembly GCA_910587545.1 of uncultured Muribaculaceae bacterium. Lineage (GTDB taxonomy): Bacteria > Bacteroidota > Bacteroidia > Bacteroidales > Muribaculaceae > CAG-873. The sequence goes on along the minus strand of CAJUMI010000016.1, from coordinate 23,669 downwards.
ACGCCGATCGAGGGACGGTTGTTGACATACCATGATTTAGCATAGTGAACGTCGCCGATGGCGCCACCGTGGATATCAGCGATTGCAGCCCTGACATTTGGCCATGAACGGCGCTGATTGCCGACCTGAACGACTTTGCCATATTTGGCCGCCGCCTTGATAAGCATTTCGTTCTCGGCAGGATTGTGGCTGGTGGGTTTTTCGAGATAGACGTGCTTGCCAGCCTGAAGAGCCATAATGGCAGCCGGAGCATGCCAGTGGTCAGGGAGAGCGATCACGACAGCGTCGAGATCTTTTTCTTCCAGCATGCGGCGAAGGTCTTTATGACCTTTCGGGGTCTTGCCCGTGAGCTTTGCGATATCGCCCCGGGCGCGTTCGAGCGCCTGCGAGTCGACATCGCAAAGATGTGTGACCTCGCTGCCGTTCATACGGGCGAAACCCGAAGCAAGCGCGCGTCCGCGAGAGTTGACGCCGATGACGCCTATGCGAATTTTATCATTAGCTCCGATAACCGAACCCGCTGCGGACGCCGGTGCGGCGAATGAAGTGATCATACCGCCGAGCGACAGGCCAGCCGCCGAGGCTACGGCCTGTCTGATGAAATCTCTTCTTGTACTCATTGTATATTGGATTTAGTTAATTTTTTTATGCCGAAAGCGAGTAGCGCGCAGATCATGCGGACGGCCGCCGTCAAAAAGTAAAACGACAGAGCGATAACAACCACAAAACCCAACTGGCTGAGAATCTCGATCGACGGGCGATGATAATAGATGACTGCTCCGAGGTTGACGAAAAATGCGACAATAAAGCATATACCGAAAACCAGGAGTTCCAAACGCACGTGTCTGCTTTTAATAACGATATCTTTCATGATGATTGGGGGTATTCTCAGAACGACATGTAGGGGATTTTATATTCGTCAGGGAAGTCGATGATCGTCTGTGTGTCCATTGCCAGATTGCCGAGCAGGCAAAGAACTGTCGAACTGTAAGCTTCCTCAACTACATTTTTGGCTCTTTCGCCTGTTATACAGGCTTGACAGAAGGCTGCCATTATATCCTCGGAGCCGTCATGGTCAACACCGATCGTACTTTGTCCGTGGTTGACATGCATTTGGCCTGACAGAACGGCATGAGGCACGTATGCCCCCTGGGTCTCCGGACGCCATGATGGACCTGCGGCCGGAATGGCGCTGAAGATTCCGTCGCGCACCGACGAGATCAACTGCTTGATGCCCGACTGAGTGTCGTCATGCTCGAGATAATAGATACCCTTGGCGAGATCCATCGTGCCTTTCTGACCGAGGATCTGGTCCTCCATACCGTTGTATTTATTGGAGATCAGAGACTCGTAAGATATGGTGCGGCCGTCGCCGTATTTGTAGACAACATTGACCGCATCGTAGACTTCACGTCCGTCCTTCCAGTAGACAATGTCGCCCATGCCCATGATTTTGGAAGGCATTTTGCCTGTAACCCAGCTGCAGACTTCGAGCTGATGGCTAGCGAGTTCGGTCATCAGTCCTCCTGATGTCTCACGGTACAGACGCCAGTTGATGAGCTTTTCGTGTTCGGGTGACGGCACCGGACGGCGCCAGTCGGCATTGCGGAACCAATGACAGCGCATGCCGACTACATCACCTATGATTCCGTCCTTGATCATCTGTACACCGCTGATATATTTGGGATCGTACATACGTTGCATGCAGTAGAAAAGAACGTTGTCGCAGTTGTTGTAGGCGGCATAGACCGAACGGCATTCGTCGAGTGTCAGCGCCATGGCTTTCTCGCAGAAGACGTGTTTTCCGGCATCGAGCGCGTCGAGAGTTATCCGCGCATGGGTGCCGAGCGGAGTGGCGATGATCACGCCGTCTACTTCTTTGTCGTTGAGCACCCGGCGATAGTCGGATTCGGTGCGGGCCGACGGCACAAGTTGACGTGCTGCCTCGAGATGGTCGGGAAATATGTCACAGAGAGTCACGATCTCAGCATTGGGAATTGCGAGGAGATTGTGGATATGGTATTGGCCGCGCGAACCTGTGCCGATAAGCGCAAGGCGTGCTTTTTCGCCTGATGTCAGATGCTGTTTCTCTTCAGTGCATGAAGCGAGCCAAGGTGCGGAAGATAATATGGCCATGCTGCCGGCCAATGTTCCGAGTCCTTTGAGAAAAGTGCGGCGATCTAAGTTATTAATCTTGGGGTCTGTCATTTTTTAACAAGCTCTTACTATTCTTGATCAGTGTAAACAAATTCATCTTTTATGTCGAAGCGCGAGGCTATTTCGCAGCGCTGCCGCGAGGACGCGATCATCCATGTGGTGCTGAGTATTTCGGCGTCGAGCGGATCGGCGGTCATCACAGCCGAAACTCGCTTACGTGACTCCCACCTGCCCGACTGAGGATTGACGATGTGAGTGTTGTAGACCGGCGTATTGCCTGAAATCGACAGCGAACAGTCACGCATACGGAACTGATAGATCTCCCTGCCGGTAAAAGGATCAGGTACGCTGACCCACCAGAAATCACCGCAAGGATGCGAGCCGACGGCGAGTATGGAACTGTTGCCGAAATCGACAAAGGCTGACTTTACGGAATTTTCGTCGAGGATTTTGTTGACGCGGCGCATGGCATAGCCTTTGGCGAAGCCTCCGAAGTCAAGATGGCAACCGCCGTTTGAGATGCATAGCGCACCGTCGGCAGCGAAACCCGGAAAGGGAGACCGGCCGAGAGTGATGTCGAAGAGTCCTTCGGTGAGACCGCGATAGGCGTCGGCAAGAACGATCATATCCTTCAGTTCAGATGAAACGTACCGATAGGAAAGCGGCTCGGATCTATTGAGGTCAGCGACCTCGCTTGAGGGATTGAAACGGTTGACGAGACATTCGATATGCGATAGCTCGTCAATAGAGCGCTGCCACAGATCTTCCGCTTCTTCGCGCGGCTTGCCTATTAGTATCATGTCAAAGCTGGTGCCCATGATCAAGTTCATCGATCCGTGGAACATTGTCTGCTCGTCGTAATATTCTATGACACTGCTGTGCATCAAACGATCATTTACTTTTGCCTGCCATCTCGACGGCCGTTGTGGTGATAAAATATTTTGCCAGGGTATTGAGGTTCTCCCGATCAGCCATCTGCGCGTGGCTAAACTGTCGCAAGAAGTCGGCGGTCAGGCGGTTGAAGTGATCCTCGTGTCCGAGTCGTTCTTCGGCCGGAATATCGATGAGCAGGCGTTCGGAGCTGCCTGCAGGAGTGTAATACAGAGTCTTGACATATCCTGTAGAGGCGTCCTGAATGATCTCGACCGTGCCTTTGGTGCCGCGATAGCAGGCCGTAAAGGTGTCACCCGAGCCTTCGGGGGCTTCGTAGTCCCATCTGACATCGATGCGCATATTAGTTCCGTTGATGTCAAAATCTATCGAACCGTTGGCAAAGACTTCGAGCATGCCGTCACGGACCGCACCGCTCAGGAAATCCGGGAAACCGCCGCCGGCATAACCCGTCGACCGGGCATACTGCTCAGGCGAAATAAGCGTCGGATAGTGAGAGGCCGAGTTGACGGTGACTGCATCAGGGCCTGTCTCCGAGTCGGGAAAGGCCTGCCACATTATGAGGTCGATAAGGTGGGTTGTGACATCGGCGATACCTTCTCCCTGTTGGGTGACGTCATAGTACCACTGTGGTCGGATGAGCGGCTTGCCGGACACGTTTTTAAAGAAGTGGTGATTGCTCTCCATGCTGATGGCCGGAGCGGCGGGGGAGCCTTTGACCAACGTGCCGAAGCGGACAGTGTCGTTGAGCAGACGGCGGGTCACGATGTTGAGCGTGTCAAAGCGCTCGGTCATAAGTTCGCGGATTATCAGGCCTTTTTCTTCGGCAAGAGCTAAAGCGCGCCCAAGAAGTGCGTAATCCTCGCCGTTGATCGCCAAAGGTTTGTCGGCAAGGACATTCTTACCGGCCTCGATTGCGGCAGCAATGTAACGGGTTTTGTGGCGGTTGTTGCCGGCGAGTACGACTATGTTTGAGATGCTGTCTTCCCTGAGCTGTTCGAGGAAATCCGCGCCGGTGTGTATTTCAGTACGCCAGTGGGTCGGATTGTCTTCTCTCGAGTTGTAAGCCCCGATGGCTTCGAGATACTGCTCTATGCCTGCTGTATCGGGGGCGTAGACACGCACACAGGAATCAACGCTCTCGATTTCGCTTTTCTGGATCAGCGAGGCGTGAAAATGGGCGGGCGCGACGACAGCGATCGAGAACTCCGGAGCCTCGGCCTGATTTTTGTCCGAGCATGATGCCGTTACAAGTGATGTGAGCATCGCGGCCGCTATATAATATAATGTGTGATCTGACACTGTCGGTGCTTATTTGTAGTCTTTAAGAAGTTTGCGGGCTTCCTTGGCGCCTTCCTTGTAGGCTTCCTCGAGAGTCACTGGTTTGCCGCCGCGGTCACGGCTCATGTTGGAGGCTTTCATAAAGGCGAAAATCTCAAGAGTCTCTTCTTTTGACACGGGAGCGATGCCCGTTCTGAAAAATTCGGCGATCTTGTCGAGAAGCACTTTGTAACCTTCATAACCGCCGACCGGCACGGCACCTTTCTGAGTGAAGATGTTGCCGCCGTAGATATATGTTCCGTTCATCACACCGCGGAATGTGCCGATACGGCCGTCGTCCCACCGGCCGACTACGACGTCAGACTGTTCGGGTGAGTTCATGCGGACAACTTCCTTACATCCTGTGCCCATGACAGTGAACAGAGTCTCCACGCCGTGAATGCCATAATAGCCGAAATCGGGGTGAGTGGGTTCGACGAAGTGAGGCGAATAGCAGTCAGCACCCTGGACCTGTCCGAACTTGCCGGCTCGGATGTCGTCGTTCTGAGGAGAGTAGCGAAGAGCTGATGACGAGAAGATCGGTATTCCATACTTTTCGGCGAGTTCATAGATGGCTATTGCCTGACCGAGCGTGGCGCCGATCGGCTTGTCTATATAACATATCTTTCCAGACTTGAACACCTCGGCAGCCTGGTCGAGGTGAATGCGGCCGTCGTTGGTCTCAAGCAAAACAACATCGACCATGTCGAGCATCTCGGAGATTGATTCGGTGATCTTGACACCGTATTTTTTCACGGTCTCGGTGTTCTGTGGAATTTTCTTGAAGCTGTTCTCGATCGTCGTCGAACCATATGGATAAGCAGCCACAACCTGAAAATCGCGGGCAAGCGCGTCGTCGCTGTCTGCGTTCATAAGTTCAGTGAAAGCCGATGAGTGGGATGTGTCGAGTCCGATTATACCGACTTTGATAATATTTTGCCCTGAGACGGATAGCGAAACGGCTGAAGCGGCGATAAGCCCGAACAAAATTCTTTTCATGATTGCAAGATGATAATGAAAATAAGGTTGTATGGTTTTTAGATAACGACAAAAGTACAATTTATAATGTAGTTAAACAAGCGATAAGACAATTTGTATTTAGTAATTTTTTACTTTTTCACAGTGCATAAGCTGATTTTGAAGTAAATTTAGTTTAAATTTATCTAATTAGGCATCGTGGGATCTATATCTAACCGAAAAAAGAACCGCCACTATAGGCAATTGATTAGAGGTGCGCTTTGCGGGGGAAACCAAACGGGTAAAATTTGAATTTTGACACAGCATAATGCAGGCTCATCAATTTATTTAACTGTTTTTAACTAAAATATTACTTGCATACTCAACCAATAACGTAACTTTGTGAAAATTTCTAAATGACATCCTCAAAATACAGACGCAGTAACGACACCATAATACCATAAATAACTTAACATAAATAACAAACTAAGTAGCTACTAAAAATTAATGTACATATGTTGGCACGGTTTTTGCATAATAC
>CAJUMI010000016.1:0-17793 GCA_910587545.1 uncultured Muribaculaceae bacterium | reverse complement strand
AAGAGCCTGATATGTTCATTTATTTTTCTGAATTACTTACCTAATAATCATTATTTTTTAACCTTAATTCCAATTCTATGCGCGCAATAAGCGAAAAAAGTAGAATGAGCATCTCACGCCGCATGCACATGTTGTTTGCGTCGCTGACCATGCTTTTAGTATGCTCTTTCACTGTCGCTGCCCAGAATAAGGTTCAAGGAGTCGTCACCGACGAACAAGGAGAACCTTTGCCAGGGGTAGGAATATCAGTGAAAGGGACCACAACAGGTGCGTCGACAAATGTCGACGGCCAGTATTCAATCATTGCTCCGGCCGACGGCACACTCACATTCAGCTATGTGGGTATGAACCCGGAACACGTTAAAATCAACAATCGCAGTACTATCAATGTAGTGCTTACCGAAGACAGCAAGAATCTCGACGAAATTGTCGTTGTGGGTTACGGCGAGCAGAAGAAAGTGACTTTGACGGGTGCCGTCTCTCAGGTTACATCCAAGGATATTACGAAGACCGTAGGCTCCAACCTATCACAGTCACTCGTAGGTAAGCTCCCGGGCATGATTACCATGCAGTCAAGCGGTCGCCCCGGATCTGACGGTGTGTCGATCCTCGTCCGCGGTTATTCGTCTTACAACGATGCCGGTACGGTGTTGTGCATCATCGACGGCGTCGAACGCGGCAGCAACGGTCTTGCCTCGCTCGACCCCAACGAAGTTGAATCTATCTCGGTGCTCAAAGATGCCGCTTCATGCGCTATCTACGGTATGAAAGCCGCCAACGGTGTCATCATCATCACCACAAAGCGTGGCTCCGAAGGACGCGCCAGCATCAGCTATCGCGGCACAGTGACTCTCAACAGTCCCACCTCACTTCCGAAAATGATGAACGGTCTGGAATACATGCAGTGGTACAACCTCGCGCAGACTCTTGACGGTGTCGATCCGATGAACGTGCACTTCACACAGAACATGCTCGACGCTGTCAACAACGGCGACATCACTGACGGCATCGAGGACACCGACTGGCTCGAGACAATGAAGAAAACCACTCTCAACACCCAGCACAACCTCACGATCAGCGGTGGAACGGACAAGTCGCACTACTTCCTGTCGGGAGGTTTCCTGAAACAGAACGGCAATCTCGAAGGTCACCATTACCAGCGCGGCAACTTCCGTTCGAACGTCGACGCCCAGCTCGGCGACATGTTTGACGTGCAGTTCAACGCCGCAGGCATCATCGCCGACAGCAACTATCCTTCAGGCCAGACTTATGCCACCCAGTACGGGGGCTACTCACTCGAAAACCAGATGCTGTACTCCGCTCCTTATATCCCCAAAGTATATCAGAGCTCTGATCCCGATGATCCCAACAACGGCATGCCGACTTCTGGTTTCCGTAACATCGGTCATAATCCGGAATACGCAGCAGGTCATTCCGGTTTCTCCAAATCACGCCGCGTCACCATCAACACCTCCGGTCGCATAGACTGGAAAGCCCCCTTCCTCAAAGGGCTCAAGGCATCTTTCTTTTTCAGCTGGGACTGGTATGATCTCCAGAGCAAGTCATTCAACTATACATATAAAGTGATGGCATGGAACCCCTCGACCAAGCAGTACAGCAAGCTCGACGCACCAAACCTTACGCCCGGCGGCAACATGGTTGTAGGCGACCAGAAAGGACAGAAGACGGTTGTCCGTCCGTCGATCAGCTATACTGGCACGTTCAACAGCGTCCATAACGTCAACGCCATCTTCCTCTACGAGCGCACCAACGACGACAGCTCGGTGATGTCGGGCAACCGCCGCAACTTCGCTCTCTATGATCTTCCCTACCTGTCGTTCGGCCAGGATCTTGACCCGGATCCCAACAAGGCCAACTCCGAGAGCGCCGGCAAATCGGCTTCGGAAGGCATTGCAGGCCGCGTCGGTTACAACTACGACGAAAAATATCTCGCCGAAGTCGCCTTCCGTTACGACGGTTCCTACCTCTTTGCGCCCGGCAAGCGCTGGGGCTTCTTCCCGTCGGTATCGGCCGGTTGGGTTCTTTCCCGTGAAAACTTCATCCGCGAGTTCCTCGGCGACAACATCGACTTCCTCAAGATCCGCGGATCTATCGGCAAGACAGGCAACGACAACGTCGCCGCATGGCTCTACCGCCAGCAGTATCTCGCATCTTCGGGTATCGCCGCTTTCGGTCCGAATCCTACTGTTGGGACAACTCTTTCACCCGTAAACGTCTATCTGCAGAGCAACCTCACCTGGGAAAAGACAAATTCCTATGACATAGGCTTCGAACTCACCATGTGGAACGGTCTACTGAGCGCCGAATTCGATTACTTCTACAAATATACCTACGACATTCTTACCAGTGTCGGCTCGGTTTTCGCTCCGTCACTCGCGGGCAACTATCCTTCGGTCGACAATCGCGGCAAGTTTGACAACCGCGGTATCGAACTCGTGCTCCGCCACACCAACCGCATCGGCGATTTCCACTACAACGTCAATGCCAACCTCACCTGGGCTCATAACCGCATCATCAGCCGCACCGAAAGCGCCGGTACCCTGCCCTGGCAGAGCCGTCTGGGCAGCTCGATCGGCGATGTATGGGGCTTCAAGACGGCCGGTCTCTATCAGACTCAGGAAGAGCTCGACAACATGCCTCACCCCATCAATACCACACCCCGCCTCGGTGACATCCGTTATGTCGACATCAACGGCGACGGCAAGATCACGGCAGAGGATCAGGTGAAGATCGCACGCAACCAGCGCCCCGAAATGATGTTCGCCCTCAACGCCCAGGCCAACTGGCGCGGCTTCGACCTCTCGTTCCAGCTGCAGGGCGCGGCTCTGTGCGACAAGATGCTCGGCTCGGGTGTGTCAGACTTCTGCCCTCTCACCCGCCCCTGGTATGGCAACTGGGACAACTCGCCCCTTTACCTTGTCGAGGGTTCATGGCGTCCCGACAACACAAACGCCGAATATCCCCGCCTTTCAGTCACAGGCAATGCCCAAAACTCATACGTATCCGACTTCTGGAAACGCAACGGTGCATATCTCCGTCTGAAAAACCTCACCATCGGCTACACCATTCCGACCAGGATCACCAAGAAAGCCAATATCTCGAATGTCCGTTTCTTCGCTTCGGGTGTCAATCTCTTCACGATCACAGATTTCAAATATCTTGATCCTGAAAGCGGCAACTACACCTGGGCTTTCTACCCTCAGCAGCGCACATTCACCTTTGGTCTTGACCTTTCATTCTAATGTCAGTTCTAAATTTCAAAAAACAGAATATGAAAAAATATATCATAGGACTGGTCGCTTCGTTGGCTGTCACTCTACCTTCGTGTGACTCGATCAACGATGTGAACCCTACCGGTTACTACAGCGAGGATGTCGCCTATGCTTCGGTTGAGAATCTCGACCTCACGGTCAAGAATTTCTACGGCATGCTCCATCAGATTGCCGACATCGAGACCGGCAACGCCCTCAATGCCGTCACAGACGGCGCTACCGACCTGCTCAAAGGTTCATGGTTCAATGTGGACGGCGGCATCTTCAACAAGATGTTCTTTCTTGACAACCAGATCACTGTCACCGGCGGAGACTTCCGCTCAAACTGGGGCGGCATGTACAACTATATCCGCCTGTTCAACCAATTTCTCTGGGACTACGAGCGCGGCATGATCAAACTGCCCGAAGATCAGGTGATCGTGCGCGTGGCTGAGGCACGCTTTCTACGCGCCCTCTGCTATCAGGAACTCATCCAGCGTCACGGCGGTGTGATTCTCCGTCTTGTCGACGGCGGTGTCGATGACGATCACAAAAACGACAAAGCTCGTTCTACAGAAGCCCAAAGCTGGGATTTTGTGATCAAAGAGTACACAGAGATCGCAAATATTCTACCTAAAGAATGGCCTTCAGCCGATCTCGGGCGCATCACCAAGGGTGCGGTTCTCGGCATGAAAGCGCGCGCTTCGCTCTACGCTGAGCGTTGGGACGATGCTGTCAGTGCTGCCAGCGAGCTGTTCGATCTCAACAAGTATAGCCTTCAGTCCGGCCTGACACTCGCCCAGTACGAGCAGATCTTCACCAACCCTGAAAGCGCGGAGCTCATCCTGCCTGTCTTCTATCAGGTCGGCAAGAAACAGCACTCATGGAACACGTGGGTGGGTCCCGTCTCCGATGCCAGACTCGCGACCAACTCCGAGTTGGGTGTAGGCATGACTCCCACCGAAGAGTATGTCTCGCAGTTCGACATAAAGGTCGGCGACAACTGGGAATCATTCAGCTGGGACAACCTCGGCAAATATGGTAACAAGCCTTTCGACAACCGTGATCCGCGCTTCTACTACACAGTGCTCTATCCCGGCTGCACATGGAAAGGCCGCACCATCGAACTCTGGGACGGCGGCGCGGACGAAGGCATGCAGTACACCGGTCTGCCGGTCAACGACAACGTACACAAGAGCACCACAGGCTATATGATACGTAAGTTCTTGACAACCAAAACATACAACTATACCAACACACTCAGCGACCAGCTCTGGCCTGAATTGCGTCTCGCAGAAATCTACCTTATCCGCTCCGAGGCTTATGCCAGACTGAACGAATGGGGCAAAGCCTACAATGACCTCAACGAGATACGAACACGCGTAGGCCTCCCACAGAAGAGCATAAAATCCTCGTGGAATGAGTATCTCGCAGACCTCGCCAAAGAACGTATCTGTGAACTCGGACTCGAAGGTCACCGCTATTTCGACCTCGTCCGCTGGGGCAAAGTGGTCGAGACTCTCAACGGCCAGCGCGTTCACGGCATCCATACGACAAAGAATGCTGACGGCACACTCAAATATGAAGTTATCCAAGCGGATAACGAAGACCGCAAATTCCCGGCCAAGTATGCGATCTGCCCAATTCCTTACAGCGAAATCCAGAACAACCCCCTCTGCGATCAGAACGACCTCTGGAAGTAACTAATTAACACTTAAAAATCATGAAATATAAATATATAGTTTCAGGACTTCTTGCTGCCGCGCTGATGGCTACGAGCTGTGCCGAGGTTGACGAAATCAATCACCTCGACGGCGTCGGCACCTCTCAACTGACAGTCAAAGGTCTCCTCGTGGAAGGTTCGACTGCCGAATATCCTTCGGTAATAGACGCTGAAAACGGACTGATCACCGTTCAGGTACCCTACTACATCAGCGACACCGATCCCATCATGGGCGACCTCACACAGATGAAACTTGAGGCACAGATGCCCGTGGGCTACAAATTTTCACCCTCGATCTCCGGCATCCATGACCTCACCCAGGGATTCCAGACCAACCTCATCGATGACAAAGGCTGCGCGCATCCCTTCACGATCGTGGCCGATTACGTCAAATCAAGCGCGGCCAAGATCACATCAGCCCTGCTCGTCGAGAGCCCGCGCACGACTATCGTTGTCAACGAACCGGTCGCGCCCGGCGAAAACGGCAGCATCGTCATCTACAAGACTTCTTCTTCACTTGACGGGGCTCTCCATGCCGCTACAATCGAAGTGTCGCCATGGGCTACGTTCGAATGCCCAGCCTACGATCCCGCCACAGGCATGATCGACATGAGCGGCAATCCTTCGATCACTGTTACGGCTCAGGATGGTGTCACCAAGGTCACTTATGACATTATGGTCGATCTGCCCAAACTTCTCGAATCCGGCATCGGCTACATCGCCAACATGTGGGGCTTCCAGACCACCGTCGACGATCCTCACGGTTTCGAAGCGGGAGCCAACACGTCGCTTGCGGTTGTCGGCGACTATCTCATCGTGGCCAACCGTCTGGACGTGACAAAGATGCTCGTCTTTGACCGATTCAACGGCGAACTTCTCGAAAATGTCAGGGTCAACACAACCGGCATGCCCACCGACCGCGAGTACCGCGCTATCTGCAACGATGACGCAGGCCATCTTATCGCGGCGACATTCACCAGCACCGTCGACGCCACAGCGACCGCCAGCACAGATGTCCGCATCTTCGTCTGGAAAGACGGCATTCAGAATCCCCCGACAAGCATCCTCTGGGCCAACATGCTGGGCGGCTACTTCAAGAACGCTCCATATGGTATCAACAATGCCACGAAGCTCCATCTCTTCAGCACTATCGCATGCTGCGGTGACATCACTTCCGGCGACGCTGTAATCGGCACAACCTCACCCCAGCCCATCCGTTGTGTCTTCCTCGAATTCACCGATGGCAAGCCTTCCCAGCCGACCGCATACGTTGAATGGGGCGGTGGAAAATATGCTTCGATGTGGAATGCGTCCAAAGCAGTGCCCATCACCAAGAACCGGCCTCTCGGCTATCTCTGGGATTCGGGCAACGCCCGTCTCGGCATGGTATTTACTCCTGTCGGCACAGGCAACCGCGCCATCAGTTTCGAGGCTCCGAAAAGCCACTTCTGGTGGGGCGACGCTTCCAAACCCGACTGGTCGAAGAGTGTGCGTTCGATCGCTTACTGCGAATTCAACGGCGCACACCTCGTCGCCACAACAAACGGAACCAACAACGGAGGATTCGCCCATCGTCTTTATGTTGCCAATGTCGGAGCCAATCCGACAGTGACTTCTATGACAGACGGTTTCATCTTTGACTCGCGAGAAGGCAACAGTCTCGGCGACGCGAGCAAGGGCGGCCCCATAGGCACAGGCTACGGTCCCACCGGCATGACCTCGGTGTTCCCTTACGTCTCAGGCACGAGCATTATCGGCCCCAATACCCTCGAGATGAATGACGTTATCTTCGGTCGGTCAAGCGATGGCAATGCCGTACAGGTTTACATGCTTGTCGGCGACCAGGGTCTCATCGCCTACGAAATGACACGTTTTGACATCTGATAATACACTATAGCAGCATCCCGAGGCGGGGTGTCCGATCGCGAACGCCACCACTCGGGATGCTTTAAATTTATTGTTTACTAATTAATAATGACTGAATTTTTACAGGAAATACTCGGACAACCAGAAGCCATCTGTGCGACAGCCGCCTACTACGCGCCTGACCGCGCCGGTTCAAAAAGTCTCGACGATTTTGCAACCGCAGCCCGCAAAGCCGGGAGCATAGTCATCACCGGCATGGGCAGTTCATACTTTCTGTCAGGCACACTCCGCGCATTCCTTTCGCAGAACGGTATCGCCGCTACCGTGATCAACGCCGGCGAATTATTGCACTATCAACTCAATGTGCTGGCCGACGACACTCTGCTTGTCGCCATATCGCAGAGCGGCGAAAGTTTCGAGACTGTCAATGTCGTGAGACAGATGGATCAGCGCGGCATCAAAGCATCGATCGCAGTCATTACCAACGAGCCCGAAAGCACTCTCGGCCGTCGCGCCGATATTTTACTGCCCACAATGGCAGGCACCGAGGAAAAGACCTCGACAAAGACATTCATAACAGGTTTCCAGGTTATATATATGATTGACAAGGTCCTCAAAGGCATAGCCGTTCCTGCCGGCATCTGGCAGACCGTCGCAGCCCAAATCGAGGCCACGCTCAGCAAAAGAGAACACACCTGCCCGGCCATGCTTCGCGCGCTGGGCGATGCGTCATATCTGCAATTCATAGCGCGAGGCACCTCAATGGCATCAGCAAGCCAGTCGGCCCTCATGGCCATGGAAGCGAGCCATACGCCGGCACAGGCTCTCGCCGGCGGTGAGTTCCGCCACGGCCCGCTGGAGATGGTCTGTCAGGGCTTCACAGCTGTCGTCATTGCTCACTCGGCGACTCCTACCTTTGAGCAGACTCACAGGCTGATCGATGAAATCGTCAGCTTCGGAGGCCGTGTGCTCCTCATCTCCGACCGCCCCGACGCCGTTCCGCCGGGCGATGCCCTGACCGTAATTGCCGCTCCGGCTCCCGACGAAGACCTCTTCGACATCACATCGATCATTCCAGTCCAACTCGCCGTCGAGATCTGGGCCCGAGAAGAAAAAGGCATCATCCCTGGTGAATTTACCCACGGCCAGAAAGTGACAAATATAGAATAATCCAACAGCATATAACCACAACAATAATCATGACAGATACATCATCGCGCGACCTCGCTATCGGCATCGATATCGGAGGCACAAAAATAAAATGCGGCATTGTAGACGGTTCCGGCAATGTTATCGGGACACCCCGCGAAACACCCACCAACGCCTACGGACCACGTGAAAAAATCGTGGCCAGCATACTCGAACTGCTCAACGAGATGCTCAGTCAGGTGCCCGACAGCCGTCTCCGAGGCATAGGCATAGGTTGCTCAGGACCGATCGACATCAATACCGGCACCATACTCGAGTGCAATACACTGCCAACCATGCATCACTACCCGCTGAAGCATATTATCGAGCTCACGACTTGTAAGAAAGTGTGCATGAACAATGATGCAAACGCCATGATGTTCGGCGAGGCGGTCTGGGGTGCAGGCCGCGGCAAATCGTCGATACTCGGTATCACCCTCGGCACTGGATGCGGCTGCGCGTTCATCAATGACGGCAAAATATGGTGCGGCTACACCGGTAATGCCGGCGAGATCTGGCAGGCTCCCTATCGCGACAGTTTCATCGAAGACTATGTCTCAGGACCCGGCCTTGCGCGCATGTACAAGGCCTCGACCGGTCGTGAAGCCGACGGCAAGGAGATCGCCGAGCGTGCCCGCGCAGGTGAAACCGAAGCCCTCAAAGTGTTCGACGAGTTTGCCGACGGCCTTGTGTTTGCCCTTTCATGGACTCTCAATCTGGTCGATCCCGAGGCTGTGATCATAGGTGGTTCGGTTGTAGACTCATCTGATCTCTTCATACCCCGCGTCACCGAGAAATTGCCGAAATATCTCACTCGCGAGGCTGCTGAACATATCAATATACTCTGCGCCGGCCTCGGCAACAATTCCGGCTATATAGGTGCCGCAGCTCTCATGTTTGAAGATAAATAATCAGGATCAGTGATCAAGAGACTCGGCTCGATATTATTCATTCTTTTCTGTGCGGTCAGCGGCCTGATGGCTGAGATGACGCTCGACAGCTGGCGTATGATCAACAGCTCAGCCATTGTTGGCGACGACAGCGCAGTAGCCACAGCAGGCTACGACGACTCGAAGTGGCATAAGGTTTCCGTACCATCAACCGTGCTAAACGCCTTGGTGCGTGAAGGCATTTATCCCGACCCGCGCACAGCGATGAACAATTACCTCATTCCCAACGCGAGCGATGATTTCAACCGGCGCCTCGGCCTCGACAAATATAATCATCTCGCCTCGGATGAAAATCCTTGGACACAGCCTTGGGTCTACCGCGCTGAATTCAAGGCTCCGGCGCAATGGAAAAATAAGAAATTGTGGCTGAAACTCGATGGCATCAACTACAGAGCCGACATATGGGTAAACGGCGTGAAAATAGCCGACCGCGACACGACTGTCGGCATGTTTCGCCGCTTCAAATACGACATCACTCCCTATGTCAAGTCAGGTGTCGTCAATGCAGTGGCCGTCAAAATCCATCAGGTAGATCATCCGGGCGAACCGCGTCAGGGCACCCAGTGGGTGCTGTTCGGACCGAACAGAGGCAATGCCGGGGATCTGCATCGCGACGAAACCCTTAAAATGAGCGGTGGCTGGGACTGCGCGCCCGTGGTCCGCGACCGCAACATGGGTATCTATCTTCCCGTGAGCATCGAAGCTACCGGTCCGGTGACATTCGATGATCCCAGGGTCGTCACTACCCTTCCGGACAACGACACGACTCTGGCGCGTGTGACCATAAGCGTCCCGCTGGTCAACAACAGCAGCCATGCCGTCTCGGGCACTCTCTATGCAAAAATCTCATCGCTGCCAGAGATTGATTTCATTACTTACAGAAAAAAGGTTTCCAACACAATAAAACCAGTCACTATCAGCCGTAAGGTTACGATCGCACCCGGAGATACCACCATAATCCAGCTTTCAGCCGAGGAGTATCCGCAGCTCGACCTGCAAAATCCGCCGCTGTGGTATCCCAACGGATACGGAGAGCAGCCTCTTCAGAATCTTGAGCTTACGTTCAGGCCTAAAAGCGATGCACCAAGCTCGTGGGAATGCGATTTCGGTCTGCGCGAGGTCAGGACTCGGCTGATGGAACGCAAATATCAGTCACATACGGGGGAGGACACCGAATACGGACTCGTGATGATCGTCAACGGCCGTGAAATATTCTCGCGGGGCGGCTGGATACAGCCCGATATTCTGCTTGCCAACTCCCGGCGCAATATCTACGACCAGGTCCGTCTGATGGCCGAGTTCGGAGCAAATACAATCGGCAGCGAAGACATGCCGACACCTGCTCGCGCCTGGCTCGAGGCCTGCGACAAATACGGTCTGATGTGGTGGCATGTATTCCACCAGTGCTATCGTATGTTCCCCGGCCGCCCCAATGCCGACAATCCCGATGACAACTCTCTCGCCATGACTCATGTCGAGGACGAGATCAAGCGCTACCGCAATCACCCGTCGGTGGTGATGTGGGTCGGCGTCAACGAAGTCTGCCCGTCACGCGACCTATATATCGCTACACGCGAGGCAGCCCGCAGGCTCGATCCATCGCGTCCCTACATACCCACGACTTCAGTCAGTTGGGATGTTGAAAAACTGACGTCATGGCTTGCAGAGGATCTCCCGACCGGCACGACTGACGACGGCGCGCCCGACTACAACTGGGCTCCGAGCGACTATTACTTCGACAAAATCAACGAAGTCTACACCCAGATGTTCAAGAACGAACTCGGCATGCCAGCCGTTCCTGTCTACGAAAGTCTCCGCAAATTCATACCTACAGTCGACAAGCCCTTCGATGTCCGCGACCGTCTATGGCCTCTCGACAGTGTATGGGCCGAACACGGCGCATGGTGTGTCAACAATTTCGTATTTCGCGCTTACGACAATGCCATCCGCACTTTATACAGTGACCCGGAGTCGGCTCGTGACTATGCGCACAAAGCCCAATTGCTCAGCGCCGACGGTTATCGCGCCATGATCGAAGCCGCCAACCATCGCGCCTGGGACATCACAACCGGCGTCATGCTCTGGAAACTCAACTCCTGCTGGCCAGATGTCGCGTGGCAGGTCTACGACTGGTATCTGACGCCCAACGCGGCATATTATTTTACGCGGAAGGCTATGCAACCTGTCCACGCGCAGCTTAACGCCAACAGCGAACGTCCGGCTGTCATCAATAACTCTCACCGCCCCACAGGCAAGCTCGTGCTTGATACAAAAATCCACGATTTCTCAATGAAAAAACAGTGGATGCGCCGCGACACCGTCGCTCTTGCCCCCTATTCCTA
The DNA here is from genome assembly GCA_910587545.1 of uncultured Muribaculaceae bacterium. Classification (GTDB taxonomy): domain Bacteria; phylum Bacteroidota; class Bacteroidia; order Bacteroidales; family Muribaculaceae; genus CAG-873. The sequence goes on along the minus strand of CAJUMI010000016.1, from coordinate 6,452 downwards.
CACCGAGCTACCCGCAATTCCTAAAGGCGGCAAACTCGCCGCGTCTATCTTGTGACAATGACTCTCAGCGACACCGACGGAAATGAAATCACCCGAAACACCTACCGGCGTTACAGCCAGCACCAGAATTTCTATTGGCTCTTACATCTCCCGCAAGGCAAACTCGACAAAAAGGTTACTGTCACCCGCGACGGTGATGAATATGCAGTCACAGTCGATCTCTCATGCAGCCGGGAAGGATGTGCATTTTTCAAGCACCTAACGCTCAGCGATTCCGAGGCCGGACCTTCAGTCAATCCGGTGTTCTGGAGCGACAATTTCATAACGCTTCTCCCCGGAGAGTCACGTACGGTCACAGCCCGTGTCGCCGCCGACCTTCTGACCGGAGAACCAGTAATTAGAATAGATTAATAATTTGAAGATATGAACCACTTGAGAACAATCACCTTCATTTTTGCTCTTGCAATGAGTCTCGGTGTCATGGCATCGAAGACTTTGCCCGTAATCCCGTATCCTCAGCATGTCGAGGAGAAAAAAGGATGCTTCGACGCCCGGAATGGTTTCGACATCAAAATAGCCGATGCCCGGTTTGAATCCGAGGGTCGGTTCCTCAACGAAAAACTTCAGGCGGCAGGCCGGCAATCGGAAATCACCTCATCAGAAGCCGCCGTAGTCATCAGCTACGACGCCGGAATTACCGGAGATGAAGCCTATCGTCTCACGGTTGACAACAAAAATATTGAAATCGCCGCATCGGCTCCTTCCGGCGCTTTCTACGGTGCACAGACCTTTTTGCAGCTGGTCGACAACTGCGAGGAGATCCCGTGTGTCACCGTCACCGATTCGCCCCGCTACAGCTGGCGCGGCTTTATGCGCGACGATGCCCGCCATTTCACAGGCGTAGAAAGCGTCAAACGTTTCATCGACCTGATGGCCTACTATAAGCTCAACCGCTTTCACTGGCATCTGACAGACGGTCAGGGATGGCGTATCGAAATCAATAAATATCCCAGGCTCGCCACTGTCGGCGGCATCGGTTCGCACAGCGATCCAGATTCGCCCTGTGCTTATTACACCCAGGACGAAATCAAGGATATTGTCGCCTATGCACTGCGTCGTCATATTATGATCATACCCGAAATCGACATGCCCGGCCATGCAACTGCCGCCAACCGCGCCTATCCCGAATATAACGGCGGCGGTGAAGGCATCTTCCCGGATTTCACCTTCAACCCGGGCAAAGAAGAAACCTATACTTATCTAAGTGACATCCTCGGCGAAGTCGCCGGGCTTTTCCCTGGACCCTATATGCACATAGGCGGTGACGAAGTGGCCTACGGTATCAACGCTTGGAAGGTCGATCCCTATGTTCTCGACCTGATGAAACGCGAAGGCTTCGACGATGTCAAGCAGTGTGAACGATATTTCATGAACCGCATGATCGCCGAAGTGGCGCATCTCGGCAAGACTCTCATCGGTTGGGATGAGTTGCTTGACCTTGATGTAGACCGTTCGACCAATATCATGTGGTGGCGTCACGACAAGCCCCAATACCTTACCCGCTCGCTCAACGCCGGCTACACTACCGTGATGTGTCCGCGAAAGCCTCTGTATTTCGATTTTGTGCAGCATGACACCCATAGTGTCGGCCGCATCTGGGACGGCTTCTGTCCACTCGAAGATGTCTATGCTTTCCCTGATCCGTGGTTCGAGAAGATCGGAGTGAGCGATGAGATGCAGTCGCATATCTCAGGCATGCAGGCCAACGCATGGAGCGAATTGCTCCACAACAGCGATCGTCTCGACTTCATGACATGGCCGCGTCTGTGCGCCCTCGCCGAATCGGCATGGACTATCCGTGACAACAAAAACTACGATGACTTCCGACTGCGCCTCGAAGACGCTTACCGTCTGTTTGACAATCTTGGGATCTACTATTTCGATCACCGCAATCCGGAGCGCCATGCCGAGCCAGCCGGACCTGTAATTAAAAAGAAAATCCGCGAAAGCGAGACTGAATACAAAGACTAAAATAAGCTCATTTTAAATTAGTTCCACAACATATCAAGATCTGACAACGTGATAGATAAAAAGACTATATTATTAGCGCTCTCACTGACAGCTCCGGCAACTCTATCGGCCGACGTAGTTATCCAGAACGATGAAACGGCGCTTACAATCAGCGACAACGGGACAGTCAGCAGTCTCATCTACAAAGCCACCGGCGAAGAATGCCTGCAGCCCGGCATAAATGCGCCGGTCTGCGTCATCACCCAGTACAGGCCTTATGACAATGAGAACTTCCTTATGTTTCCCGCTAAGCCCCGTTCATTTCCTTCGAACAAATGCTATCTCAGTGGCGACACGCTCTACACTGAGTTTACCGACACCTACGACATTGTGAAGATCAAAGTAGACATCACGCCTGATTACATCACTTTCACCCCTGTCGACCGTGACTACCGCATAGAAGATTACGGAGTCAAACGCAAAACCGAGCTCGACGAACTTACCGTGATGCAATTGCCGCTGAAACGACGTAAACATTTCGGCGAATGGCTTAATATAATGTGGGACGATTCAGCGGCCGTAGCCCTGGTCGGTACCCACCCCACGACGTTTATCGACTCTCGCGCCGAACGTGACAATACGACCTTGCTTGTAGCGACCCATACTTCTGTACAGTTGTTCAACTCCGGTGCAGCGCTGATTGTCACGCATCCCGACAGTGTGCTTGACCGCATGGACGCATTGGAACGCGCCTATGACATGCCACGCGGTGTCGAAAGCCGCCGTCGCGCCGAGTATCCGATGAGCTACTACGAGCTTCGTAATGTCACCGTCGACAACATCGATCGAAACATCGAACTTGCCAAACAGGCCGGACTCAAGACCATGGTGGTCTATTACGTCGATTTCGCCAAAGCCTGCGGCCACTATGAGTGGCGCCCGGAATATCCGCGGGGCATGGCTGATCTGCAGGAAATCACCCGTAAAATCACCGAGGCCGGCATGATACCGGGCATACATATACATTATTCTAAAGTTGCCGTCAACGATCCATATATCAACAATGGCATACCCGACCGCCGCGGCAACGTTGTGTCACGTTTCAGACTCTCGGAGACCATTAACCCGTCAGACACTGAGATCACAGTCGAGGAACGTCCCGAAGACGTCCGCATGGAAAAAGGCCGCCGCTTGCTTCAGATCGACGATGAAATGATAATGTTTACAGATGTCACGACCACGGCACCCTATCGTTTCACAGGCTGTCAGCGCGGCTGTTTCAACTCAAGCCCTTCGGTTCATGCGGCCGGAAGCGAGGCGCGCCATCTTGACGTTGACGATTGGCCGCTCTTCATACGCGTTGACCAGAACAGCGGCATCCAGCGCGAGATCGCCGAACGTCTGGGCAAGATATATGCTGACTGCGGTTTCCGTTTCGTCTATTTTGACGGTGCGGAAGATGTGCCGATGCCCTACTGGTATAATGTCTCGCGTTCGCAACTCGAAGTCTACAACGCCATGAAGCCTGCTCCGATGTGGGCTGAAGGCGCTCAGAAATCCCACTACGGCTGGCATATACTCTCACGCGGAAATGCATTCGACATTTTTCCACCCGAGCGTATCCGTCAGGCGATGAAACGTTACACTCTCCGTTGCGCCGAACAGGTCGCATGCGATTTCACTTCTGTCAATTTCGGTTGGGTCAATTATCTTGCTCCGAGCGAAAAGACCATCGGCATGCAGCCTGATATGTACGACTATATCTGTTCAAAGGCTCTTGCCTGGAATTCGCCCATTTCACTGGTGGCAAACATGCCTGAGATTGACAAACATCCCCGCACCGACGACAATCTCCTCGCCATAAATCTTTGGGAAACAGCCAAACTCAACAAATCCATCTCCGAAGAGCTGAAACATGCGATGCTCGACCCTGACAGCGAATGGACCATAATGCCACGCAAAAACGGGCGACATGAGATACGCAGGGTCAGACAGCTGACAAGCGATTCGCTCAATGCCACAATGCCCGTACGCGCGTTCACCTATCCTGTCGATGCCAACACCACGGCGATTGTCTACTGGGACTGCACAGGCAAATCGACGCTTGCCGTTCCGGCGTCATATGACGTCAGACTGTCAAGTTTTGACGGACGCAAACTCACGACAAAACGCGATCGGCAGGGTCGCATAATTCTCCCCGCCGATGAGCGCCGGATCCTTACCGTTTCTCTGCCTGAGGAAGAAGCAAGAGAAATGTTTAGTAATATTTTGATCACATATAAACCAATAATATCTCAATGACAAAGAAAACGATATCAGCACTTGCAATTATTGCAGGCCTGTCACTCGCCGCCGATGCCGGGACGAGCGCTCTGCGCAACGATGCGGGTGATATAGTTCTGGCTAATGAGAATGCCAGACTTGTATTCGACGGAGGAAAGAATTTCCTTTTCAAAGAGTTCACCATGTCAAGCAAAAACATATTGCCTGAATCTGGTTCGACAACCCACCCCTGGCAGTTGACATATCTCGGACCTGACGGCGAGAATCCCTTGCTCAAACCCGTATGGGGCGATTACAAAGGCACAGAAGTCACAGAGTATAACGGTGCACCGGCCGTCAAGGCGACCTGGAATATGGTGCTCAAAGACACGCCTCAATGGCCGGTGACAGTAACAGTCGCCCTGCCCGACGACGCGGAGATGCCATCATTTCATATCGATGCCGCTCTCCCCGAAGGCTGGGTAATAACCGACCTTGAATTTCCCCGCATCACCTTAGCCCAGATCCCAAAAGGCAAAGCCGTTCTCCCAATTGCCTATGGATGCGAATACAACCTTTCGCGCGAAGGACAGCTTCAGACACGTTATCCGTCGGTCACCGGATCGATGCAGATGCTGATGATGCACGATCCTGCCGGCAAATCAGGCACCGTATTCTTCGCGCCCCGCGATAAAGAAGGCGGCAACAAGGTGTTGCGTATGAAGATGGAGGGCGACAATGTGACCTTCCTGCAGGAGGTTGTGGCAAATTACGACTGGACAACCAACGGTAAATTCTCACTCCCCTACGGCATCGAGATCGGCTATAACCCTGCTGGCTGGCAGGCGACAGCACTGAAATGGTACCGTCCTTGGGCTCTCGAAACAGAATGGGCTCAGAACAATGTCCGTGACCGAAAAATCGCTCCCTGGGTAGAGAACGCCGACATGTGGCTCCGTCCGGGTGATACAGATCCCGCGACTCTCGATGCTCTGCGTGCCGCGCTGAAATATTTTGGTAAAGGCGTAGGTCTCCATTGGTACTATTGGCACAATTATCCTTTTGACACCCACTATCCCGAATATTTTCCCGCCAAGCCGGGCTTCAGGAAAATGGTGGCTGAAGCCCAGTCGCTCGGCGCTTATGTCACGCCCTATATCAACGGCCGCCTGTGGGATCCTGCGACAAAAAGCTATAAGGCTGAAAATGCAAAAGAGGCTTCATGTCGCAAAGCCGACGGTACACTCTACACCGAGGTCTACAGTTCAAAAGTACTCAACACCGTTACCTGTCCTGCAAGTCAGATCTGGCAGAACAAGCTCCATTACCTCAACAAATTCATACTCGACAGCATCGGCACCAACGGCGTGTATATGGACCAGATCGGCTGTGCACCGGCCGAACCATGCTATGCCGGCAATCATGGTCACGGCAAGGGCGGTGGTTCATGGTGGCCGGCCGCTTACCGCAAGGTTCTCACTGATATGCGCGACAACTTTTACACCCCCGATCAGGCAATGACGACCGAAGAAAATGCCGAACCTTATATGGATCTCTTCGACATGATGCTCGTTGTCAACTCGCCCCATGCTTCCTATATGCGCATGGTGCCTCTCTTTCCGCTTATCTACAGCGACCGCTGTGTCTACAGCGGATTTACTTACATACCATGGAAAATCAACGACGGTTCACTCTGCTACCTGACCATGAAATCTCTTCTCTGGGGGGCGCAACTCGGCTGGGTGGAGCCTAAACTTCTCATGAATGACGCCAATAAGGCCGAACAGCTTATGCTCAAGAACCTCACGAAATTTCGCAAAGACAATCACAATATCTTCTTCGGCGGCCGCTTCATGGCTGAATTCACACCCGAAGGCGACAATCCCGTCTTCGATGTACCCAACTACCAGCCCACTCCTATGGTGATGGGGGCGGAATGGACTGATAACAAAGGGAAAAGCTATTATATCGTCACCAATATGAGCAACCGCGACCGCACCGTCACTCTTCCCAACGGCAAAGTGATTAAAGTCGGATCGTATGACGCCGCAAAATCAAGGAAATAGATTGTTCTGTAAATTTTTATCGTTCTTCTATAATAATCAACTAAATAGTAATAAGTAAGCCGTAAAAATTAATTTATACTAAGCCGCATGGGCAAAATTGATATTGAGTTCAGA
>CAJUMI010000015.1 GCA_910587545.1 uncultured Muribaculaceae bacterium | reverse complement strand
ATATATTAACTTAAGTTTCAACTACTTCGGTAATTTTTACCGAATCATTGATTAAAACGAGTTCAAAAAATAACGAGGCAGTGAATGTGTTACATCACTGCCTCGTTGTGGTTGCCAGGCGTTGCGTTTATTTCCTGTCGATCTCGCGTAGAAGTTCCTCGACGGCCGTGCGGAGCTGGGTGTCCTCGCCGCGGACAACTGTTGCCGGATCATTGGCGACTTTGATGTCAGGCTCGAGCTGCTGATTTTCGAGAACCGATCCGTCGGCGAGGCGATAGCCTACCACCGGTATGCCGAAGATCAGCGACGGATCCTGCATCGTCACCCAGTTGACCGAGGTCATCGTGCCCGGCACGGGCATGCCGACGAGCTTACCGAGGCCCCGGTGGCTGTAGACCCAGGGTGTGCCGTGGGCGTTGGAGTAGCATGCCTCACTCATCACCATGATCGACGGCTTGTTCCAGCGTCGCGACGGCATGTCGCATGTCTTGTCGCCGCGTATCTCCTGAGTGAAATATTTCTTGCCGCTGAAAAGAACCTCGATATCCTCGTGGAGACGGCCGCCGCCGTTCCAACGTATGTCTATGACGATGCCTTCGCGGTCGTTGTAGCGGCCGAGAACGTCGGAGTAGACCTTGCGGAACGAGTCGTCGCCCATCGATTTGATATGGACATAGCCGAGGCGGCCGCCGCTGAGGCTGTCGACCTGGGCGGCACGGGCTTTCACCCAGCGGTCATAGAGCAGATCGTTCTGCTTTGACGCGGTGATAGGCTGTATCACTTCCTCGATAATGCGACCGTCGGCGGGGTTGAAGAACGATACAAGTGTCTTGCGGCCGATCTTATTGTTGAGAACGGAGATGAAATCGGAGTTGAAGGCCACAGGCTGACCGTCGATGCAGTCAATGATATAGCCCGGGCGCAACTGCGAGGATGCGCGGTCAAACGGCCCCTTGGCGATGATTTCGGCGACTTTGAGTCCGTTTCCCTGATGGTCGAGATCAAAGATGAGGCCTAAAGCGGCTGTGCGGTCGTCGGAAAGGGAGGCCGAGCGGCCGGAGTAGCGTCCGCCGGTGTGGCTGACGTTGAGTTCGCCGAGCCATTCGCTGACAAGTTCGGCAAAGTCATAGTTGTTGTTGATGTGAGGCAGGAACTTGCGGTAGGCCTCGGTCATCATCGCCCAGTCGACTCCGTGGAGATCGGCCGTGTAGAAGCGCTCCTTGACTTCGCGTGATATGTTGTCGAACATGAATTGCCGTTCGGCGGCCGGATCAAGATCCATCGTAGCTTTGGCGGTGATCGGTGTCAGTTTGTCGGTCTTGGGATCGAGTTTTTTCATTGATGACCCGAAGGCAAACAGCGTCTTGCCGTCGGCCGACGAGCTCAGCGACGATGCTCCGTCGATGTTTCCTACGAGTTTGACCTCGTCTTTGCGCAGCCCGATCTTCCATAGTTGTCTTTTGTCGGGGCCGTTGCTTATATAGTAGAGAGTCTCGCCGTCGCCGGTGATGATGTACGACGAAAGATCCGACGACATCGGTGTGAGGCGCATCACGCGGTCCTCGATGCCGCCGAGCTCGACATTGATGATCTTTTCATCCTCGTTGTCGGCGTTGTCGTCTTTTTTACTGTCCTTCTTGTTGTCTTTGCCGTCGCTTTTTCTGTCGGAAGATTTTTTGTTCTTCTTGTCAAGATCCTTGACTATCGCATAATCCTCGGGCGAGAGACGGAAGCGGTCGTAGGCATCGCGGTTCAGGAAGACGATCATGACATCCATCTCTGATCCCCATGATGCGTGGTTGCGCATGCCGTAGCGCTCAGATGCAAAGACGAGTGCATTGCCGTCCATTGCCCATACCGGGCCTTCGTCAAAGTAGCCGCTGTTTGTAAGGTTGGTCATCGTTCCGTCCTCGACGTTGATGAGGGCTATGTCATAATAGGGGTCGTGCATGCGGTCGACGATATCAAACGCGATCCATCGGGAGTCGGGCGACCATGAGTAGCCGAAACCGCCGCCGCGCTGGCGGTGGGTCGAGCCGTCGGTGAGTTCCTTCACTTTGCCGGTCTCCATATCCTTGACTGCGAGTTTGGTGCGGTCGAGTATGAATGCGAGCTTCTTGCCGTCGGGCGAAAACTCGGCCATGGTTCGTTCGTGGCCGTCGGGTTTGAAGAGCGGTTCTTCTTTGATCAGGGTTGCGTTGGCGAAATTGGGTTCTTCGCCTTCGCGTGCGATAGTGGCGCGGTAGATGTTGAATTTGCCGTCGCGTTCGGATGTATAGATCAGGGCTTTGGAGTCTGGCGACCATGTGACGGAGCCTTCGGCTTCGGGTGTAGAGGTGATCTGTTTGGTTGTCGGATACTCGACCGAGGTGACAAACACATTGCCGCGATAGATAAATGCCACTGACTTGCCGTCGGGCGATGCCACGGCTCCGCGGGTACCTGCGACATTGAGGCGGCGTTTGGGATTGGTGTCGCTGTCGATAAGACTGACGGCCACCTTGACCGGTGCGGCTCCGGGCTTCATCGTATAAAGTTCGCCGTCGTAAGTAAAGGCGAGTGTGCCGTTGTCGGCCCGGGAGAGGAAGCGGACAGGGTGGGTGGCAAACGATGTAATAGCCTTGGCGTTGGCCGGCGAGTCGAACGATGCTTCATAGACGTTGACCGTCGAGCCGTTGCGCTCGCTGAGGAAGATGAAGCCCGAACCGTCGGCTTTGGCCACCGGATTGGTGTCCTCGCCGCCGCGGGCGGTCAGATTGGTGTGGCGTCCGGTCTTGTCATCGTAGAGCCATACGTCGCGTGTCACCGATGATGTGTGATGCTTGCGCCATTCGTCCTCGTGACCTTTGACGTCCTGATAGACAAATGATCCGTTGCCGCCCGGAATAAAGCTGACCGATCTTGCCGGAGTGGCGAGCAACTGCGTGAGCTGTCCCCCTGCCGCCGGCACGGAATAAAGTTCGGTCATGCGGCCAGTAGGGAACACTGCGCTTTCAGCTGGATCCTGGATCGAGGCCGAGAACAGCACACTCTTGCCGTCGGGCGAGAACGACTCGGGGATTTCAGAGGCGGAGTTGAAGGTCAGACGTTGGGGAGCGCCGCCGATGGCATCGACGATATATACGTCGAAATTGCCTGACGCGTCGCCTGCAAAGGCCAGACGACGGCTGTCGGGACTCCATACGGGGTTGGCTTCGTAATCGGGTGTGGCTGTCACGCGGATTGCATTGCCACCGCTGACCGGCACTGTCCAGATATCGCCCTTGTAGGTGAAAGCTATCCGGCTTCCGTCAGGCGAGATGCGGGCGTCGCGCATCCACAGGGGAGTCACCGCCGCCGCGGCGACAGGGGCCATTAGTGCTAACGACAGAAAAAGTTTTTTCATCGGATTATATGTTTGAAGTTATTTATATCATCAGACCGACCCTCTGTAAGCACCGGCCATCTACTGTAATATGCAAATTTACGAATAAGTGAGCGCAAAAGAAAATTTATTTTATTTTGCCGAGCGAGAGTGTATAGGACGAAGTCAAATTTACTGTTTTTTTGTTATGGATAGACCATGGGGTTGTAACAATCACTTATTTTACATAATTTTGCAGGGATACAAGGTGTTTATATGTCTGCGAAATCACAATTCGGATCAAAGATCGGGCTTATTGCCGCTACCGTGGGGTCGGCGATAGGTCTCGGCAATGTTTGGCGCTTCCCTGCCGAAACTCAGGCCAACGGCGGCGCGGCTTTTCTGCTGTTGTACATAGCATGTGTGTTTATATTAGGAGTGCCGGTTATGCTTGCCGAGTTCTCGCTCGGCCGCGGGGGGCGCAGCGATGCCGTCGGAGTGTTCCGCCGTCTGACGCCGGGCAAAGCCTGGTGGATAGTGGGAGCTTTCGCCATATTGGCGTCATATCTGATCTTGAGTTATTATATGGTAGTGGCGGGATGGACTGCCGAATACCTATGGCAGTCGATAACGGGTAATCTCTATGAAGTCGGCGCCGCGCTTGAGCAGGGCGGCGACATCGCCGATGCCGACGCTGTGTTTGCCGAGCGTATGAATCGGTATATATGCTCTGACATCTCTCCGTTGATATTCACCTACGCCGTTATCGTGATCAATATAATCGTGCTTCTCGGCGGCGTGCAGAAGGGCATCGAACGGCTGTCAAACATCATGATGCCTCTGCTTTTCGTGCTGTTGCTGGCTCTGTGTGCCGTGACGCTGAGTCTGCCCGGTGCAGGGGCGGGTCTGAGTTTTTTCCTTTCGCCCGACTTTTCGAAAATCGACGCTTCGACTGTCATCAACGCCCTGGGGCAGACATTTTTCTCGCTGTCGCTCGGTATGGGCATTCTGATCACATACTCATCATATTATCCGGCCGATACGCGTCTGACCCGCACTTCGGTCATAGTCTCGCTGATGAGTCTGCTCGTGGCCGTGATGATGGGCTGCATCATATTTCCGGCGGTAACGACCTTCGGTCTCGACCGTCATCCGCTCGAAGGTGCCACGCTTGTCTTCGTCACCTTGCCTGAAGTGTTCGCCCAATTGCCTGCCACAGATTTATGGTCGATAATATTTTTCCTGCTGCTTTTTGTGGCGGCTCTGACGTCGACGGTCTCCATCGCCGAAGTGTCGATCGCCTTCATGCAGGACCGTTTCCGCATGTCGCGGGTCAAGGCGTGTCTCGTGGTGATGCTGCCTCTGTTTGTGCTTAGCGCGGTGTGCTCGTTGTCGTTCGGATCGCTGTCTGATGTAAAGATAATTGGTATGACAATTTTTGACTTGTTAGATGCATTCACCACCAACGTCATGCTGCCGCTGGTGTCGATGGGTGTCTGTATTTATGTCGGTTGGTTCGCACCCAAAGGTCTGCTGCGCGACGAACTTACCAACAAAGGTACCAATCGCTCGCGTGTCATCTCGGCCGTCCTGTTCATCATCCGCTATGCCGCGCCGTTGCTAATAGCCGCCATAATGATTTCAAAATTTGTCTGATGTCTGCCGGATCGAAACTCTCATCGGGCGAACTCGCCTCACTGGCCGCCCTGCTGATTGCCGTCGCGGTTATCGCGGCTGTGCTGCTCGGCCGCAGCTGCGGCGCGCAAAATCCGCAGACTGTCACTTCTGAAGTCTGCGACAGCATAACGGCTGTCATCCAAGCCGAGCGCTCACATCGCTCAGACTCCACGACAAGCAAGAAATACAGAAAAAAGAAGAATACAGTTCGTAAGGAGCCGCGCAAGCCTCGCGAACGCAACTATCTCGACGAACCAGCCAATGAATAAAATTTCAGACTTTATAAGACATTACTGGCCGTCGGTGCTGACGCTCTCCGTCGTGCTTTATGCGACTTTGTGCTCCGATCCGCTCGGCGATAGTTCCATGCCGCCGATCCCTCACTTGGACAAACTTATCCATGCCGTGATGATGGGCGGCCTTTACGGCGCCATAGTCTTCGACCGTCAGCGCAGCGACCGCAGCCGGCCGTTGACGCGCAGGTTTATTTACCTGCTTGCCGCGGCAGTGATTGCGTTCGGAGCACTGGATGAGGTGGCTCAGGTCGCAATGGGGCTCGGGCGTTCGGGCGATCTCTATGATTTTGCCGCAGACTGCTCCGGCGTTGCGGTAGCCTTTTTCACCGCTCCGCCCGCTGTCAGAAAGGTTTTGAAAATGTGACCGTCTCCTGATTGTAGGACAAGTCGGACCGGACGGACGAGTCGGACTTGTTAGGCGGTCAGACGGTCTTGACTTCGCTGAGGTCGACGAGGTGGTTGGCGATGGCGTAGATTGTGAGGCCGGCCTGGGAATGGATGTCGAGTTTGGCGACGATATTGCGGCGGTGGGTTGTCGCTGTATGGACGGAAATGCAGAGCCGGTCGGCGATCTCTTTGTTTGAAAGGCCTCGGGCTACGAGGCTGACGATCTGTTGCTCGCGGGCGCTGAGTACAGACGGAGCCGCCGCGGCGTCGGCCGCAGCCTGTCTGTCATCGCCGTGTCTTCGGGCGGATTGCCGGCATAGCCCTTGCCTCTCGAGTTCGAGGACTTCAGGCACAAGCAGCGTGTCTTCGACCGCGCAGTGTGACGCAAGATCCTGTTCACAGTTGATGATGTCGAAAAGCACACTGTTGAACATGTCGCGGCGGCGGGTGGGGCAGTAGCGTATGAGTATGTCCTTGAGTTCGGCGAGTTTCGACTCCATGGGGCGGTGATGTTCGGCGAAGTCACTGATGGAGAATCCGGCGGCTTTCGGATCTCCGCTGACGAGGCTGTCAATATATGCGAACACGGTGTTGTCCTCATATTCCATGTGGGCACGTACTTCTCGGACATAATCGTCGAAATAGCGCAGGACGACAAACGCAAGACCGTCGGCATCTGAGCAGTCGATAGAGTCGAGCAGCTTGCGACGGATGGCTGGAAGGCTGAAATCGAGGAAGTAGCTGTGGGCGCGACGCAGATAGCCGGTCAGTGAGTCTATGCTGATGTCAGAAACCGAGTAGTCGCGGCCGCTGATCAGATTGGCGACAGCGAGCAGGGTCGGAGCGTCGACATCGTTTTCGGCGCATACGTCGGCGACGGTCTTGTCGCCGAATCCGAGTGAGATGTCAAAACGGCTGAGAACCATCAGAATGGCGCTGTTGCAGCGTATCAGTTCGCGCATCGGCCGCTCAGCTGTGAATGATGTTTGATTGTCGCTCACGATAAATATCGGTCTGTTTTCTGCCGCAAAATTAATAAAATTTATTTAGAATGATTTTAAATAGGGGTGAATAAATTTTGTGCGGGTGCGATGCGGTTTGAGATAAAACGACCGCCGGACAATAGGGCTGTGACACATTGTGTCTATAAAACAGCTGGATAACAATTGTTTGAATTCGGGCAGATGCAGACGCGATGTGCCGCGATCTGTGTGCTTTATTTTTACGAATGTCATTTCAGACCTGTTCGCGGATGAGGCCGCGGCGGTAGGCTGCAAGGAGTTTGTTGAGCTCGCAGACCTGAGAGGCAAGTTCGCGTCCTTTGTCGGTGTCGCGGACCAGAAGCCGACGGGCTTTGAACTCGCTGAGGACAGTGTTGGAGATGATGTCCTGACCTTCCTCGATGGCTTTTTTGCGGGATTCGAAAGGCTCGTGCTGCACGAGCTGGAAGCCGCGACTGTGGTATACGAGTGTATAGCCGGCGATGCCTGTAGTAGATTGATAGGCTTTTGAGAAGCCGCCGTCGATGACGAGCAATTTGCCGTCGGCCTTGACGGGATTTTCGCCTTTAAGGGTCTTTACGGGCACATGGCCGTTGATGATGTGGGAGCTTTCGGTAGGGAGCCCGAATTCGGTCAATATCTTGTCACACATGGCGGCATCGTCGATCAGATGATAGTAGTTGCCTTTGCCTTCGGCGTGGGTCGATTTGTCGGCGATGAAATAACGCTCAAAGGTAGCCATGCGGTCTTTGCCGAAGAGCGGAGAGTCGGGCCCGCACCATAGATACCACATATAATCCACTGCCTGCGGGCGCTCGGGGTCGTCGGAGTTTATACGGCATGCTATCTGGACGAGTTCGTCGAGGCGGTCGAGTAGCCGGCGGCCGGCATATGGCTTGCCGAGCACGGTGACCTCGCGGAATGATCCGTCAGGTTCGAGCGGTATCGAGGCATGATACATCAGGTTGTTGTTGCGGGCGAGGTAGAATGATCCGTGGCGCAACAGACAGTAGACATGTTTGCGCAGTTTCTCAGAGATGACAAACGAGCGATGTATGCCTTTGAGCAGTGATACTTCTTTTTCGGTCAGTTCGTAGGGATCTGAGGGGTCGACAGTCGGAAAGTCGGTGTCGAGCATCTGATATACCGATCCGTCGGCAAGGGTGACTGTTCCTTCTGTGCGGTTTATCTTGTCGAGCAGCATGCGGTCATGCATGGCATACTCGGGATGATCCTTGATCATCCGGCCTTCGAGTTTCCATTGGATCACACTGATGGCCTTGTGCATGCGGGCTATGATCTTCAGCTCGTTCTCGGAGTAGACGCGCCGCGAACAGTTGATGCGCGGCGTGAAGATGCCGTTGTCGAGTCTGGGATATGTTTCCATTGCGAAAGTGGCCAGAGGCAGCAGATTGATGCCGTAGCCTTCTTCGAGGGTGTCGAGATTGCCGTAGCGCAGAGCTATGCGCAGCACGTTGGCGATGCATGCGTCGTTGCCTGCGAATGCTCCCATCCAGAGTATGTCGTGATTGCCCCACTGGATGTCGAAGTTGTGGTAGTCGCAGATCGTGTCCATGATAATATGCGCTCCCGGACCGCGGTCGTAGATGTCGCCGACGATATGCAGACTGTCGATGGCCAGGCGCTGGATGAGGTTACACATCGCTATGATGAATGCGTCGGCCCGGCGGGTAGAGATGATTGTGGATATAATCTGGTTGAAGTAGGCGTGTTTGTTGGGATCGGCCTCGGTCTCGTGGAGCAGTTCCTGGATTATGTAGCTGAAGTCTTTGGGGAGCGCCTTGTTGACCTTGGAGCGGGTGTACTTCGACGATACGCTCTGACAGACCTTTACCAGGCGGTTGAGGGTGATCTCATACCATTCGCTCATGTCGGCCTCTTGGGCTTTGACGAGTTCGAGCTTTTCCTGAGGATAGTAGATCAGGGTGCAGAGGTCTTTTTTCTCCGACTCGCGCAGGCTGTTGCCGAATATTTCGTTGACTTTGCGCTTGACTGTTCCGGAAGCGTTTTTCAGCACGTGCTGGAACGCCTCGTATTCGCCGTGGATGTCTGTCAGAAAATGCTCTGTGCCTTTTGGCAGGTTGAGTATGGCTTCGAGGTTGATGATTTCCGTACTTGCCGCCGCAACGGTCGGAAACGAGCGGGATAGAAGTCTGAGATAACGGAGATCGTTTTCGAGTTCGGCTGTTGAATAATGGATATGAGCTGACATAATATGAGCTTTGAATCTATTGTTGGGGTTTTAGAAAAAGACAGGCATCGCCGTAGCTGAGGAAGCGGTAGTCTGAAGCCAGGGCGTGGTCGTACACCTGACGCCACTCCGGTCCGATAAAGGCCGACACGAGCAGCAGCAGTGTAGACTGCGGCTGATGGAAGTTTGTGATCATGCCGCTGACGATCCGGTAGTCGTAGCCCGGGGCGATGATGATGCGTGTCGAGGCTACCAGTGACGTAAGTCCGCGGTCGCGCAGGTGCTCTGCAAGGGTTTCGAGAGCCTTGGCCGTCGACAGCCGGGGATGACGGTCGTCGTAGGGATACCATTGGGGCAGTTCTCCCTGCCAGGTGCCTTCGGCGATAAGGCAGCCTATGTGATAGAGACTTTCGAGTGTGCGCACCGACGTGGTGCCGACGGCGATTATCTTTTTTGACCGGCCGGCGGCGATGGCGGCGAGCTCTTCGATAAGTCCGAGGCCCACGACAATAAACTCGCTGTGCATGTCATGGTTGCCGATATGCTCGGCTTTGACGGGACGGAAAGTGCCGGCGCCTACGTGAAGCGTCACTTCGCGCCGACCTATGCCACGGCGGTCGATTTCCGTGAGTACCTTGTCGGTGAAATGAAGCCCGGCTGTAGGAGCGGCTACCGACCCTTCGACTCGGCTGTAGACGGTCTGATAGTCATCGCTGTCGCTCGCTTCTGTATCGCGGTTGAGGTAGGGGGGTATCGGTATCTCGCCTGCTGCTGAAATGATTTCGGAGAAGGAGACACCCTGATCGTCCCATGAAAAGGCTATGGTCGACTCGGTGTCGTTGCGTCCGGTGCGTTTGGCTGTCAGGCAGACCGTCCGGCCGTCGGCGAGCGAGACGGCGCCCTCGAGAGCGCCGTCCTTCCATTTTTTTGAATTGCCTACAAGACAGTACCACGAGCATCCCCCGGTAGAGGCGAAGTTGAGTGCGTAGTCAGACGGCGAAGCCGGCTCGAGGCAGAAAATCTCGATCAGTCCGCCCGTCGGCTTGCGGAAACGCAGGCGCGCGTTGATCACGCGGGTATTGTTGTAGATCAGCAGGGCGTTGTCAGGCAACAGGCCGGGCAGTTCGTCGAAGCGGCGGTCGCTGACCGCGCCGTCGGCTGATCTCACAAGCAGGCGGCAGGCATCGCGCCGGTCGAGCGGATGCTTGGCGATCTTCTCGTCGGGGAGAGGATAGCTGTAATTTTTTATGTCAATATTTCGCGGGTTCATTTCAAAGCTGTTGTTTGCGGCAAAATTACTCAAAAAAGCCAAATATTGGCCAATCCGCTCCCGATATCTCGTCTTCTTTTATTAACTTTGTGATTGCTAAACCTTACAATGAATGAATAAATTACAACAGATATACAAGTTTTTTCGTTTGCTGCCGGCTTTGATGCCTTTTTCTATGGCCTTGATTTCATGCGGAGACAATAATGAAAATGAACCCGTCGATCCTTCGACGCCGGTTCCAGAGGAAGTCGGGCGTACGGTGCTCGTCTATATGCTTGCGTCAAACAACGGTCTCGGATATCAGGAACCCTATGACTATGATATGCAGGATATACGGGAGATGTGCGACGCGGCGGCGGCCGGTGACATCACCGACGGCCGGCTGATCGTGTTCCACTCTTCGTCAAACGGCCGTCAGATTCTTAAGGAAGTCACAGGTCAAGGCAAGATCGATACACTGAAGATCTATGACAGCGATGTCCTGCCGCAGAGCGCCGGACGGATGTCGGAGGTGCTTGACGATATGGAGTCACTGTCGCCTGCCCGTGACTACGGCCTGATACTCTGGGGACACGGCACAGGCTGGATCGAGGACGGAATCTCAGAAGACAATGCGGGTTCTGAATTCGAAACCTATTCCTACGGCAGCGAGCATAATGACAGATACAAGATGAACATAACCACGATGGCAGACGTGCTTGGCGGCAGGGGGTTCGGGTTTATCTATTTCGACTGCTGCTACATGGCATCGGTCGAGGTGATGTATCAGCTTCGCAATGCAGCGCCGAAGATTGTTGCCTATCCTACGGAAGTGCTGTCGTACGGGATGCCGTATGAGCGCAATGTCAGACATTTCTTCGCATCTACACCCGAACTCGCCGAAGCGGCGCAGGACACCTTCGACTTCTACAGCTCCATGACCAATCCCCGTTACCGGATGTGCACGGTGTCGGTGATCAACACTGCCGGACTCGAAAAACTTGCATCGGCCACAAGAGCGATATACGAGAACAATTCAACCGGTGTGCCGGACGGTTACACTCCACAGTCATATACAACTTCGCTCAACCGCTACTATTGTGATTTCGGCGGATATATCGGAGCGCTTACGGCTGATGAGCGCCTGCGCGCCGCCTATGAAGAGGCTATGGCCGAGACCGTTGAACTGGAGCTGGCGACAGACCGCATCTGGAATACTCTTGCGATACGCGAACATTCCGGCCTTTCAACGTTTATAATGGATAGTGATGCCGATGCGACATGGTTGAACTACAGCAGGCTCGATTGGTTTGATGATGTAGCTTCGGCACTGATACGTTAATCCAGAAAATTTCAACGTCAGACTATGTTTTTTGCCCAAGATCCATTCAAGGTGCCGGTTGTGCCGGATTCAATACCTGACCCCAAGGAAGAGCTGCAGATGCTCAAATCGCTGCCTCTCGACGAACTGATCGACAAAATGGTCAACGGACTTGTGTCGCTGGCCATAAATGTGGCTATCGCGGTAGCGGTGTTCTATATAGGCCGGTATATCATCAACAAGATCTATCGTGTCGTTTCGGGCATATTGCTCCGGCGCAAGGTGGATGCGTCGCTAAGCACGTTTGTGCTCAGTCTTGTCAGAATGCTGCTCTACTTTATTCTCGTAGTGACAGTTATCGGTATTCTCGGCATCGAGACCTCGTCGTTTATCGCCATATTTGCCTCGGCAGGCGTTGCGGTCGGTATGGCTCTGAGCGGAACTCTCCAGAACTTTGCCGGCGGTGTGCTGATATTGCTTCTGAAGCCTTACAGGGTAGGTGATTATATCGAAGCCGGCGGCTATGCCGGCACAGTGCGTGAGATTCAGATATTCCATACGGTCATTTCGACTCCCGACAACAAACAGATCATCATACCTAACGGCGGACTGTCGACAGGCTCGGTCAACAATTACTCCAGGGCTGATTACAGGCGCGTCGACTGGACAATCGGTATATCCTACGGCGACAACGTCGACGCCGCGCGTAAAGCGTTGCTCGACATATTGGATTCGGACGACAGGGTGGTGAAAGGTTTTATCGAGGATGACCGTGAACGTCGCAGAAACGAGCAGCTTGCTGCCGAAGCGGAGATCGATCTCGACGGTGACGGCATACCTGATGTGCCGGCCGAGCCGAAACGTACATGGTTTCAGAAACTGATGCACAAGTCGCCTGTCAATGCAAAGATCCAGACCTGGCAGGAGGCGCAGGCTGAAAAAGTGCGCGCCATGTTGCCGAAAACCGACGGTTCGCCCAAAGTGTTTGTCGACAATCTCGCCGACAGTTCGGTGCAACTCAAGGTGAGAGCCTGGACCCGTAACTCTGATTACTGGGACGTCTACTATGAGATCAACGAACGGGTGTACAACGAATTGCCTCAAGCTGGTATCAGCTTTCCTTTCCCGCAGATGGATGTCCATCTCGACGGTAAGGCCGGAGTGTAGAGGCTTTAGAGTTTGTTTAAGGCTCTAAGATTATGTGACCTTCATCTGACTATTAAATAACCTTAAATAGCCGAAATTATCCGATAATTTTGGCTATTTTTGCATATCCGTCGGGCAGAATTGTCCGTCTCTCTCTTGCGGTTTGCCGGTCTCCTCTGTTCCCTCCTTGTACAAGCGGCTGATGTGCCGCTATTAGCTCGATAAATAAAAAAGAACAACATAAATGACAAGTAAATGGAATTATCTATCCCATTACACAGACGAACAGAGGCATGACGAACTTGCGAGGCGCTTTGCTAATTGCGCCCCGATAAGTGAACTGTTGGTGCAAAGGGGAATTACGACTCTCGACGACGCAGAGAAGTTTTTCCATCCCTCGTTGCGCGACCTTCACGATCCGTTTCTGATGCCCGACATGGATAAGGCTGTCGACCGTCTTAACCGTGCGATGGGATCTAAGGAAAAAATCATGGTCTACGGAGACTATGATGTCGACGGCACGACAGCCGTCGCGCTGGTCTACCGCTATTTGCAGAATTTCTATTCTGAGATCGACTACTACATCCCGACCCGCTATGACGAGGGCTACGGCATTTCGCGCCGAAGCATCGATATGGCTGTCGAACAGGGTGTGAAACTCATCATCATTCTCGACTGCGGCATCAAGGCAAACGATGAGATCGCATATGCCAGGGAGAGAGGCATCGATTTTATTATCTGCGACCATCATGTGCCCGACGAAGAGTTGCCGCCGGCTGTGGCTATTCTAAACCCCAAGCTCGAGGGGTCGACCTATCCTTGCCAGCACCTTTCGGGCTGCGGGGTAGGCTATAAATTCATGCAGGCATTCTCGATCAGCAATGGCATCGGCACAGCCGAACTCGACGGTATGCTGGATCTTGTGGCGGTGAGCATCGCTGCAGATATCGTGCCTATGGTCGACGAAAACCGAGTGATGGCCTACGTCGGACTGAAGCGGCTAAACTCCAATCCCAACATGGGTCTGCGCGCCATTATCCGTACGTGCGGACTCGGCGGCAAGGAGATCACTATCAGCGACGTTATATTCAAGATAGGCCCGCGCATCAATGCTTCAGGGCGCATGCAGAGCGGTCGCGAGGCTGTCGAGCTGCTTGTCAGCCGCGATATGAAAGATGCCACAAAACGCAGCATCGCCATCGACCAGTATAACAAAGACCGTAAGGAGCTTGACAAGCGCATCACCGACGAGGCCAACGCCATTCTCGACTCACGCGGAGAGATGGAGTCAGACAAGCGTTCGATAGTGATTTACAACAAGGACTGGCATAAAGGCATCATCGGCATCGTGGCCTCGCGCATGACAGAACTCTATTACAAGCCGGCGGTGGTGCTGACTTTTGCCAACGGCCTCGCTACCGGTTCTTCGCGCTCTGTCCAGGGCTTTGATGTCTATAAGGCTGTCGACTCGACCCGCGATCTGCTTGAGAACTTCGGCGGTCACGCTTATGCCGTCGGACTGTCGATGAAAGAAGAAAACATAGCCGAGTTTACCCGTCGCTTCGAGGACTATGTGGCGGCTAATATTCTCGACGAGCAGCTCACTCCGCAGATCGACATCGACGCCGTGATATCTTTCGGGCAGATAACCCCCGAATTTGTGTCGACGCTCCGTCTGTTCAATCCCTTCGGCCCAGGCAACCAGAAGCCCACGTTCTGCGCGCGCAGAGTAAAGGATTTCGGCATGAGCAAACTTGTCGGCAAGCAATTCGAGCATATCAAGCTCGAACTTGTCGACGATACCTCGGGCAAGGTGTTCAATGCCATCGCTTTCAATGCGGCCAAATATTTTGATGCCATACATGCGGGCCGACGGTTCGATATCTGTTTCACCATAGAGGAGAACAAGCATCGCAACGCTGCCTCGACACTCCAGCTGCTCGTCAAGCAGATTCATATCTGCGAGGACTGACGGCCGCTTATGAGCCTATGACACCCGTCGATATACTGCGGCGATACTGGGGTTATGAAGCGTTCAGGCCGCTACAGGCCGAGATCATCGATTCGCTGCTCGAAGGCCGTGACACCATCGGTCTGCTGCCTACCGGCGGCGGCAAGTCGCTGACGTTTCAGGTTCCGGCGATGCTTTTCGACGGTCTCACCATCGTTGTGTCGCCGCTGATATCGCTGATGAAGGATCAGGTCGACAATCTCTATCAGAGGGGCATCAGAGCCGTATATTTCCATTCGGGACTGACACGGCGCGAGACACGGCTGGCCATCGACCGCTGCCGGCTCGGCAAAGCCCGTCTCGCCTATCTGTCGCCCGAGCGTCTCAGGCAGAAATCATTTGTCGATGAACTGAAAGAGTGGCATGTCTCGGCGATAGTCGTCGATGAGGCTCATTGCATATCGCAGTGGGGCTACGATTTCCGTCCGTCGTATCTCGCTATAAGAGATCTGAGGGCGCTTCTCCCCGGAGCGCCTGTGCTCGCGCTGACGGCTTCGGCCACGCCCGACGTGGTTGCCGATATCGCCGACAAACTCGCGATGGTCAGTCCCAGACTCTTCTCCCGAAGCTTTGCCCGCGAGAACATAAGTTATATCGTCCGCCGCGACGAACACAAAGAGGGCCGCATGCTCAAGGTGCTCGCCAACACCGCCGGTTCGTCGATCGTCTACGTGCGGTCGAGGCGCCGCTGCCGCGAACTGTCGGATGTGATATGCAGGGCCGGGATATCGTCGGACTTCTATCATGCCGGACTGTCGCCCGAAGAAAAGAACGACCGTCAGGACAGATGGAAACGCGGCGATATAAGGGTGATCGTGGCGACAAACGCTTTCGGAATGGGCATCGACAAGCCCGACGTTAGGGTTGTGATCCACTATGATCTGCCTTCGTCCCTCGAGGAATATTATCAGGAAGCCGGACGCGCGGGGCGCGACGGTCAGCCGGCGTTTGCCGTGATGCTTGTGGCGAAATCTGATAAAGGATTGCTGTCGCGCAGACTCTCCGAGGCTTATCCCCCGAAGGACTACATACTGAAAGTCTATGAGTTGCTCGGCAATTATCTCGACGTGGTCGTAGGCGGCGGTTATAATCATGTATATGAATGCGATTTCAACCGTTTCTGTCGGCTGTTCAGGCTGCAGCCCGCAATGACCCGCAGCTCGCTCGCGATACTGACAAGAGCCGGCTATATCGAGTACTCCGACGAGACACTGACCATGTCGCGCATCATGATTCTTGTCGACAAGTCAGATTTCTACGGCCTCGAACTAGATGCGGCCACCGAGGCGGTGTTCCAAGGCATCCTGCGCATCTATCCGGGTCTCTTTTCCGACTATGTGGCGATCAGCGAGTCGCGCATAGCGTCGACGATGGGCATAAGCGAACTGGCTGTCACCACCGCTTTAGTCACACTCTCGCGCATGCATGTGATACATTACATCCCGCGGCGCATGACGCCATACGTCTTTTATTCCACCTCGCGCGAACTGCCGCGCTATCTTGTTATCCCGCGCGTGGTCTATGAGGAACAGCGGGCGCGTTTCGAGGCGCGTCTCGACGCCATAAAGCGCTTTGCATTCACCGACGGCTACTGCCGCTCGCGCATCCTGCTCGACTATTTCGGCCAGTCAGACCGAGCCTCGGACTGCGGTATATGTGACGTGTGCCGAGGCAGGCGTCAGGATGCGTCATACACCGACGGACAACTGCACGGCGCTGCAGAAGAGGTGAAGGCCCTGTTTTCCGACTGCTCGGCGATGAATCTCGACCGTGTCCTTTCGTTTTTCCCTACCAGAAAGAAACTGATTGTGGAAGTGTTGCGGCATATGGCAGAAGAGGGCGATATAACCTTTGTCGGAGACCGTGTGACATTCGTCGGACAATAGCGGTCGGCCGTATGGTTAATCTTAGCATAAATTAATCTCTTTTAGCGGCTTGCGATCTGTATTTAAAACCGTAGGAGTGTTATATATTCAAAGCGTGAAACCATTTAGAGACGCGCTCTGAAATTCAGCATCCCTCGTCCTCCCCTCCGGGTTGTGAAACTGGGATCGGAGGCTCTCATAAATAAATAGTTGAAACGTAGGCCGTGAGTCGGAGATTATTCGCCGGCTCACGGTTTTTTGCTTTGGCATCAGGTGGGACCGGGTCGGACTTTTCGGACTTCTCGGACAGGGTCGGACATCTTAGTCGGATGGGGTGGATAATAGCAGGGCGATGCGTCGTTGTTTTCTGACGCATCGCCCTTGGTGATGTTGTGTGTTTGTTTTATTCTCTGTAAACCTTTGTGGTCTTATTGCCTTGGCGGCGGATGTAGATGCCGGGTGCGGCATTGTCGCGGTCGACTCTGACACCCTGCAGGTTATACAGCTCGTAGGGCGCGTTATCGTCGTCGCAGACGATATCTTCTATGCCGGAGAGGTCAGCGCCCTTGATATTCATGAACTTACCCCAGATGGCATGGAGATAATAATCGAGCTCGGCGTCTGCAGGTACGACCAGTTCGGCACGGTCGTAGAGCGCGGCGTCGAATGATTCGTTGACCAATGCCGGCGGAGTCGCGGGGAAGCAGGTGATGGAGTCGATTGACGTGCAGCCGCTGAACGATCCGAAGCCGATCGATTCGACTTCTTCGTTGATCGCCAGGCTTCTTAGAGCTGAGGCTCCGGCAAAGGCGTAGTCGTTGATGCGACGGATGCCGGCGGGGATGACGAGGTCGACTACTTCTGTGCTGTCGATGACGAGCTTATGACCGAACTGCAGCGGGTTGGCTTCGGCATTGACGAAGTTGATGCCGCACCATGCGGACATGTCGGATATGTTGACCGACGAAAGCCCATCGCACAGACTGAAGGCGTTGGACCCTATCTCCGTGACGGACGAGGGGATGATGACGGCTTCAAGACCGGAGCAGCGGCTGAACGCCGAGCGGCCTATAGCCGAGACTTTTTCGGGGATCATGTATTCGCCCGCGAGATCGATAGGGGCAAAGTAGAGAGCTGTAGAATCGGCGTTGAATATCCAGCCGTTTTCGATGACAGCGCCCTCGCGTGGATAAGCCACGGATATGCCGTCGCCGAATGGGTTGGCGAGATTGTCGGGGTAGGCGCTTCTGACGAGTCCCGAGCAGCCTGAGAACGGATTGCCGTAGAGCGAGTTGACCGAGTTGGGGATGATGACGCTGCGGAGCCCGGTGCACCAAGCGAAAGCATAGCTGCCGATGGTGGAGAGCGAAGCCGGAAATTCAATTTCTGTCAACGACGAGCAGCTGCTGAATGCGTTGCTCATTATCGAGTTGACCGAGTTGGGTATATGGACGGATTTAAGACCCGAACAATTGGCAAACGCTTCGTCGCTGATGGTGGTTATCGACTCGGGTATCACGAGCGAATCGATGCTTGTGCAGCTGCGGAAGGCTCCCGCGCCGATCGAGGTCACGGATTTGGGCAGATCGAGCTTTTCAAGCGACGAGCAGTCCTGAAAAGCCTGCGAGCCGATGGTTGCGAGAGTTTCGGGTAGAGAGAGGCTCTTGATGCCGATGCAGGATTGGAAAGCCTGTGATCCGACTGACGTAACCGATGCGGGCAGGGTGAGTTCTGTAAGGCCTGTGCAGCCGCTGAATGCGCTCGGGCCGATCTCGGTGATATTGTCGCCTATGGTCAGCGATCGTAGCGATTTGCAGCCCGAGAATATCGCCGAGCTGACGGGGCGGTTGTAGACGAGGCTGTTGATCGGCTGGTTGAACAGATAATTGTCGGAGCTGCAGCTGATGGCGCCTTCGCCGGCCTCGAGTACGACGGTCTTAAGACGGTTGCCGGCAAGGGCTGATGCTTCGATTGTCTGCACGGATCCGGGTATGGTCAGCGATTCGATGGCGTTGTTGCGCAGGGCGTTGGGCGAAAGAGTGGTGACGGCCGGTAGACGGACCTCGACCGGGGCGATGGCGTTGAACCAATAGCTACCGAGGCGGTCGTCGGCCGTGTAGTAGTTGACTCCGTCGAGTTGATAGTAGTAGCGGTCCGAAGCCTCGACCGTCGCGTCGCTCATGTCGACGGACAGGAGATTGGGCATACGGTTGATCATGATAAGGTCGGCGCTGTTGATCGGGCCCGAGATCTTGAGGCTGACATATCGGTCGAGCTTCGTGCGGTCGATGCCTTTTATGAGTTCGCCGGCGTTTTCGTTGACGATCTCAATGCTGTCGGCGTCCTCGACCATGCGGTTTTGAATGTTAAAGAATTTATTCCAGCCGTCGGCGTTGGCATAGAGTCCGCGCGAAGCTGTGGCGACCTCTAATGGGATGCTGTCGAAAAGGTTGACGAAATTATTGCTGCCAAGCGTTGGCGGAACGGTCGGCAGGGCCTTGATAGCCGAGATTGAATCGCAATATGCGAACGCCGATTGGCCGATCTATTTCAACTCGGCCGGTACGGTATATTCGCCGGCTAAAGTAGATGGAGCAAAGTAAAGAACCGATTTGTCGGGCGAGTAAATCATGCCGTCAGACTCGATGCAATCGTCAGGGTAGGGGATACTCACGTTATAAAAGTCAAGATTTATATTCTGCGCAAATTTCTGAGGAAAGGCGATTCTTTTCGTTATAAACATTCCAAAAGAATTTTTTCCTACGGAAGAGATAGATGGTGGAAGTAAAATATCAGAGATTGAACATTCAGCGCAAGCATAGTCTCCAATTTCTGTAACAGTAGACGGAATTATTAGTTTGTCGCGAGGAGATGTAGTAGCAAAATAGAGTTTTGTTTTGTCGGCATTATAGATTACGCCGTTTTCGATAATGGCATTGCGAGGGTATCTGATTGCCGGAATCCAATAACGATCATCAAATTTTGCATTTAGATCGTCGGGGTAGGCAATCTTGACATTATTGCTGTATTCTCCGGTTACATAATCTCCCAGGCTTATGACAGAAGACGGTATTATCAGACTTAAGAGTCCGCAATCGCTAAATGCTTCATCCCCGATTGAAGTGACGGAATTGGGTATATTGATTTGGGATAGGGAGCTACAAGCACTAAATGCGTAGTTGCCGATAGTAGTGACAGAATTAGGAATAGATACTTGTGTCAATTCACTGCACATTGTAAAAGTTCCAGATTCAATAGATGGGACAGAGTTAGGAATATTGATCGTAGCGAGTGAATAGCAATGAACAAATGCACCTTCTCCGATATATGTGACTGAATTTGGAATTGATACATGTGTTAATTTATCACACATCTCAAAAGCTCTATCGCTGATTCTTGTGACGGGGAGACCGTTGTAGATTTCAGGGATATAGAGGGCGCCTTCGAGTTTGGTACCGTACTTTTGGCGGACGGAGTAGCCGCTTCCATCATTGGTTAACGTGAATTCGAGTTGGTCGAGGGTGACGTCGGCAAACGACGGCAGAGAGCATAGCGCGGCGAGTAGCAGGGCCAGAGATGTTTTTGCTCTTAGATAAAAGGTCTTTACGGGCATAAAAGTGTGATAAGTGCCACTATAGATTCTCCGAATTCATGGGGTTACTATATGCAAAAAGCGTGAGAATCTGTACTTTTTGTCCGCTCCGCTTTTTGAAGCATCTTGAATGTTCAACAAGCCATGAGCGCCGAGTAAACGCTTTCAGAATTATGTAGTTGCAGACGTTTGGGGTCTGCGATGCGAAGTTAGTGAAAATATTTCGTATTGATGAAATTTTGTGATCAATAAAAACTTCGGCGGCAAGATCGGATGTGGTCAGACGGATCGGACATTGTCGGACAAGTCGGACGGCACAGACAAGTCAGACCTGGCGGTTTTTTTGATGGTGAAGTTGTGATGATGAGGGGAAAATGGTTTATCTTTGTAGTGTGATAGCTTATAAATCTCTGATATATGGTTGACGGTCGGGCAAGGGCGTTGTTTGTTTGGGTCGTTCTGCTGAGTGTCGGGCCGATTGCACACGGACAGTCGGATCTTCTCGATGTGGCAATCGAGGAAGCTATCTGCGGCATGGATTTCGACGTTGTGTCTGACTCGCTTTCTATCTGCGGCGATGTGAGAGTCGACGCGGAGAGGATGACTGCTTTTGTGCGCCGGCATAATCCGAAATTCGATCAGGCGATAGCCGAGGCCTATATTGAGGTGGGCCGCCGTTATGGATTGCGCGGCGATGTGGCGTTCTGTCAGGCGATTGTCGAAACTGGATGGTTCAGGTTCGGCGGCGGAACGGCCGTAAAACCGGACGATCACAATTATTGCGGTCTCGGAGTGGTCAGGACCGGTCGGCGTGGAGTCCGCTTCGCTACGGTCGACGAGGGTGTGACAGCCCATCTGCAGCATCTCTATGCATACGCCGTTCCCTGTGGCGGAAAAATGCCCGATCTGCCTGAAGGGGAGAGGCTTGTCGATCCTCGGTTCGGCGCTGTCGCCAGGGGGTCGGCTTCGTCGTGGCATGATCTTAGCGGACGATGGGCTCAGAATAAACGCTATGGAGAACGCATATTGAAGATATACAGCGACTTGCTTGTATTTACAGGTGAATAATTTTACAGTCATAAAAATAATGAGTATTCCGGATAAGAACAATCAAATAGATCCAATGACCCGCATAGGGGTTAGAAAAGGACTGACAGCTCTCTCGCCGATAGTGGTTTTCCTGACGTTATATCTTGTCGTGTCGCTGTGTTCGGGCGATTTTTATGCGATGCCTGTATCGGTGGCTTTTGTGGCCGCTTCGATGTGGGCGATATTGACCGACTCGGGCAAACCGTTGGCCGAACGGGTGGAGACGATGTCGAAGGCGGCCGGAAATCCGGGCATAATCTATATGATATGGATTTTTATCCTTGCGGGAGCGTTTGCGACTTTAGCCAAGGAGATCGGGGCGGTTGACGCCATGGTCGCCGTCGTACTCGAATTCCTGCCTTATCAGCTTATATTGCCCGGCATGTTTCTTGCGGCCTGTCTGATCTCACTTTCGATCGGCACCTCGGTTGGCACCGTAGTGGCGCTCACGCCGCTTGCAGTCGATCTGGCAAACACCGGCGGCGGAAACGGGGCTATGTTTGTGGCTGCGGTGCTCGGCGGAGCTTTTTTCGGAGACAATCTTTCGTTCATTTCCGATACGACTGTAGCGGCCACGCGGACTCAGGACGTGGCCATGAACGCCAAGTTCAGGGCTAACCTGCGCATCGCGGTGCCTGCGGCGGCGGTGGCGCTGATCGTCTATGCGTTTCTCGGCTGGGAGGAAGCCGGAGCCGGCCTCGCGGGAAATACATTGCCGACGGCCGACGGCAGCAACGCACTGTTGCTGTTACCTTATCTTCTGGTGATCGGAACCGCAATCGCGGGGATCAATGTGCTGACAGTATTAGTCATCGGCATTGTCTCGGCCATAGTCATAGCATGTCTGACAGGCGAATACACGCTCCTTGATCTGGCCCGATATATGGGTGACGGTGCCGTCTCCATGGGCGAGCTTATCATAGTGACATTGCTCGCGGCCGGTATGCTTGGCGTGATCAGGTCGACAGGCGGTATCGATTTTCTGTTGCAGCAGCTGACAGCGCGTATTCACGGGGCAAAAGGAGCAAAACTGTCGATCGCCGTGCTGGTGTCGTCGGTCAATGTCTGCACGGCCAACAATACTGTGGCGATACTGACCGTCGGATCGCTGACAAAGAGAATAGCGGGGCGTTACGGTCTGAGCGGGGCGCGCACGGCCAGTCTGCTCGACACCTGCTCGTGTGTCACGCAATGTCTGCTTCCTTACGGAGCGCAGACACTTCTTGCTGCCGGCCTTGCAGGAATGTCGCCGGGCGATCCGTGGCCTTATCTCTACTATCCGTGGGCTCTTGCGGCAATGGTGGCTGTGAGTATAGCCTTCACTTCACGCAAATAGAGTGCGGAACGCTTCCTCTACTTTAGACACCTCGTGGACCGTGATGCCCTCGGGCGGTGTCTCGGCTCCTTTCATGTTGCCTTTGGGAACTATTATATCCGTCATGCCGAGTTTGGCGGCTTCGGATATGCGTCGGCTGATATGGGTCACGGGGCGTATCTCGCCGGTGAGGCCGACTTCTCCGGCCATGCAG
Organism: uncultured Muribaculaceae bacterium; assembly: GCA_910587545.1. Taxonomy (GTDB): domain Bacteria; phylum Bacteroidota; class Bacteroidia; order Bacteroidales; family Muribaculaceae; genus CAG-873. The sequence continues at coordinate 18,879 of CAJUMI010000015.1, read as the reverse complement.
AAACGTCGGCCGACAGCCATGTCGACATTGCTCGAGAGTATGGCGCATATAACGGCAAGATCGAGTGCGGGGTCGTTGACCTTCAGTCCGCCGGCGATGTTAAGGAACACGTCCTTGCGGTCGAGCTTGAAGCCTACGCGCTTTTCGAGAACGGCAAGGAGCATGTTGAGACGGCGGCCGTCGAAGCCGGTCACGGAGCGTTGCGGTGTGCCGTAGGCCGCGGTGCTTACGAGAGCCTGTATCTCGATCAGGAACGGGCGGTTGCCCTCGACGGTGACACCGACCGAGACGCCCGAAAGATCCTCGTCGCTGTGCGACAACAGCATTTCCGACGGGTTGGACACTTCGCGGAGTCCGCGCCGCCCCATCTCATAGATGCCGAGTTCCGAGGTGCTTCCGAAGCGGTTCTTTATGGCGCGCAGGATGCGGTACATATACTGACTGTCGCCTTCGAACTGGAGAACAGCGTCGACAATGTGTTCGAGCACTTTGGGTCCGGCAAGCGATCCGTCTTTAGTGATATGACCGATCAGAAGCACGGGTACTCCCGACGATTTAGCATAGGCGAGCAGTCGGGCCGTGCACTCCCTGACCTGGCTGACACTGCCGGCGGCTGATTCGAGCGCGTCCGAAGCGATGGTCTGGATAGAATCGACGACGAGTATGCCGGGCTGGAGTTCTTCTATGTGTGTGAAAATATTCTCAAGCGATGTCTCGCATACGATGAAGCAGTTGTCGCTTCCGCGTCCGATGCGGTCGGCGCGCAGTTTGAGCTGAGTGGCGCTTTCTTCTCCCGATACATATAGGATGGTCTTGGACTTGATCGAAAGCAGATTCTGCAGTACGAGGGTCGATTTGCCAATGCCCGGTTCGCCCCCGAGCAGAACCAGTGATCCGGCGACGAGTCCGCCTCCGAGGACACGGTTGAGTTCGGCCGACGGCATGGCGACGCGTTGCTGATCGAGCGGCCGGATGTCATTTACGGCCTGCGCTTTGTCGCGACGGCCTGACGAGACCGGCGACGGCGAACGCGACGGGCCGACGGCGATCTTTTCCTCGACCATGGTGTTCCATTCTCCGCATGCGGGGCATCGGCCTTCCCATTTGGAAGATTCTGCTCCGCACTGGGAGCAGAACCACATTGATTTAATCTGCTTCTTTGCCATGACAGCGTGGTGTTGTTCAGTTTCTTGACCGCAACTGCCGGCTGCGGAATTGTGAAAGGGTGATAGCGGCCGCAGTGGCCACGTTGAGAGATTCGGATGTCGGGCGATCGGGCGGGAAAGAGGGTATGAACAGCCGGTCAGTCACACACTCAGCGACCGAAGGCGATATGCCTCGGCCTTCGTTGCCGAAGACCACCACTCCCCGAGCGCCGAGGTCGGCGGTGTAGATGCTCGGTGCCGACAGGAAAGTGCCGTAGACCGGTGCCGGCCACACGCGCAGTGCAGAGGCGAGATCGTCGACATATATGACCCTGACTCTTGCGACTGCGCCCATGGTTGACTGGACTACTTTCGGCGCCCATACGTCAGCCGTATCACGAGAAGCGAGGATGGCAGTCACCCCCATCCAGTCGCAGAGCCTGATGATGGTGCCGAGGTTGCCGGGATCCTGAATGCGGTCAAGCGCAACGACAAGCTCATCGCCGAGCAGGCAGAAGTCTTCGCTTTTCGTCTCTTCGGGTATATGGTAGACAGCGATGACGCCCGGCGCCGTCGAGAGTTGTGTCATACGCTCCATGTCGGCCGTAGTCGTGCGTATTATCTCCGCATCGCCCATGCGGCCGATGACGTCACTGTTTTCCTCGAGCCATGCAGGGCGAGCGAGCAGATAGCGGCATGTAAACTGTCCGGCAGTGTCGCTGACACACTTAGTGCCTTCGGCGACAAACAGCCGGTGTTCGCGTCGCGCTTTGGCATCACCCAGGGAGCGCACGAGTTTTCGCAGAGCGTTGGTCAGTTCGGGCATATATAAATATTTATAATTTATAACCTGCTTCGTCGATCAAGGCTTTGTCTTCGGTCACAGTAGATCCCAGTGTCGTCAGCAGATCTCCTGCAATGCCGCCGTTTATGCCGATTTTCATAGCTTCGATCTGAGCTTTGCGTGACAGACGTTTGCGTCCGCCGGCAAATCTCAGTTGAGTAAGCGGGTGGACGAAGCGGAATAGGGCTACGGTATCGAGTATGTCGTCCTCGCTGATGGCTTCCGTGTCCTGAAGCGGTGTTCCGGGGATCGGAGACAGAATGTTGATCGGGATCGAATCCGGACGGATCTCGCGGAGTTTAAGTGCGAATTCGGCTCTTTGTCTGACAGTCTCTCCCATGCCGATGATTCCGCCGGAGCAAATTTCGAAACCGACTTCGCGGGCGGCATTTATGGTGTTGATCTTGTCTTCGACGGTGTGGGTGGTGCAGAGCGTTGAGAAGTGAGAAGGGGCAGTCTCGAGGTTGCAGTGGTAGCGGCGCACTCCGGCATCCCAAAGCTGTTGCAGATCGTTACGGTCAAGCAGCCCGAGCGAGGCGCAGGTGCTGATGCCTGTCTCGGCAGCGGCTTCATTAAGCAAGGCGCAGATGCTTTTCAAGGCATTGCCTTTCACGGCTCTGCCGCTCGCGACAAGAGAGAATCGGCGAATGCCTTTGAGGCTGCAGTCGCGTGCCGCAGCCATACATTCGTCGTGATCGACCAGATCGTAGGTTTCGCAGCCCGTGCTGTAGTATTTCGATTGTGCGCACCATTTGCAGTTTTCGCCGCACAGACCGGAGCGAGCGTTGACTATCGAACATAAATCAAATGTAGGGCTGCACAGATGCGAGGTTATTTCCGCCGCAGCCTTACGCAGAAGTTTCGACGAAGCCGGCAGGCTGTCGGCGAGGGCATATGCATCGGTGTCACTGATCTCCCCGCCTTCAAGAACCTTTGATTTCAGGGACTTGATCAATTCGTTATGGATCATTGTGATGTGATAGTAATGGTTGTATGTCAATGTTTTATATCAATGCTGATACAGATATCGCTTGATGGAGCGTTTGGGCGTCTTCTCAAATTCTTCGCTCATGATCTTGTAGTCGGCTATCTGGCTGTAGGCCGGAAGATTTGAATTGAGTGTGGCGACGTTCTGCTTCATTGCGTTGGCGAGATCGCTGTCGCTCATATTCTGTCTCTTGGCATTCTCTATGTCAGGATAGATCAGGGCGACGAGTTTTCCGTTTCGTTCGACAATCAGAGATTCGCCAATGTAGGGCATGGCGTTGAGTTGCATTTCGATTTCCTCGGGGTAGATATTCTGTCCCGAAGGTCCGAGTATCATGTTTTTGTCGCGGCCGCGGATATAGAGGAAGCCGTCGGAGTCGATGGTGCATATATCACCGGTGTTCATCCATCCGTCGTTGAAAACGGCGGCCGTGGCTTCGGGATTTTTGTAATAGCCTTGCATTACGTTGTCGCCTTTGACCCAAAGGACTCCGGGTATGGCGGCGGGATCGGTCGAACCTATACGTGCATTCATGCGGTCGACTATGCGGCCGCATGAGCCTTCTCGCTGGATATCCCACGGCGCATAAGCCACGAGTGGGCCGCACTCGGTCATGCCGTAGCCGACGGTGTAGGGGAAATGTATGCGTCGGAGAAACTGTTCGACATCTTTGTTAAGGCCGGCTCCGCCAATGATGATTTCTTTCAGATTGCCTCCGAATACTTCGGTCAGTTTGTCTTTTATGCGGGCAAAAAGTTTGTCATCGATCACCGGGACGTTGAGCAGCAGTTTCATCAGCGGTTTGTCGAGCATGGGGAATACGCGGGTGCGTATGATTTTCTCGATGATCAGCGGCACGGTGACAATCAGTTTGGGTTTTACGCGGGCAAACGCTTCCATGATGACTCTGGGAGATGGTGTGCGGGTCAGAAACGAAACATGGCATCCTTTGACAAACGGATGCAGCAACTCGACCATGAGACCGAACATGTGGGCGAGGGGAAGCATGCATACAAGTCCGTCGCCTGGCAATAGAAAGTCGAGACCGTCGATACAGAACTGTACGTTTGACCACAGATTGCCGTATGTGAGCATTACGCCTTTTGACATGCCGGTTGAGCCGGATGTATAGTTTATGAGCGCAAGTCGGTCGTCTGCTGGTTCGAAGTAGTCGATATCATCGGGCGTGAAGCGTTCGGGATAGCGTTCTCCGAATAGCCTGTTGAGATTATGCCGTGCAGATTCGATCTTCTTGTTGCGGCTGAGCAGAATGGAGTAATCACTGATCAATATTGCCCCTTTGAGCGAAGTCATTGCATCTGGATCGAGATTTTCCCATGTATATACGTCAGCAAAAAGAAGTTTTGACTCACTGTGATTGACGAGATGGTGGATATTGTCGGCCTTGAAATCGTGGAGTATCGGTACGGCTACCGCGCCATAGGTGACCGAGGCAAGAAAAGCTATTGACCATTGGGCGCTGTTGCGTCCGCAGAGGGCGATCCTGTCTCCCGGCTTTATGCCGATGCATTCAAAAAGAATGTGTAGTTTTGCGATTTTGCGGGCCACGTCGCGGAACTGAAACGAAGATCCGTCGAAATCAGTCAGTGCGAGATTATCCCAATTGTCTTTGATTGCCTGGGCAATGTATTGATTTATATTGTCTTTACGGGTCATAGTTGAAGACGTTTTTAGATATAACGCAAAAAGAGGAAAAAGGGTTTGTTCAAAAGTCGCTAAGCCCCGAATAGTCGGAGCTTAGCGTTATGGATATGACGACGGTCAAGGTTTTCGTCGTTCGGAATCTGCATTTTTGAGTCTTCGATGTTGTATCATCAACTGTCTGGTGAACTTGCGTTCGGCATTCTTGAGGAGTATCAGTTGCCTCGGTTGCAATATTTTTTTGAAGTGGTCGAAGTATTCGAGTTCGATGTTGCTTTCCTCGTTTTTAAGCTGATATACTGCTCTTGCCGCGGCGTCAAGCTCGACGTCTGACGCCGCGGGATCTGAGATTGTGCGTTGCACGAGGTCGCGGGTGTCGGAGTTGAGCTTTTCGATGCGTTCCTCCATCTCGTCATAGAGAGCAAAGAAATCATTCTGCTGGCTTTTGGTGAGCTCGAGATCTTTGGCCAGAAAATCGTGTTTGTAGTTGCGGACTTCGTTGATCAGCCTCTGACGGTCGAGTTCGTCAGGTTGTTGAGCATGTGTGGCGGATGCGAGTGATGTCGCGACTATGAGGAATAAAAAAGATAATGCTCTATTCATACTCGAAAAATGAAAAGTTATTCAGATCCGGCTGGGGCCGCGGGATCAATAAAAGAAATCTCATGATCTGACTCTGCGAAATTCTCAAGCGAAGAACTGTCGAAACCGTCCTCGATCATCTCATCGATAATGTCCCACTGGCTTAGATCATCGAAAACATAGTCGTTGATAAACGCATCGCTTCCGATAGCCTCGGCCAAAACCGGGTTGCGGTCAATGACGTTGTTGGCGTCGGTAGGTGAAACCATAAGAGAAAACATCTTGAGCATGCACCATATGCCCGCGAACATCGCGGCAAGATAGACATATGGCCTTACGCGAGACCAGAAAGTCGCAGGTGCGTGTATAATGCCGGCCGGTTTCTCTGCTTCATCTCTATAAGGCAGGGATTCAATCATTTTTGCGGCAAAATTTTCAAAATAGCCTTCCGGGACAGTCAGGCCGTCCTTGCGGTCTATCCGGTTCAATATGTCGCTTTGATTCTTCATTTATTATATTATATTTTATTCCCTGTTGTACAATATGACTACTCTCTTGATTTAAGGTTTAATCGGTACCTGTGAAAAAGTTCTCGATTTTCTTTACGGCAAGATGATATGACGCTTTCAGGGCGCCTATGCTTGTGCCGAGAATGTTTGACATGTCTTCGTATTTCATGTCGTCGAAATACTTCATGTTGAATACCAGACGCTGTTTCTCGGGCAAAGAGGCGATAGCGACCCGAAGTTTCCGCTGCAGCTCGTCTCCGTCGAAAAATGTATCAGCTTCGATTGTCCGCGCAAGATCGGCTTCCTGATCGTCGATCGAGACGCTGAGGCGTTTCCGCTCGCGGTCGAGAAATGTGATGCTTTCATTGATCGCGATTTTGTATAACCATGTCGAGAGTTTGGCGTCGCCTCTGAAATTCTCTATCGACGACCAGGCTTTCATAAAGGTATTCTGAAGTATGTCGTCGGCATCATCGTGAGACTGAACCATGCGTCTGATCTGCCAATACAAAGGCTCGGAGTAAGTCTTGATGACTTCACCAAATGCTCCGCGACATGTTTCGGGGTCACGGAGACGGGCAATGAGTTCTTTGTTTTCGACAGGCAAATCGGCCATTATTGTAACGAGTATGGTTGGTTTTGCGTTCAAATTTACTGATAATTTTTTGAAATAAGGGAGAGTGAGGGGCAGTTTTATGATTATTTTGATAAATTGATGTAAATTTGCGCTTGAAATGAAAGTCAGAATTATCTTATTTGTAATAATGTCGGCCGCGGCGGTTACGATGGATGCCGAGCCGGCCGACTCGCTGCGCGACGGCCATCGTGAGCTGAAGGAACTAGAGGTTGTCGGAGTCAAACAGATGCCGGTGGCCGAACTTGCGGCTACGACGCGTATCGGGGCCGGGATGGTCCGCCGCTATGGCATTACGGGTCTTAAGGATGTGAGCGAAATGGCTCCGAATTTCTATATGCCCGACTATGGTTCGCGGATGACGTCGTCGATTTATGTCAGAGGGCTCGGCGCGCGTATGGATCAGCCTATCATCGGCCTGACTGTCGACAATGTTCCGATACTCAACAAGGACGCATACGACTTTGACGTAGCCGATATAGAGAGTATCGAAGTGCTCCGCGGGGCGCAGTCGTTGCTTAACGGACGCAACACCATGGGCGGTCAGGTGAATATCCGAACCATCTCACCCTGGAATTTCACCGGATGGCGTGTCATGGCCGCTTATGGCCGAAACAATGAGTTCAGGGCTTCGGCAGGGTGGTATCACAGATTCTCACCGCAGTGGGGTAGTGCAGTCACCGCCTTATATAACATGAATGACGGATATTTCAAGAATGAATACAACAACGGGAAAGTAGGCACAGACCGTGGCGGATCGGTAAGATGGAAACTTGCATGGCGGCCGCGGTCGTGGGCATCGGTTACAAATGTGGCCGCTATTTCCCACGGCCGGCAGAGCGGTTATCCCTATGAGTCGCTTTCGACCGGCAAGATAGCATATAATGATACGTGTTTTTATCGTCGAACTACTTTTTCCGACGGTCTGACAGTGGCCTGGGTCGGCAAAAGGGTTGTGGTCACGTCGGTTACGACCGCCCAGTATATCGACGACAATATGACGCTTGACCAGGACTTTCTGACTGACGATTATTTTGCTCTCACCCAGAGGCGCAAGGAGTGGTCTTTCTCGGAAGATCTGTTCACGAGAGGTTCAAGAGGCGGTTATGACTGGCTCGGCGGCATTTTCGCGTTTTCCAAATCAAGCGATATGGATGCGCCGGTGACATTTTTCGACACAGGAATAACCCGTCTGATCGAAAACCACAGAAATGACATGAACCCTGATTATCCGATCAGATGGGATGAACGCAGTTTTGTGCTCGGCAGCGATTTCAAGCAGAAGTCACGAGGCTTTGCTCTCTATCACGAGAGTACGTATAATCTGCAGCGATGGACCTTTCAGTTCGGACTGAGATGGGACAGTGAATGGGTAGGGCTTGATCATCACAGCCAGTGCAATACAGGCTACGAAACTTTGCAGCGAGGCGACGACGGCAACCTGACGCCTTATCGCCACACACCGCTTAAAATCAATGATTCAGGCAGTCTGCATGACAATTATATGGAGCTGCTGCCCCGGATCGCCGTTGCCTATCGGCTCCCCGATATGAAACTTTATGCCACTGTCAGCAAGGCTTATAAGGCTGGCGGATATAATACGCAGATGTTCAGCGATGTGCTGCAGCAAAGGATAATGCAGTATATGGGCATGTCGATGACTTATGATCTCGGCGAGATAGTGAGCTATAAACCCGAGAAGAGCTGGAACTATGAGATCGGAGTAAAATCATCGTGGCTCAACGGCCGACTTATGGCCGACGCTGCGTTGTTCTTTATCGACTGCAGCGACCAGCAGCTTACAATGTTTCCGCCGGGCATGACGACAGGCCGCATAATGACCAACGCCGGCCGCACCCATAGCAAAGGAGTCGAATTATCGGCGACGTGGCACGCTACAGACGATATAATATTCAGGACAAGTTACGGTTATACTAATGCCCGGTTCCGGAAATTTGCCGATACAAGTGGCGATTATAAGGGTAAACGTCTGCCTTATGCACCGGCGCAGACCTTTTTTGCCGGGCTGAACTGGACGATGCCTTTTGAGATAGCGGGAGCGCGGCCTTCGGTTAATGTCAATATCAGGGGTGCCGGGAATATATACTGGAATGAGGCAAATACAGTCAGGCAGCTGTTCTATGCGTTGCTTGGCGCGTCGGCCGCACTTGAGAAAGACAACTGGAGTGTGAGGCTCTGGGGCGAGAACCTCACATCAACGAGATATGATACGTTCTACTTTGTGTCGATTGGCAATGCGTTTGTGCAGCGTGGCTTGCCGTGGCGCGTAGGGGCTTCGCTGAGGTTTGTTTTCGACGGGATGTAACCGATGGTTTTACCTGTATAATTATTATAAAATATATTAAATAGACAGAGATGTCTGATCCATGCTTTGTCGTTCGGTCGATTTATATGTAATTTTGTCGAACGATTAATCACATATTTATTTCAATGAAAAAACTTATTCTCAAATCATTTCTTCTTGCATTCGCAATAACCGTAATGACATCATGCAACACTGACTCGTCTGATGTTGTGAGTGACCAGAATCTCGGTTACTGCCTCACAGTGTCCAAAGATGTCGATACCCGCGCGCAGAATGTCAACCGAATGTCATTCTCGGCTCAATATAATTACACCGGCAACACCGTCGATCTCACGGTCGTCGGTGTAGAGCTTCCCAAGGCCGGCAGCTCTACAGGCCTGCGTTTTCCCAAGATGACATTTTCAGGACTTGCGTGGCAGTACAATCAGTCGGCGTGGAAGGTGACCGAAGTAGAGGATGTAAAACCGGTTATCAACGGTATGTCGGAAGTGCCTACATTCAAGAAACTGAAATTCATGCTTCTTGATGCGTTCAATGATGGCAGCTACTCCCCCGGCATAATGTATGAGTTTGAAGTCGAGCATGATGGCTCTGTTGTGGAAATCGTTGGTTGCTGCATGGCCGGAAAAACGGTGTCAAAAGCCGGTGATACGTCCTATGTTCCTGAAGAGGATTCATCACTGGCCTCAAACAAGAAACCTATCTACTGGGTTGACTTCGACTTCAAGAATTCAAAGGCTGATATTTATATATTCAATGCCAAATTCTTGGGAGGAATGCCGTCGCTTAACATGACATTTGAAGGTGTCGACATGTCGATAGCCAATGGCGTTGTCACGCTCAGTAGCGATGGCCTTACTCCAATGTGCGAGGGTGTGCCGTTCCCGAGTTTCCCGATAACGGGTCTCAAAGGCACAGTGGATTACACCGAGGGCATGAAACTTGAGTTCCATTGTGATTTCCGTGGCACCGACTATACCGTTAATTTCGACGGTAAATATTGATAGTAATGTTTTTGCACTGTCGGAAATTTGCAATATTGTTGAAAGTTTGTTAAATTTGCGAACGAAAACAGCCTTTTCTCATCCGCTGTCTGTAATGGCGGATGAGATTATTGTGAGAATAAATTACGTAAATTACTCTATATATTATGAAAATTAAGCGCTTATTGCTGTCTGCATTGCTTTGCTGCTCGCTTTCATGCTTCGCCATGACTGATCAGGAAGTGATTGCTTATGTTAAATCCGGTATCGCTGCGGGAAAGTCTCAACAGCAGATCGGTAAAGAGTTGTTGGCAAAGGGGGTTACTCCGGAGCAGGCCGAACGCATCAAAGCCTCGTATGAAGCTCAGGAAGGTGCTGACAAGGTTGTGACCACCCAGAATATTGCCGCCGCCCGTCAGGAGAGGAGTCACAATGTGGCTGACGACATCACGGCGTCGGCGATGGATGATGTCAACCGTGCTGTCGATAAGGGAAACGATGGCAAAATTTCTGCCCGACGTGTTTTCGGTCACGATGTGTTCAACTCGCGTTCGCTCACTTTCGAGCCGAGCAACAATCTGGCCACGCCTCAGAATTACCGACTTGGTCCTGGAGATGAAGTTATAATCGACATATGGGGCACTTCCGAAGATCATCTGCGCAAGACCATCTCTCCCGAAGGTAGCATCATGATCGATCAGGTCGGACCGGTGTATCTCAACGGTATGACTATCAGCGATGCCAATCAGCATGTCAAAAGCGCGTTTTCCAAAAAATATGCCGGAGTTAACGATGCTGAGACCGATGTGCAGGTCACTCTCGGTCAGGTTCGGTCCATTCAGGTCGATCTGATGGGCGAGGTTGCAGTCCCCGGTACTTACAGAATGTCGCCGTTCTCATCAGTCTTCCACGCTCTGTATCGTGCGGGCGGCATCAATGACATCGGTACTCTGCGCAACATTCAGGTGCTCCGCAATGGCAAGAAAGTCGCCGGAGTCGATATTTACGAGTATCTGTTTGAAGGCAAGACTGCCGGCAATATCCGTCTGCAAGAGGGCGACGTCATTATTGTTCCGCCTTACGAGACTCTTGTCAATATCAATGGTAATGTTAAACGCCCGATGTATTATGAAATCAAGCCCGACGAGAACATCAAATCGCTGATCGACTATGCCGGCGGATTTACAGGCGATGCCTACTCGGATATGGTCCGTGTGGCCCGTCAGTCAGGCAGTGAGAATGAGCTTTTCAATGTCTCCAGAGGTGATTTCTCTTCATATCGCCTGCAGGATGGTGATATGGTGACGGTCGGCACTATTCTCGACCGTTATGCTAACCGGGTAGAACTCAAGGGCGCGGTGTATCGTCCCGGAATGTTTGCGATCAGCAATGATCTTCAGACAGTCGGACAGCTTATCGCTAAGGCCGACGGCCTGATGGACGACGCTTATACTGACCGTGCGCTCCTCTACCGCGAAGGCCCCAATCTTGAACTTCAGGTGCTGTCGCTTGATCTCGGCGCGATCATAGACGGTACGGTCGGCGATATAGATCTGAAACGTAATGATGTGCTCGTCGTTTCAAGCATTCATGAACTTCAGGAGCGCGGCGCGTTTACAATCGGCGGTATGGTGGCTCGTCCGGGCACATATCCATACGCTGAAAACTTCACACTGGAAGATCTCATATTTGCTGCCGGCGGTCTGCTTGAAGGCGCTTCTACGGCGAGGGTTGATGTCTCGCGCAGAATTGTTGACCCATTAGCCACCGCACAGACCCAGCAGATTTCAAACGTGTTTTCTGTTTCCATCGAAAATGGCCTCGCGGTAGGAAAAGCCAAGGGGTTCATACTTGAGCCGTATGATATTGTCCAGGTGCGCAGAAGTCCGGGATATGAGCCTCAGGAGATGGTTTCAATCGAAGGTGAGGTGCTTTTTGAAGGTTCGTACGCGCTTCAGAGACGAAATGAAAGAATAACGGATCTGTTGCGTCGTGCAGGCGGCCTTGTTGACGGCGCATATATTAAAGGCGCTTATCTCACACGCCGCATGTCGGACGATGAATATAATTCGAGAAAAGCGGCGTTGCAGCTTGCTATATCAAACAGCGCCGAAGGATCGAAAGACTCTATTTCTGTCGATAAATTGGCTCTTTCGCCGAATTATAATGTCGGCATAGATTTGCAGAAGGCGATTGATAATCCCGGATCTACGTATGATTTTATCCTTCAGCCGGGTGACAAGCTGTTTGTACCTCAGCAGCAGTCGACAGTCAAGATTGCGGGAGATGTGCTTTACCCGAATTCGGTGGTTTACGTTCCCGGCAAAAAACTCAAATATTATATCGAGCAGGCGGGCGGCTATGGTCAGAGTGCCAAAAAGAATCACGCTTTCATTGTGTATATGAATGGTACGGTCGCCCGGGCAAAAGGCAAGGCTGTGATTGAGCCGGGCTGTCAGATTATTGTGCCGTCGAAGTCAAATACCGGCGGAGTTGACTGGGCCAAAATCCTGTCACTGACAACTGGTCTTGCATCACTCGCCACTATGTCGGCGGCGATAGTGAACATAGCAAAATAATTTCCAAATCTAACTATACTTTAACCATGCAGGAAGATAAAAACATAATGGAGAAAGAAGGCGCGGAGAAGGAAATTGACATCATGGAGCTCGCCGTGAAGTTGTGGAATCAGCGTAAACGTGTTATCAGATGGTGCGTATGTGGCGCGGTGGTCGGACTTATTGTCGCGTTCAGCATACCGAAGGAGTATTCGACTGCGGTCAAGCTCTCTCCTGAGATCACCGAGCCGAAAGCATCGGGTGGCGGTCTCAGTGCGCTTGCATCGATGGCCGGATTGTCAACCGGAGCATCGGCTGGTATGGACGCAGTCTATCCCCAGCTTTATCCGGATGTGGTCGGCTCTGTGCCGTTTCTGACAGGTCTGTTTGATGTAAAAGTCACGACGAAGAAAGATAAGGAAGTCTTTACCGTGAAGCAGTATCTTGAAGATGAGACAAGCGGCCCTTGGTGGGGTTTTGTGTTTGGTCTTCCCGGAAAAATTCTGGGGCTGTTCCGTTCGTCCGAAGACGAAGTTGAAGGGCATGTCCTTGATAATTTCCAGCTGACCCAGGCTGAGAATGAACTGGTAAAGACTCTCGGAGAGCGAGTCAGTGCAAATGTCGATCAAAAAACATCTGTCATTACAATCAGTGTCATGATGCAGGATCCTCTTGTTTCGGCTATGCTTGCAGATACTGTGGTGACGCGTCTGCAGGAATACATTACCGATTACCGTACAAACAAGGCTCGCGGCGATTTGAGATATGCCGAAATGCTTAATGAGGAGGCCAGAGCCAAATATTATGAGGCTCAGCAACGCTATGCGGAGTATCTTGACCACAATCAGGGCATAGCCTTCCGATCGGCTCAGACCGAGAGCGAGCGACTTGCAAATGAGGCTCAGCTGGCGTTTTCTCTTTATAACCAGACTGCCCAGCAGGTGCAGAAAGCCCAGGCTAAAGTTCAGGAGGCTACGCCGGTCTACGCTATTATTTCTCCCGCCACGGTGCCTGTCAGACAGGTGAAGCCTAAAAAGGCCATGATTATGATCGGATTTGTATTTATGGCTTTTGTGGCTTGTTCGGCCTGGATACTGTTCCTTTCGCCGATGTATGGCGAGTATAAGGATAAGTTGTCGCAATATAAGGACGAAGCAAAGTAACGGTCATTTGATTGATGATGTCGGTATTAAGGGCTGTGTATGCGTCCGGTGCTGTCCGATTAAGACAAAACTGCAGGTTTCGAAGTGCGACAAAATGCCGCGCGTCCTTGGTGAACTGCGTATACTTTTCTTGTTTTAACCGCATTATATCTGTCGTTCTGGCGATTGTCATAGGACCGTTTGTCCTTGTTTCAAGAGCCGATAATTTGGATAGCGATATATCAAGGGCTGCCGGGAAATTTCCGGCAGCCCTTGCTTTTCAGGCTGATACATTTTTTCGGGATGCCGTTCCTGTAGTGCGGGACAGCATGGGGTCTTGCGATGTCATGACGGTTTTATCGATGCTTGCAGGTTCGTCAGTCGCTGACGAGGAGCCGGATTCTCTGCGAAATCAGGAGTATTCCGTGCTTGATTATCTGTCGGATATTTGCGAAGACAACGGGTTTTATGAAACAGGCTCCTGGGAGCCGGCCGCGAAGTCGCCGCTCTATTCGCTTCACGTCGGTCCGCCTCCGCCAGTCGACAGTTCGATGCTGCGGCGACCGGTGAAGGGCAGGATCAATTCGCCTTTCGGCATCAGAGCCGAAACCGGAAAAATGCATCTCGGGCTTGATTTCAAGGCGTGTTGTGGCGATACGGTTAGGGTTGCGTTGCCGGGAAAGGTGACCCGTCGAGGATTTGACAGGCGAGGTTACGGATGGTATGTCTGTGTGACCGACGGCAATATGCTCGAAACCCGTTATGCGCATCTGCAGAAAATCCTGGTCGGCATTGGTGACACGGTCGGCTGCAATATGCCTGTGGGACTCGTCGGTACAAGCGGTAATTCCACCGGGCCTCATCTCCATTTTGAAGTGAGATATAAGGGCAGGGTGGTCGATCCGACGTTATTGTTTTAGTGCGTTCTCCCATATATTATAAATTTATTATAGTGTAGCATGTATTCAAGGGTTTCATTATGTCACGAAATCCAGTCACCATACGGTAGTCGGGCATTGCTGTTGCTGACATTTAGTTAAAAAGTTTTTAATGAAACATTGTTGTTTTTGTGAAAAATTGACTACCTTTGCACTATATTATGGATTTATAGGTCGTTTTGCGGCTTTGTTAAATAAATCAGTTGAATGTAATTTGCTGAAAAATCATTATAAATCAATATGATATCTTTAGACATTTTTGGTATTACGAACAATGGTCTGCTTGCAATCACAGCGTTGCTTACCGGCTTTGCTCTGGTTGCGCTTGCCATGTGGATTGCTAAGCTCATTTCACCGCGTTCATTTAACCCTCAGAAAGGCGAAGCATACGAATGCGGTATCCCGACAAGAGGTAAAAGCATGTCACAGTTTAAGGTCGGCTATTATCTCTTTGCAATTCTTTTTCTGATGTTCGATGTCGAGACTGTATTCCTTTATCCTTGGGCTGTGCGCATGCGCGAACTTGGAACAGACGGACTTATCAGCATTGCAGTTTTCTTCGGCGTTTTAGTGCTCGGGCTTGTTTATGCCTGGCGGAAAGGAGCTCTTGAATGGAAGTGACAACAAAAAGCATGCCCTATGAGGCATTTAAAGATAACGAGTATATTGAAAAACTCGTTCAGCAGCTTAAAGAGAGCGGCACAAATGTAGTTGTCGGTTCTTTGGACAAGCTGATCAACTGGGGGCGGTCTAATTCATTGTGGCCACTCACTTTCGCTACCAGTTGCTGCGGTATCGAATTCGTGTCGCTCGGTGCGGCCCGTTTCGATATGGCTCGTTTTGGGTGGGAAGTCGCACGTGCGTCGCCTCGTCAGGCCGATTTTATTATGGTGGCAGGTACGATTGTCAACCGCATGGCGCCAGTGCTGCGTCGTCTTTATGACCAGCTTGCAGAACCCAAGTATGTCATCGCGTGCGGCAACTGCGCTATCTCGGGCGGACCTTTCCGCAAGAGCTATCATGTGGCGTGCGGCATAGAGGATATTGTTCCCGTCGATGTGTATGTGCCCGGCTGTCCCCCTCGTCCCGAGGCTATGATCTACGGCATCATGCAGCTTTCACGCAAGATCAAGGTCGAGAAATTCTTCGGCGGAGTGAACCGTCAGGAAAAACAACGCGAATTTTTGGAGTCGCATCCCGTAGAAGGCGTTGAAGATTGAAAATAACCACATTGTAAAACAAGCAAGTCAATTATAAGATATATGGCTGATTTTCAAGAAAAGATTGCCAAACTCTTCCCTGAAGCAACGTTTGAAGGCGGAGATGTGCCTGTGATCGGTATACCAGACAGACAATGGCATGACCTTGCACTCGCTCTTCGCGACGACGAAGACTGTAAGATGGATTATCTTGTGACGGTTGTAGGTATGGACTGGACCGAGTCGCTCGGAGCGATCTATTACCTCATGTCAAGTAAGTATAATACAATGTGCGGCGTCAAAGTCTGCACTGCCGACCGTGAGCGCCCGATGCTTCATTCTGCTGCCGATGTATGGAGAGTCGCATGTCTTTACGAGCGTGAGGTCTACGACTTCTTCGGCATAATATTCATCGGCAACCCCGACATGCGCCGTCTATTCCTCAGCGTTGATTGGAAAGGCTACCCCCTGCGCAAGGATTACGCAGAGAAAAATGAAGTCTCTGTCGACAATGAACGCCAGACCGACACTACCGATACTTATATCGAACTTCCTGACGGTACGATCGAAAAGAAGGAAGTCGATGTGTTCGAACCAGGTGAGTTTGTTGTTAACATCGGTCCTCAGCACCCCGCGACTCACGGTGTGCTCCGTTTCCGCACCTCTGTCGACGGTGAGGAAATCAAGAAGATTGATGTCTATATGGGCTATATCCACCGAGGCATAGAGAAACTTTGTGAGGATCTGACTTTCTCACAGGCTTTGCCGTTTATGGACCGTATGGACTATTTCTCGGCCCACAACTATCATCACGGACTCTGTATTGCCGTCGAAAAAGCTGCCGGCATTCAGATCTCACGTCGTGCCGAGGTGATCCGCGTCATGATGGACGAACTGTCGCGTATCGCGTCTCACTGCCTCTTTATCGGCACATACTGCATGGACCTTGGAGCAACTACAATGCTGTTCTACACACTCCGTGTGCGTGAACAGATCCTCGACATCATGGAGAAAACCTGCGGCGCCCGTATGACATTCAACTATGATTGCATCGGAGGCGTAATGCAGGATATCGCTCCGGATTTTCAACAGGATGTCAAGGCTCTTCTTGAAGTGCTACCCAAGAATATCAAGGAATACAACAAGATCTTCACAGGCAACGTAATCGCCAGGAACCGTATGGAAGGCGTGGGATATCTATCGCGTGAAGACGCAATATCCTATGCAGTCACCGGCCCGTCGGGACGTGCGTCAGACTGGGCTTGCGACATGCGCAAACTCCGCCCCTACAGTATCTACTCAGATCTCGATTTCGAAGAGATCACGGCGACAGAAGGCGACTCGATGGCTCGCTTCAAGGTGCGTATGCGTGAGATGGAAGAGTCGGCCAAGATACTTGCCCAGCTTGTTGACAACATCCCCGACGGCGAATACTGCGTCAAGGTTCCCAAGGTGCTTAAGCTCCCTGTCGGCCGTTGGTTCACGGTTGTCGAAGGCTGCCGCGGTGCATTAGGTATCTATATCGAGAGCGACGGCTCCACCAAGCCCTACCGTCTGAAACTGGCACCTCCATGTCTGCCTCTCGCAGGCGTGGTCGACCATATCACACGCGGCTCGAAAATTGCCGACCTTATCACCATCGGCGGATCGCTGGATTACATCGTTCCTGATATGGACCGCTGATCGGCCGATTGTTACTGAAGTGAAAATATAGTAATTACATACGTTATGCAAGATTTTTCAACTATAACCGACGCTATCCACAGCTTCCTTTTGTCTTTCATGCCCGGATGGCTGACTACGACCGTTGAGTGTGTGCTGATCGGTGTCGGTCTTTTGCTCGTCTATGCGTTGCTGGCGCTATTTTATATTTACTACGAACGAAAGGTTTGTGCAGCGTTTCAGTGCCGCCTCGGCCCGAACCGTGTCGGCCCCTGGGGGCTTCTCCAGAGTTTCGCCGATATGTTCAAGATCCTTATCAAGGAACTTATTCACCTCAATCATATCGATAAATTTCTGTTCGCGCTTGCTCCCTATCTGGTGATTATCGCATCGATGCTTGCGTTTGCGGTTCTCCCCTGGGGCAACGGTCTACAGATCATAGATTTCAATATCGGCATCTTCTTTCTTGTCGCCGTGTCTTCGATCGGTGTGCTCGGTATCCTTCTTGCCGGCTGGTCGAGTAACAACAAGTTTACCCTCATCGGAGCTCTCCGCTCGGGCGCGCAGATGGTCAGCTACGAGCTCTCTATCGGGCTCAGTGTATTGACCATGGTATGCCTCGCCGGCACAATGTCGGTCGGTGGTATAGTACAGGAACAGTCGGATCTGTGGTTTATATTCAAAGGCCATGTGCCCGCGCTGATCGCCTTTGTCATCTACATGATCGCTGGTACTGCCGAGACCAACCGCGGCCCGTTTGACCTTCCCGAGGCCGAGAGCGAGCTTACCGCCGGTTACCATACCGAATATTCGGGTATCCATTTCGGATTCTTCTACCTTGCCGAATACTTAAATCTGTTTATTGTCGCAGGTGTCGCGTCGCTGCTTTTCCTCGGCGGATGGATGCCTCTCCATATCCCCGGATGGGATGCCTTCAACCACATAATGAACTACATTCCTTCGGTCGTATGGTTCATAGGCAAGGCGATTTTCCTTTCATTTATCATCATCTGGTTCAAATGGACATTCCCGCGTCTACGTATCGACCAGTTGCTTTCTCTTGAATGGAAATATCTGTTGCCGATCAATCTCTTCAACCTTGTGCTGATGGTCTGCGTCATTATCTTCGGCTGGCATTTCTAATCAGTGACAATAATCCCTCAAGTATCAGAAATCGAATTTATTCAACAAGCATCCGAAACAAAGGATAATTAATAAGTCTTAAAATGAGCGATAAATACGGTAAAGTTGCCCAAGTGATCGGCCCGGTGGTCGATGTCATTTTCGAAGGCGACGACAATATCATCCCGCCTATCTACACCGCATTGAAGATCGACCGGCCCGACGGCTCGATGCTAATACTCGAAGTCGAGCAGCACATCGGAGAAGACACCGTGCGCTGTGTGGCTATGGAGAGTACCGACGGTCTGCGCCGCGGCCTTAGAGTCGATAGCCTCGAGCGTCCTATTGCAGTGCCGACGGGCGATCAGGTCAAAGGCCGTCTTCTGAATGTTATCGGCAATGCTATCGATAACCTTCCGGCGCTTAACCGCGACAATCTACGCTCGATCCACCAGCCGGCTCCCGAGTTCGAGGACCTCACCATCGGGACGGAAATCCTCGCGACAGGTATCAAGGTGATCGACCTTCTCGAACCTTACAGCAAGGGCGGCAAGATCGGTCTGTTCGGTGGCGCGGGTGTAGGCA
>CAJUMI010000014.1 GCA_910587545.1 uncultured Muribaculaceae bacterium | reverse complement strand
CAGGACAGCCCCCGCCGCGCACACTCTATCGCAGCCCAGGGCGGTATCAACGCCGCCAAGAACTATCAGAACGACGGCGACTCGGTCTACCGTCTGTTCTATGATACGGTCAAGGGCGGCGACTTCCGTTCGCGCGAAGCCAACGTCTACCGTCTGGCCGAAGTGTCGAACAACATCATCGACCAGTGTGTCCAGCAGGGCGTTCCATTCGCACGCGAATACGGCGGTCTCCTGGCCAACCGCTCCTTCGGCGGCGCACAGGTATCGCGTACATTCTACGCCAAAGGCCAGACCGGCCAGCAGCTCCTGCTCGGCGCATACGCATCGCTCAACCGTCAGATCCAGAAAGGCACCGTCAAGTCATACAACCGCCGCGAGATGCTCGACATCGTCATGATCGACGGCCGCGCCCGCGGTATCATCGTGCGCAACCTCGTGACAGGCGAACTTGAGCGCTATGCCGCCCACGCAGTCGTTCTCGCCACCGGCGGCTACGGACGTGCGTTCTTCCTCTCGACCAACGCCATGGGTTGCAACGGCTCTGCCGCCATCCAGGCCTTCAAGAAAGGCGCATACCTCGCCAACCTCGCGTTCACTCAGATCCACCCGACCTGTATCCCCGTCCACGGCGAAGATCAGTCGAAGCTCACACTAATGAGCGAATCTCTCCGCAACGACGGCCGCATCTGGGTGCCCAAAAAGAAAGAAGACGCCGAAGCCATCCGCGCCGGCAAGAAAAAACCGACCGATATCCCCGACGAAGACCGCGACTTCTACCTCGAACGCCGCTATCCGGCATTCGGTAACCTCTGCCCCCGCGACATCGCCAGCCGCGCAGCCAAGGAACGCTGCGACGCAGGCTACGGCGTAGGCACAGGCAACGCCGTCTACCTCGACTTCAAATATGCTATCGAGCGCCTCGGCGAAGACGTTGTCCGCGACCGCTACGGCAACCTCTTCGACATGTATCAGATGATCTCTGACGACAACCCCTACCACACTCCGATGATGATCTTCCCCGCAAGCCACTACACAATGGGCGGCATCTGGGTAGACTACGAGCTCCAGACATCGATCAAGGGTCTCTTCGCCATCGGCGAATGCAACTTCTCCGACCACGGTGCCAACCGCCTCGGCGCATCCGCCCTCATGCAGGGTCTCGCCGACGGTTACTTCGTGCTCCCCTACACTATGCAGAACTACCTCAGCGATCAGATCAAGGTGCCTCACTTCACGACCGACGCACCCGAATTCGACGCCGCCGAGCAAGGTGTGCGTGACCGCATCGCCCGTCTGATGGCCATAAAGGGCACCAAGTCGCCCGACGAGATCCACAAACGTCTCGGCCATGTGATGTGGAACCTCGTAGGCATGGGCCGCACCCTTCAGAGCCTTGTCAAGGCCGTCGACGAGATCGAGGAAGTACGCAAGGAATTCTACTCTGATCTCCGCGTCGTAGGCTCGGCCGACGATCTCAACACTGAACTCGAGAAGGCTCTCCGCCTCGAAGACTTCCTCGTGATCGCCAAGATGATGGCCATCGATGCCCTCAACCGCAACGAATCATGCGGCGCACACTTCCGCGAAGAGTATCAGACAGCCGACGGCGAGGCTGCCCGCAACGACAAGGACTATATGTATGTCAGCTGCTGGAAGTACACCGGCGACAACGAAAAGCCCATCCTCATCAAGGAACCTCTCAAATATGAGGCGATCCAGGTGCAAACCCGTAACTACAAGTCTTAACCGCGCCACCGGCGTTCCAAATAACAATTCATGAAATTATGGAAAAAACAATCAGCGTAAATCTGAAAATTTGGCGTCAACGCGGTCCCAAAGAAAAAGGCCGGTTCGTCAACTATCACCTCGATAACGTTTCGACCGACAGCAGCTTTCTCGAAATGCTCGACATGCTCAATCAGCAGCTCGTCGAACAGAACGAAGAGCCCGTCGTATTCGACAGCGACTGCCGCGAAGGCATCTGCGGCATGTGCTCGCTCTACATCAACGGTCACCCCCACGGTCCCGTGCAGGGCATCACCACATGCCAGCTCCACATGCGCAAATTCAACGACGGCGACACTATCACCATCGAGCCCTGGCGCTCGGCTGCGTTCCCTGTGATCCGCGACCTTATGGTCAACCGCAACGCATTCGACCAGATCCAGCAGGCCGGCGGCTACGTGTCGTTCAACTGCGGCGGCGCTCAGGATGCCAACAGCACCCCGATATCAAAGGAAATAGCCGACGTGGCCATGGACTCCGCCACATGCATCGGCTGCGGCGCCTGCGTGGCAGCCTGCAAGAACGGCTCGGCCATGCTCTTCGTCTCCGCAAAGGTAAGCCAGTTCGCACTCCTGCCCCAGGGCCAGGTAGAACGCAAACGCCGCGCCCGCGCAATGGTCAAGAAGATGGACGAACTCGGCTTCGGTAACTGCACCAACACCGGTGCCTGCGCAGCCGAATGCCCCAAAAACATTCCGCTGAGCAACATCGCCCGTCTCAACCGCGAATTCATCAAAGCCAAATTTGCCGAATAAGACTCAATTACATCACTAACATGACAACGTCGTCCGTCACCACAAGCACGGACGACGTTTATTTTTCTCACCCGACAATCAACAAACAGAACCTGCCTGATATTCACCGGTCACATAGCAACCGCTATGCTCCCCCCACCACGCGAAAATTCATCACCTGCGGCTAATCCAGCAAGACCCTTTACCCCAATTTATCAACGCCGGTGTATAAAAAAGACGGTGTGCTTTGGCATGAAGCACACCGTCTTTAATATTTATCGAAGTGAATTATTCGTTGTTTTCATGGTTCTCGCGATTTCCGCCGTTACGACGGTCATTGCGATCACCGCGATCACGGCGTGGGCCGCGGTCGCCATCACGGCGGGGACGGTCACCGTCACGACGGGGAGCACGTTCGCCGCGCGGAGCGCGTTGCGGCTCTACCCAACCCTCGGGCTTGGGAAGAAGGGCACGCATCGACAGACGGAATTTGCCGGTCTTCTTGTCGATCTCGATGAGCTTGACTTCAACCTCGTCGCCTTCCTTGAGACCTGAGGCTTCCATGTTGTCAAGGCGTTCCCATGAGATCTCCGAGATATGGAGAAGGCCATCGCGGTTAGGCATGAACTGGACAAATGCGCCGAAGTCCATAATGTTGACAACCTTGCCTGTGTAGGTCTTGCCTTCCTCGGGGAGCTCCACGATAGCGTTGATCATGCCGAGAGCCTTGTCGATGGCAGCCTTGTTGGCAGCTGCAACCTCGATGTAGCCATGATCGTCGATTTCGTCGATCGAAACGGTCGCACCGCTCTCTTCCTGAATGCCCTGGATGATCTTTCCACCCGGGCCGATGACAGCACCGATAAGTTCTTTCGGAATGGTCATCGTTACGATGCGCGGCACGTGAGGCTTGTAGTCTTCGCGAGGTGCGGGGATCGTCTGATTGATTATATTCAGAATGTGGAGACGACCGTCGCGGGCCTGCATAAGGGCTTTCTCGAGGATCTCATAGCTAAGGCCGTCACACTTGATGTCCATCTGGGTGGCTGTGATGCCGTCGACAGTACCTGTCACCTTGAAGTCCATATCGCCGAGGTGGTCTTCGTCACCGAGAATATCGCTGAGCACTGCATATTTGCTGCTTTCGGTATCGGTGATAAGTCCCATCGCGATACCGCTGACGGGCTTCTTCATCTTGACACCTGCGTCGAGGAGCGCAAGTGTACCGGCGCACACGGTGGCCATCGAAGACGAACCGTTAGACTCGAGGATATCGCTGACTACGCGGCAAACGTAAGGGAAATCATCGGGGAACATGCGTTTGAGCGCACGGTGGGCAAGATTGCCGTGGCCAATTTCACGACGGCCCACGCCGCGCACTGCCTTGGCCTCGCCTGTCGAGAATGGAGGGAAATTGTAGTGGAGCAGGAAGCGTTCGCGACCCTGGTTGAGCACGTCGTCGAGGATCTTCTCGTCGAGTTTGGTGCCGAGGGTGACAGTCGAGAGCGACTGTGTCTCGCCGCGGGTGAACACAGCCGATCCGTGAGGTCCGGGAAGGTAGTCGACCTCACACCAGATCGGACGGATTTCCGTAGTCTTACGGCCGTCGAGACGGATACCTTCGTCGAGAATGCAACGGCGCACTGCTTCTTTCTCTACGTCATGATAGTAGCGCTTGACCAGCGGAGTCTTTTCATCGCGGACGTCCTCGGGAAGCGATTCGATATACTCGTCACAGATAGCGTCGAAGCTGTCCTGACGCCAGTGCTTGTCGGCGCAGCCTGCCTTGGCGATCGCATAGGCCTTGTCGTAGCATTTGGCCTTGACGTCGGCGCGGAGCTCCTCGTCGTTGACCTCGTGGCAATATTCGCGCTTTACAGTCTTGCCTGCGAGCTCGGCGAGCTCGATCTGAGCCTTGCACTGCTCTTTGATGGCTTCATGAGCGGCCTTGAGAGCTGCGAGAAGGTCGGCTTCAGACACTTCGTTCATCTCACCTTCGACCATCATGATGTTGTCGTAGGTAGCGCCGACCATGAGTTCCATGTCAGCACGCTCGAGTTGCTCGAAAGTCGGGTTGATCACAAACTCACCGTCGATACGGGCTACGCGCACCTCGGAGATAGGTCCGTTGAAAGGAATATCACTCACCGCGATCGCTGCTGATGCGGCAAGTCCGGCGAGAGCGTCGGGCATGTCGACACCGTCGCTTGAATACATAGTGATGTTGACAAAAGTGTCAGCATGGTAGTTATCAGGGAAAAGGGGACGAAGCACACGGTCGACCAGACGGGCGGTCAGCACTTCATAGTCGCTCGCACGGCCTTCACGTTTGAGGAAACCGCCGGGGAAACGCCCCGCAGACGAGAATTTTTCTTTGTACTCAACTTGGAGGGGCATGAAATCTACACCCTCACCGGCCTCTTTGGCCGAAACGACTGTCGCAAGGAGCATCGTATTACCCATGCGCAGTTCAACCGCTCCATCGGCCTGCTTTGCCAGTTTGCCGGTCTCGAGAGTGATCTTACGACCGTCGGCAAGCTCGATGGTTTTTTTGATTGGATTCATAAATGTTGGTTAATAATATATTTTTCTTCTTGTAAAATCACACAAAGATACGAAAACCGCTTGAAATTAACAAATTTAATTAATCCAAGCCCGTAAAAGAAGCGGTTTTGTATCTGCAACAAGTGGGATAAGTCAGGCTTGTCTGACCGGCCGGACTTGTCACCAGCCATACTCCTCTTTGGCAAACAGTTTGTTTTCGCTAATTCTGCAGAGAATCGAGGATGCGGTGTAGTTCTTCGTCGGTGGTTGTCAGGCGCGAACGACAGTGGTTGAGCAGTTCTACTGCGCGAGCGGTCATGACCGTCAGCCGATCGACGTCGCAGTCGTCGCCACGCAAGGCGGCGAGTATCTGTTCGAGTTCGGCAAGAGCCTGACTGTAGGTAAGTTCTGTGACAGGTTGCATATCTGTTAAATATCAATTTCAGTAACAGTTGATTTGAAAGAGCCCTTGGCAAGGACGGCTGTTAGCGTGTCGCCGGGACTCAGAGCCGAGGCGTCTTTGACAGCACGGCCGTTGACACGGCAGACCGAATATCCCCGTCGCAACACCGCTTCGGGCGACAACGCCTCGATGAGGCGTGCGGCGGCGTCAAGCCAGTCGCCATGCCGACGTATTATCTGATCGGCCGCATGTCGCAAGGCATCGGGGACGGCAGCATCAAGCGACGAGCGGGCACGTCCGATCTTACCGAGGACCAGCGAGGGCAGCAGCCCTTGACAATAGGCCAGCTGCTGCAGACCGCCACTGACCTTCGACACGGCGAGGCGGAACAATTCCGACGCCACTTCGCGGACACGCCCCAATGCGGTTTCCATCCGCCCTATCAGCCACTCTGCGGCTGCCGTAGGTGTCTTAACTCTTACGGCTGCGACATAGTCGAGAATCGTGACATCGCGTTCGTGACCGATGCCTACGATTACAGGCAGCGGAAACTGAGCGATATTCGCTGCAAGGTCATAGTCGTCGAACGATGCCAGATCGCCAGTCGCACCGCCGCCACGGATGACGACCACGCAATCAAAGTCGTCCATGCGCCCGGCTACACTCTCAAGAGCTGCGATAATGCTCCGGGGAGCGTTCTCTCCCTGCATGACGGCCGGAAAAAGTTCGGTCGTGAAACGCAGGCGCGACGGATTATTGTAAAGATGAGTTATAAAATCGCCATAGCCGGCGGCTCCTCCGGCCGACACGACAGCCACCCGCCACGGCACTTCGGGCCACGGCAAGGTGCGGTTCATATCGATGATACCCTCGTCAGTAAGACGACTTATCATCATCATGCGCCGGCGGATAAGGTCTCCGCAAGTAAACTCGGGATTTATGGCCGTGATGACAGCCGACATTCCGAAGATCGGATGGAAACTGACCGTAGCCTTCACCATCACCTTGAGATCAGAGACAAGCTGCCGGCCGGTGACTGCTGCAAATTCCGACGCTATACGGGCATACTGCGACGCCCAGATTATGGCGCGGAGTCTCGCGACCGGCCGACCGCTCTGCCGGTCCTTCTCGATCAGTTCCAAATAGCAGTGGCCTCCACTGACGCGCAGGTCACCGGTCTCGGCTGTGACCCATACATCACGCAACGACGCGTCAGCCGCTATGGCAGAACTGATGCGCGTGTTGAGTTCAAGCAGGGAAAGGGCTCCGTTCATTTCTCCTTGTAAGCGACAAATGATCTGCCGTTCCAGACATAACGCAGCTCGGGCCTAATGAGAGCCAGACAATCAGGCTTATCGCCGGCGACGTAGTATGAGTCCATGCGGTTGGTCAGGGTGAGAGTACGCGTCTCCGCGTCATATCCGGCGGTAGCAAGCATAAAGGGCAGAGTCTCACCGATCTCGGCCAACATTCTGCGGCCGGCGGGCTTCACCCAGTCCTTAAGTGCAGGGCGCGGAAAACCGCGAAGATCCCGGATCTCATTCCATCCGCTATCATAGAACGACACTTCGCTGTCTGGCATGGGGCCTCCGATAGTTCGGATCACCATCAGCAGAGTGTCGGCACGCGGCGATGCCGATGGCAATACGACGATAGCCGTCGACACCGAGTCATCGTCCTGCCAGACAACCATCTCATCGCCCAACGACTTAAGCGCCACCTTGGCACCGAGCTGATTCTCACTCTTGAAAGTCGAACCGCTGACAAAATAGTCAACCATATCCAGCCGACTGATCTGAGACAAGTTACCTGCCACGTCGAGCGGAGCGCTATTGAAGAAATCTACCGCTTTTGAAGCAGCGGCCGGCTCGTCCTGAGACAGCGCCGCCACAGGCAACATGAACAATGAAACAAATGATATGACAAGCGACCTGAACATATATCGACTATATTTTTTATTAACGTCCGCGGAATTTCTTTGGTTTGCGAGAGAACTCCTTGGGTTGGTCTGATTTTCTCGATTTGCCCGACTTTTCCCTTGGCCCTGACGATCCCTGACGTGCATAATCCTTGTCCGGATCAGCGATCTCGCTGTAGATGCGCTGCCCGAAAAATTCGGCTCCCTTAAGGGCATTTACCGCTCGTCGGGCATCGCTTTTACGCACATCAAAAAGCGAGTAGTTGGGCAAAAGGTCGATGCGGCCGACATCAATGCGCCGGCCTGTCGAATTGCTGTTGAGCAGCTCAATCAGGTTGCCGGCGAAAAAGCCATCGGTTTTGCCGACATTGACATAAACCCGCTCCATCCCCTTTTCGGCAGTGCGACGGTCTTTGTCAGCGTCGGCAGGACGTTCCTTCTTACCTTTTTTGTCTTTTTGAGGTTTTTCGTCGATGAAATCAATCGCGGGGGCATCCTTATAGTAGTCCAACAGGCGATTGAATTCGAGCGAAAGCACACGTTTGAGCAGATCCTCGGTTCCGAGCCACGACAGTTTGCGCGACACGCCGGGCATATACTTGTTGATCTCCTCCTCGTTGACCTCTACTCGCTCGAGACGGTCGGCAAGATTATAAAGCTGCTTCTCGATAATATGCTGAGGAGTCGGCACCTCACAACGCTCAAACTTCTTGCCCAGGATCTTTTCTATCTCACGCAGCTTGCCTTTCTCTCGCGAGTGGATAATGGCGACCGACACACCGGTCTTTCCGGCTCGACCCGTACGGCCGGAGCGGTGGGTATAGACAGCCGTATCGTCAGGGAGACCGTAGTTGATGACATGGGTCAGGTCGTCGACGTCAAGCCCGCGGGCTGCAACGTCGGTGGCCACAAGCATGGAGATGACACGGTCGCGGAACTTTTTCATCACGATGTCACGCTGCTGCTGTGACAGGTCGCCGTGGAGCGCTTCGGCATTATAGCCGTCGGCGATCAGCTTGTCGGCCACTTCCTGGGTGTCGCGGCGGGTGCGGCAGAAAATGATGGCGTAGATATTGGGAGAGTCGTCGGCGATGCGTTTGAGCGCGAGATATTTGTCGCGGGCATTGACCATATAATAGATGTGCCTGACGTTTGCGGCGCCTTCATTGCGCGTCCCTATCACAATCTCCTCGGGATCTTTCATGAAACGCTTGGCGATGCGTCCTACCTCGGCGGGCATTGTCGCCGAGAAGAGCAACATCTTACGCCCATCCGGAACATGGCCGAGGATGTCGGTGATCGAATCGACAAAACCCATATTGAGCATCTCATCAGCCTCGTCGAGCACGACGGTATGTACGTCGGCAAGCTTGACAACGCCACGGTTAATAAGGTCTATAAGACGTCCGGGAGTGGCGACTATGATCTGCACTCCTTCACGGAGCGCCCTGATCTGACTTTCGATGCTCGAACCGCCGTAAACAGGGAGCACCCTGAGGTCGGACGTATATTTGGAGAAATCGGCAAGATCGCCGGCTATCTGCAGGCAGAGTTCGCGTGTGGGGGCCAGTATAAGGGCCTGTGGGCGGTGGATCGTCGGATCAATGCGCTGAATTACAGGCAGGCCGAAAGCGGCCGTTTTGCCCGTGCCGGTCTGCGCAAGCGCCACAAGGTCGTGGTCTTCGGACAGCAACACAGGAATTACTTTTTCCTGAACTGGCATAGGGTTTTCGAAGCCCAGTTCAGCTATGGCTTTCAGGAGATCATCACGAACTCCCAGTTCATTAAATGTCATGTTTTATGTCGTTATAAAATAATAATTTTACAAAGATAACAATATTCCCGAACAATCGAACAATCAGCCGATCCTTTTTTTCAGATGGAATTGCCGCAATGATGGATAATTGTTAACTTTGCGCAAACAATCAATCCAAAAACACCAAGACAAAAGCATATGCTCAAGATCAACAAGACAATCACGCGACTGATTGTGGCCGCGACTCTCGCTATCGCATCCTCACTGCCCTCTCAGGCTCAGATTGTGAAAGGCGAAAAATCACTCGGCCCGAAAATAGGGTATGCGTCAAAAAACAAATCGGCCGTAGCCGGTCTTGTATTCCAGTATTCATTCAGCGACCACTTCAGAATATCGCCTGAGTTAGGTTACATATTCCGCAACAACGACATGGATGCGTTCACGTTTGACATAAACGCCCACGTACCTTTCGGCTTCACCGGAGAAAAAGTCGCTTTCTATCCGCTGGCCGGCATGAACTACTCGTCATGGAGCCGCCATTTCCGCACACAGGGACTCGAGAGCAGCGATGATGTTTCGACCCGCACTGCAAGATTCGGACTCAACCTCGGTGCAGGCTTCGATCTCAGGTGTAGCGAGAGCCTGAAACTCTCTATCGAAGCGAAATACATACTGATGAAACGATATTCGACAGCGGTCATCACAGCCGGCATCGCATACGTATTTTAGTGAGCGTTCAAGAGGTTGTTCAATAACGAATGTGGAAGCCGAAGTCTATCCTCATGAGGTGAATTTCAGCCCTAAAGACGCCCAAGAGAATGGATGCGAACAAGCATTTATTTTACAATCTCAGAATAGAAATTTTAAATGAAGGTAATTGTCAACATAAGTTACCAAAGCCTGCATGGATGACTTTTTGAGCTTTTCACTACGGCTTCTCACTGGTTATTAAACAACCTCTAATATATGTCAAGAACAATCATTCTCGGAATAGAATCTTCGTGCGACGACACCTCGGCGGCCGTCATTGCCGACGGCCTTCTGCTCAGCAACGTCATTGCGTCGCAAAGCGTGCATGAGGAGTATGGCGGCGTTGTGCCCGAACTCGCGTCGCGTGCCCACCAGCAGAATATAGTGCCTGTCGTCGACACAGCGATCAAACGCGCCGGAATAGACAAGCGCGATCTGTCGGCGATAGCATTTACCCGCGGGCCCGGGCTTCTGGGATCTCTGCTTGTCGGCACGAGCTTCGCCAAAGGCATGTCGCTCGGACTGCGCATACCGATTGTCGACGTCAACCATCTCCACGGCCATGTACTGTCGCACTTCGTGCGCAACAACGCCGACGACGAAGTGCCTGAATTTCCTTTTCTATGCCTGCTTATATCCGGCGGCAACTCACAGATAATCCTTGTCAAAGACTACAATGACATGGAAGTCATCGGCCAGACCATCGACGACGCAGCCGGTGAGGCATTCGACAAATGCGCCAAGGTGATGGGACTGCCCTACCCCGGCGGACCGCATATCGACCGCCTCGCCGCTCAGGGCGACCCAGGAAAATTCAAATTTTCCAAACCCCATATCTCCGGACTTGACTACTCGTTCAGCGGGCTGAAGACTTCGTTTCTGTACACATTGCGCGACGCCACGGCTGCAGATCCCGATTTCATAAAAAACAACATGGCCGATCTTGCAGCGTCGCTGCAGGCGACCATTATCGACATTCTGATCGACAAACTCGCCAAAGCAGTGAAACAGACAGGCGCTAAAACCGTTGCGATCGGCGGAGGAGTGTCGGCAAATTCCGGTGTCAGAGCAGCCGTCGAAGAATTCTGCAATCGCAGGCGTCTGAAAGCATTTATACCACAGAGGGCGTTCACCACAGACAACGCTGCCATGGTCGCCATCGCAGGATATTTCAAATACATGGCGGGAGAGTTCTGCCGCTACGACGAGACTCCATATGCCCGCGTAAGCATCTGACAACAATGAGACTTTCAATAATTGTCATCGGCGACGAGATACTCCTCGGCCAGGTGACAGACACCAATTCAGGATTCATTTCACGGACTCTCGGACAATATGGCTGGGAAACAGCGAGAGTGGTAACAGTCGCCGACAAGGCCGACGACATTCACCGGGCCATTGAAATCTGCATGGCCGACAGCGAGCTGGTCATCACGACCGGCGGCCTCGGCCCGACGAAAGACGACATCACCAAAGGAGTGATGTGTGATATATTCGGCGGACCGATGATATTCGACCGGGAAGTCGCGGCCAATATCAGGGAAGTCTTCGATCTCAGGGGGCTGAAGATGAATCCGCTAACAGAAAGCCAAGCGATGGTGCCGACGTCATGCCGGGTGATCCAGAACCGGCTGGGCACGGCTCCGATCATGTGGTTCGACCGCAAGTCAGACCACCACGTGCTGATAGCTATGCCTGGAGTGCCGTTCGAGACCGAAGGAATGCTCGTAAGGACGGTAGCCGGGGAGATAGCATCGCAGTTTGCACCCGATACATATATCGACCACAAAACACTGATGATCACGGGCATCACCGAATCAGCTCTTGCCGAACGTCTCGAAGACTTCGAAGCCAGTCTACCCACAGGTCTTCATCTGGCCTATCTTCCGACACCGGGCCTGATACGTCTGCGACTTGACGCGAGAGGCACAAATGGCGACGGGACCGACAAAGTTCTTGACAAAGCATACGAACGCCTCTGCAATGAAACCGGACCATATATAATCTACACCGGTGACGCCAACGCGGCCGAAATCGCAATCCACGCCATAAGATCCAAAGGACTGCATCTCGCAAGCGCGGAAAGTTGCACAGGCGGCAACATCGCTCACATGATCACGTCAACACCGGGTTGCTCCGACATATTTCTCGGATCCGTCGTGAGCTATTCCAACTGCGTCAAGACCGGGGTGCTGGGCGTCGAGAGCGGAGTGATCGAGCGCCACGGTGCGGTCAGCAGCGAGGTCGTGGCCGCTATGGCCGAGGGGGTCGCACGCCTCACCGGCGCAGAATGTGCGATCGCCACATCCGGCATCGCCGGTCCAGGCGGCGCCACCGACGGAAAGCCGGTCGGCACGGTGTGGACAGCCGTACTCACTCCGAAAGGCACTGAAACCTTCGTCAGACGCTACCCCGGCAACAGGCAGCGGGTGATTGACCGCGCCTCGACCGAGGCTCTGCTTGCCCTTGCAAAGAAATTAGAGGTCATATAATGACCCTCTGATACAAAAAACAATATCAGCTTCGAATGCGGTCACAAACGTACATTCGAAGCTGATATCGTTTTATTTGCTATCAATCAGTCGACAATCACATTTTCGAGCGCATCGATCAGCACATTGGCCATACGTTGATAGCCGATATCGTTGGGATGCACGGCGTCATTGGTGTAACCGCTTGAAGCGCGGGCATCGTTGAGAGATTCATCGAGCAAGGTACGCTGACCTCCGCAATATTTATAGAAATCGGCCACCGGAATCGATTCATATTCAGCTATCTTCCGCGCCATCTCGGCATATTCACTCAGATAGATACCGTTTTTGGGATCATAGCAATGATCCGGCAGATAACCCGAAAAGCCAAAGCCGCGGCGAGGGGTGCAGATCACAATCTTTGCCTTTGGATTGGCCTTATAGATCGCATCTATGAGT
This sequence comes from uncultured Muribaculaceae bacterium, assembly GCA_910587545.1. Classification (GTDB taxonomy): domain Bacteria; phylum Bacteroidota; class Bacteroidia; order Bacteroidales; family Muribaculaceae; genus CAG-873. Next base: position 28,814 of record CAJUMI010000014.1, on the reverse strand, counting down.
TTACGGTATTCAGCCGCAAACGTACCGTTGCCGGTATTGTTGATATAGTCGTCCATCGTACCGACCGGAATCGATTGACCCCAGTCGTTGATACCGTGCTCGATCGTATAATAATCCGCCGCGATGACCTTATTCTGCTGCAGGACTGTCTTTAGTGCCCCGCCGTTAACAGCGTTGTTGGTATATTTTGTAAAGGCGAGTTTTTCCATCACACGTGTCTGATAGCCCTTGGTAAAACCACCGTTAGAGGCATTCACGTTCTCATTATACCATGTGATAGATGTGCCGAGTGCACACCAATGACCTTTCACGTCTCTTACTTGGGCGAAAGCCGGCACGGCAGCCAGCACAATCGCCAATATCATAAGTAAATTTTTCATCTGCAATAAATTATTCAACTACCAGTTTGCAAACTTCACCATCTGCAGTTATGATATAGCCCCCTTTCGGCAATCCGTCGAGCGAGATTTCAAACCTATCCTAACTGTCAACAGAAACCGAGCGGAAGACTATGCCGCCAACCGATGTGACCGTGATCCCTGTGCCGGGCTTGAAGCCGATGAAGGCAACTTTGTTATCTTGTCCGGCACTGATCCCCTTCTCTCCGGAGATCACATCGTCGATGCCCGACTGACCCGAAAATGTGATCTTGTCAACATTTTTAAAAGGCTTGGCGATCAGCGACATGGAAGCACTGCTGATCTTGACGAGATTTCTGACCCCAAATTTAATTGTAGGCTTGTCGGCAAAATCAAGTTCAAGCTGAGTGCCGTCAGTGTAATGGATAAACAGTTTTGTCCCATCGTCGGCCCTAAGACAAGACACCGAGACCGCCAGCGCCGTCAAAAGGGCTGCGAGGCATTTCGTGATTCTCATGATGAACAGGTTAATTTGTTACCAAATCATTCAACAATGATCTTCTCAAATGCCTTGACAAGGACATTGGCCATAAGCTGGTAGCCGTCGTCATTGGGATGAAGAGCCTCGTCTATGGAAAGCTGTACAAGATTATGGTCTCCCCCGCACAGACTGAAGAAATCGGCGACGGGCAGCGATTCATATTCGGCGATCTGGCGGATGAGTTTTGCATAGTCCTCCAGATGGATGCCTTTGTGCTCGTCATACCAGTGGGCAGGCAGATAACCCGAGAATCCGCAGCCCTTACGGGGTGTGCAAAGGACGACCTTGGCCTTCGGATTCAAAGAATATATTTTATCGATAAGACGGCGGTAGTCGGCTGCAAAGGTTCCGTTATTGGTTCCGTTGATGTAGTCATCGATTGTACCGACTGCCACACCGTGGCCCCAGTCATTGATGCCGTGTTCGATTGAATAGTAGTCAGCCTCAACCGGTTTGTTGACCGAACCTGCGATGCAACCGCCGTTATCACCTACATTTGCAAATTCCTTGAATGCGAGCCTATCCATGACACGATCCTGATAACCGCGTGTAAAACGGCCGCCGGCTGTCGACACATTATTATTATACCACGTGATTGAAGTTCCGATCGAGCACCATTTGCCGTTGACAGCCTGAGAACCGCCCGAAGCAACAGTGCCGGTCGGTTCGTCCATGCTGAATACGATCTCATCGACCGTCGAGGGCGATACACTCAGCACTTCCTGTCCCTTCTGGACTATGGTGATCGACTGTGCGGATGCCGCAATACTGACCACTGCGGCTGAGACAAGCAGGATTATCTTTTTCATTCGTTGTGTTATGTCCGGTTTATAAAAGGTTTATCAAACAAGCTCTTAATCATTCAAATCAGGCAATCTCGATCTCGCGTCCCATCTGGACGACCCCGGATAGATTTAAATTATCATCCATCAAGATAATATCAGCATCCTTGCCGCGTTCGATGCTGCCCTTGCGGTCATAGACACCCATGATGCGGGCAGGAGTCTCGGCAACCATCCGGGCGACATCCTCGAGGGGAATACCAGCTTCGGTAACAGCCACCTTGATAACACGATCCATCGTCGCGATAGATCCTGCGATAGCCGAACCGTCAGAGAGAACACAGACGCCGTTCTCGATCCGCACACGTTCGTCAAAGGCTTTCGTGCTGTCGGATGCCGCCACAGCCAGCGCATCGGTGATAAACGCCATGTTTTCCACACCTTTCATTCCGTATGCCAGGCGGATAGTCCTTACAGGCACATGAATTCCATCTCCTATCACCTCAACAGTCATTTCAGAATGGTCATAGACACCCTCGACAGTGCCGGCCTTGCTGTACATGCCTTCTTTATGCTGCTGGGTCATCGCGTTGTAGAAGTGTGTCGCATGGCTGAAACCTGCTTCGGCGGCACGATCAACGTCGTCGGGTGTCGCAGCCGTATGGGCGATTGACACGACAACGCCCTTCGAACGCAAATAGCGTGCGAACTCTTCAGAACCATCAAGTTCGGGGGCGGCATCCCAGCGGCGTATGCAGCTGTGACGCTCGACAAGGTCCTTGTATTCGTCGGGGTTGATGGCTCTGATGATCTCAGGCATCTGCGCTCCCGCCTTCCCGGGGTTGAAGTACGGCCCCTCGAGATGCAGGCCGAGAATACCGTTCATCGGATCGGCCATAAGCCTGTCGCACGTCGTGGCGGCGTCGTCGATCATCTTGTTGGTCGACGATGACAGCGTCGGAGCTATCGAGGTTGTACCGTGGCGGCGATGCGCGGCGATAGCCTCGATGAAAGCGTCTTCGGTCGTCTCCATGAAATCGCGTCCTCCACCACCGTGGACATGGAGATCAATAGCGCCGGGCAGGATGTAGGCCCCGCGGGCATCGATCGTCTTGTCTACACCATCGACAGGGGCGCAGGAGTTAAAAATATCTCGTATTATTGTATTCTCTATCACGACAGAGCCGCCGTTGATCCAACCGTGCGGCGTAAATATCTTTCCGTTGACAATCTGTGTTAACATGCTGATTGGTTACATTAAATTCTTTGTATTTTTCAGCAAAGATAATCATTTTTTTCGTAAGTTTGCACTTTGGATAATATAAAAGAGATTCAACAATGAAAACGACAATAGCCGAACGCCTTTGCGCGTTGAGAAATGAGATGGCCCAGGCCGGTATCTATGCTACCATAGTGCCTCAGGCCGACCCCCACATGAGTGAATATCTTGCCGCCCACTGGCAGGCTCGCCGTTGGCTCAGCGGCTTCACCGGATCGGCCGGCGACCTTGTCGTGACAGCCGACAAAGCATACCTGTGGACTGACTCACGGTATTTTCTCCAGGCCGCGCAGCAGCTCGCGGGAACTGACATCGAACTCATGAAAGACGGTCTCCCCGGCACACCCTCGATCGACGACTTTCTTGCCGCCAGCGTTCCCTCGGGAAAGACCGTAGGCATCAACGGCATGATGTTCTCCACCATGCGAGCAGGCTCACTCCGCGCCAAGCTCAACATCCACGGCATTGAGCTGGCCACCGGCTTCGACCCGATCGACAGGATCTGGGCCGACCGTCCCGCTTTGCCAGATGCAAAGATTTTCATCCATGACGCGAAGTATGCCGGACTTGAGACATCTAAAAAAATTTCAGACATCATATCCACTCTACCCAGCCAACAGGCATCGTCAATGTTTGTCTCTGCTCTCGACGAAATAGCATGGACCTTGAACATCCGCAGCAACGACGTCACGTACAACCCCGTGGCGACAGCATTCCTATATATAGCGCCAGACAACGGATCTGTATTGTTTATCGATCCGGCCAAACTGACCGACGAGACCACGGCCTATCTCGCGTCGCAAGGCATAAAGACGATGACTTATACAGCGGTGATGACATTCCTCGCCGATCTGCCCGCCGACGCAAAAGTGCTCATTGAGCCCAACCGCACCGCCGAAGCTGTCGATACGGCTCTTGCCGGACGTTCGGTCCACGGTACGTCGCCCATAGCCGAAATGAAGGCCTGCAAGAACGCCGTCCAGATCGCAGGAATAAAAGCCGCCATGCAGCGCGACGGTGTGGCACTCGTCCACTCGTTCATGGAGATCGAACGCCGTGTCGCAGCCGAAGACGGCATCTCCGAGCTCGACATCGCCGATATCCTACGCCGCAACCGCAGCGCCCAACCGCTGTTCTTCGATGAAAGTTTTGGTACCATCGCAGGATATGCAGCCCACGGAGCCATCGTCCATTACGAGGCCAACGAGACGTCATCATCGCCCCTTCACTCCAAAGGCCTGCTACTCGTCGACTCCGGCGCGCAATATCTCGACGGAACCACCGACATCACCCGAACAATAGCCCTCGGCGAACCGACAGCAGACGAACGCCGCGACTTCACGCTCGTGATGAAAGGCCATATAGCAATGGCCAAGATGATTTTCCCCGAAGGCACCAACGGAGCGCAGATCGACGTGATAGCGCGCCGGTTCCTCTGGGAAAACGGCCTCAGCTATCTCCACGGCACCGGCCACGGCGTAGGTCACTTCCTCAATGTCCACGAAGGACCTCAGAAAGTAGCACTTAACCTCAGCAAATTCCCGTTCAAACCAGGCATGCTCACCTCTAACGAACCCGGACTCTACCGCACTGACGTCCATGGCATCAGATGCGAAAACCTTGTCCTGTGTGTCGAGGCCATGACCACCGAATTCGGCAAATTCTACGGTTTCGAGACCGTAACGCTGTTCCCGTTTGATCTCAGGCTGTTCGACACCGCAATAATGACCGACGATGAAATCGAATGGGTCAACAACTACCACACCCACGTCCGCGAGACACTGTCACCCTCGCTTGACGGCGGAGCGCTCAAATGGCTGACAGATAAGACCCGGACACTCAAACGATAAAACACCCCCAATGGCACTGATAATACCCGTAAGAGGCTTCACGCCTCAAATCGGCGAAGAATGCTTTCTCGCCGAAAACGCCACCATCATCGGTGATGTCGTGATGGGCGACGGCTGCAGCATATGGTTCAACACCGTTCTGCGCGGCGACGTAAACTCCATCAGAATAGGCGATCGCGTCAATATCCAGGACGGATCGGTTCTCCACACCCTCTATCAGAAATCGACCATTGAGATCGGCAACGATGTCTCGATAGGCCACAACGTCACCATCCACGGCGCAAAGATCCACGATCTCGCTCTGATCGGCATGGGATCGGTAGTAATGGACGACGCCGAAGTAGGCGAAGGCGCGATCGTCGCCGCCGGAGCCGTAGTACTTTCCCGCACCAAAATAGGCCCCAACGAACTATGGGGCGGTGCGCCTGCAAAATTCATCAAGATGGTCGACCCGGCGCAGAGCAAGGAGATAAACCAGAAAATCGCCCGCAATTACCTGATGTACTCCAAGTGGTATGACCCGGAAAAATGAGGCATAAAATTCCTCTGCCGTAAAACTTTTGTTGCTCAAAAGTTTTGCCAAATGAAAAACTATTCTTAATTTTGCCGCGCAAAACAAGAAAAAGAATATAAACAAACTCAAATATTTAACCCTAATATGATTATCGTACAAGTAAAAGAAGGCGAAAACATCGAAAGAGCTCTCAAAAAATTCAAAAGAAAATTTGAAAAAACCGGCATCGTTAAAGAACTTCGCAGCCGTCAGGCTTTCCAGAAGCCGTCTGTGACAAACCGCAAAAAAATGATGAAGGCGGTTTACGTTCAGAAACTCCGCTCTGTCGAAGATTAATTTTTTCGCATTTTTATTTGGCCGCATAAAAAGGATTCATTATCTTCGCTCCGTGAGCCCGAGCATATCGGGCAGTTAAGCAATACGGACGATGATAGATGCCTTTTTAACATATTTACGGTGTGAACTGAATCTTTCAGATCACACCGTTTTGTCATATGGTACGGATCTACGGCAATGGTATGATTTCGCGGCATCAAGCGGGCTGGCAGACTGCAGACGCACATCCGACAGACCAAACCCGGAACTCGTATCCATCAACGACATAAGACTCTGGATCTCATTCATGGCCGAAGAAGGCGTGTCGGCCAGATCGATACGCCGCAAGATCCAGTCCTTGCGCGCATTCTATAAATATCTCATGCGACGCCACGGACTGAAATCAAATCCTGCAGCAGAACTTTCGACATCAAGAATGCCCAAACGCCTGCCGACATTCATCAGGCCCGAACAGACCGAAAAAATTCTTGACGGTGATTTCGACCACAACGACTTCATCGAACTCCGCAACCACCTTATAGTCGACATGTTCTACTCTACCGGCATGCGTTGCTCCGAACTCATGGAGCTGCTCGACGCAGACATTAACCTCGGACGCGGCGAACTAAAAGTACTCGGAAAACGTAATAAGGAAAGAATCATACCGTTCGGAAAAGAGATGAGAGAACTGATCATAGATTACCGTCGTTTACGCTCCGAAACCACAGGCTCGGACACCTCAGTCCATTTCTTTGTGAGACCCGACGGCCGGCAGCTTTACCGCCGCCTGATCTACACGATCGTCCACGACACACTCGAGGGCAGAGTCAGCGCCTCGAAGTGCTCGCCCCACGTTCTCCGCCACTCTTTCGCCACCGACATGCTGAACAACGGCGCCGACATCACTGCCGTCCAACAGTTGCTCGGGCATCAATCTCTGTCTACAACCCAGATATATACACATCTTTCTTATCGAGAACTTTTAACCAATTACAAACTCGCACACCCGCGTGCACAAAAATCAGGAGGATAAATTATGGAAGTTAGAATTCAAGCCATCCACTTCGAGATCTCTGAACGCCTCGAATCATTCATAAACAAGAAAATAGACAAACTCGTGCGACGAAATGAAAATGTCGTCGGGGCAGATGTAAACCTCAGAGTCATCAAACCTGAAACAGCCATGAACAAAGAGGTTATCATCAAGATTGCCGTGCCGCAGCATGAAGACGTCGTCGCAACCAAAGTGGCTGACAGTTTTGAAGAGGCCGTCGATCTCGCACTTGAGGCGATCGACCGCCAGCTCGAGAAACTAAAACAAAAAAAATAACAGCATCCATACATTGCGGGGAGAAGACCACCGGTGGTCTTCTCCCCGCTGCTTTAATAATACCTGCTAAAACACCCTGCCTCATTACATTCCTGCCTGAAGACAATACCAGACTCACACATCCGGTCTATAATACATATTGAGCAAATAAAAAAATAAAAAAATATGTTTTTTAGCATTTTTTTGCTCGGCTGTTCTGTTTTTCACCAATTCACTGTCTGTTTATTCCACAATTAACCTGTGTTTTTTAGCTAACTTTGCACCGTTAAAATAGATAGAAAAAGTAACATAGTATAGAACAAACAATTTCATTCCAATTAAAACATGAAGATTAAAGTGTCTAAGTTGACTTGCATGTCATTAGCCGTAGCCGCTCTCTCGCTCCACTCATGCGGAAGCAAACAGCAGGCTCCCCAGGCAACCGCACCCTCGCTTGCAGTACTTACGGTACAGAACGCCGACAGCGAACTCAACCACAACTATCCGGCCACAATCAAAGGCAAGACCGATATCGCAATCCGTCCGCAGGTAACCGGTTTCATCACCAAAGTACACGTTGACGAAGGACAGGCCGTCCACAAAGGCCAGGTTCTTTTTACAATCGACCAGGTGCAGTATCAGGCTGCCGTCGATCAGGCCGAGGCCGCTGTCAACTCAGCCAAGACAGCCGTAGCGACCGCACAACTCACCGAAGGCAATAAACGTCATCTTCTTGACAAAAACATCATCAGCGAATACGAATGGCAGATGGCCGCCAATCAGCTCAGTCAGGCCAAAGCACAGCTGTCGCAGGCTCAGGCCGCACTGACCAACGCACGCAAAAACCTCGCCTACACCACAGTAACTGCCCCAAGCGATGGCGTAGTAGGCACAATCCCCAACCGCGAAGGCTCGCTCGCGTCCCCTTCATCGGCCCAGCCACTGACCACTGTCAGCGACAACTCCGACGTCTACGCATACTTCTCTCTCAACGAGAAAGACATCCTGGAACTCACTGACGGCGGCACAAAATCGCTCAACGAAGCCATTGCGGCTATGCCTCCGGTCAAACTCACCCTCGCCAACGGAACAAAATATCCCCTCGAAGGCAAAGTCGCCACTGTATCCGGCGTGATCGACAACACCACAGGTTCGGCAAGCGTTCGCGCCATCTTCGACAATCCCTCAGGCATGCTCCGTAGCGGCAACACAGCCCAGATTTCAATCCCCGTCTCTGTCCGCGACGCCATAATCATCCCCCAGAAAGCCACTTTTGAGCTTCAGGACCTCAAATACGTGTTCACGCTCAACGATTCCAATATCACTGTAACAACCCCCATCAAGATACTTCCCGTCAATAACGGTAAGGAATATGTCGTTACCGAAGGCCTCAAGCCCGGCGACCGCATTGTCATCGAAGGTGTAGGCACAAGTGTCCGCGGCGACATGCCCGTCAACCCCGTCGATCACGCCGCCAAGGCAACCGGCGCCGAAGAACGGCAGGCTCAGTAAAAAAATTTCATTCTAATACGTTAGACAATCAGTTCAATTATAACAAATAATGAAACTCGATACATTTATTAACCGCCCGGTGCTGTCGACGGTGATCTCGATCTTCATCGTGCTGCTGGGTCTGATCGGCCTCGTCTCGCTGCCTATCACCCAGTATCCCGACATAGCGCCCCCTACCATTTCCGTATCCACGACCTACAATGGCGCCAATGCTCAAGCCGTGCTCAACTCTGTCATCGCTCCTCTCGAAGAGTCGATCAACGGTGCCGAAGGCATGCAATATATCACATCCACAGCCACAAACACCGGTTCGGCCACAATCACTGTCACCTTCGAACAGGGCTTCGACCCCGACATGGCAGCGGTTGACGTTCAGAACCGCGTGTCCAAGGCGGCCAACCTTCTTCCTTCAGAAGTAAACCAGGTCGGCGTCCTCACCCAGAAACGTCAGACATCAATGCTCGTGGGTGTCTCGCTCGTCGACACCACCGGAAACTATAACGAGGAATTCCTCGACAACTACATGAAGATCAACGTCGTTCCTGTGATCCAGCGTATTTCGGGCGTAGGCGATGTCATGTCATTCGGCGCAGACTATTCGATGCGTGTATGGCTCAAACCCGAAGTGATGGCCCAGTACAATCTGATGCCGACCGATGTTGCCGCCGCTCTCGCCGAACAGAACGTCGAAGCCGCTCCCGGTGCGTTCGGCGAACAGGGCAACCAGTCATTCCAGTACACGATGCGCTACCGCGGACGTCTGACTACGCCTGAAGAATTCGGCAACATCGTCATCCGCGCAAGCGACACAGGCGAAGTCCTTTACCTCAAGGATATTGCCGAGATCGAACTCGGACGCGTGACCTACGGTTTCCACAACAAGGCCAACGGTCATCCATCATCAATGGCCATGGTGTTCCAGACCGCAGGCTCTAACGCCACCCGTATCATCAACGACGTTCTTTCAACCGTCGATGAACTCAAGAAAGATCTGCCCAAGGGACTCGAATTCGATATTCCTATGAACAACAACGAATTCCTCTATGCTTCGATCAACAATGTGATCCGTACGCTCATCGAGGCCTTCGTGCTTGTGTTCCTTGTAGTATATGTGTTCCTCGCCGACATACGCTCGACCATCATTCCGGCTATCGCCATTCCTGTCGCACTTGTCGGCACATTCTTCGTGCTTAACCTTATCGGGTTCTCGATCAACCTCATCACCCTCTCGGCTCTCGTGCTTGCTATCGCGATTGTGGTCGACGACGCGATTGTGGTAGTCGAGGCCGTCCACGCCAAGCTCGACCAGGGCTACTCATCTGCACGCCGCGCCTCAATCGACGCCATGAACGAGATCGCAGGAGCCCTTGTGTCAATCACCCTCGTCATGATGCTTGTGTTCATCCCCGTGTCGTTCATGCCCGGCACAGCAGGTGTGTTCTATCAGCAGTTCGGTCTGACGATGGCCATAGCGATCGGCTTCTCGGCTGTCAACGCCCTCACCCTTTCGCCGGCACTTTGCGCGATATTCCTCAAACCTCATAAGTCGGAAGAAAAACTCGGCGAACGCATGAGCAAAGCTTATGCAGCCGCAGGCGAAGCCGTCGTCAAACGCTACAAACGCTCATTCAGCATCAACTTCCCGCCGATCGTGACCTTAATTCTGCTCTGCGCTACGATCTATTTCATGATCGCCCACTGGTTTTCATTCGAAAATATTATCGAAGGCTGTATCGCCGTGGCAGTCGCAATCCTCGCGGTTTTAGGCCTGTTCAGCAAGCGCTTCCACGACGCGTTCGAAAAAGGCTACAACGGCATGCTCGAGCACTACAAGAAACTTGTCAGCTGGTGCAGCCGTCACAAAATTACCTCATTCGCCACAGTGGTCATCTCTATCGCCATCCTCGTATGGCTTATGGCACGCACTCCGAGCGCCATGGTGCCCGACGAAGACACAGGCTTCATGTTCGGTATGGTCGACATGCCGGCCGGCACCTCTCAGGAACGCACCACCGAGGTGCTTGACGAACTCGAGAAAATCGTCATGAGCATCCCCGCCGTCCGACTCTGCGAAACCATCAACGGCTACTCATTCCTCGCCGGCCAGGGCGCGACTTACGGCACACTCCTGATCAAGCTCAAGAACTGGGACGAGCGCGGCAAAGGCGAAAGTGTCAACGACGTCATCCAACAGCTCTACTACCTGTCGTCAAAAATCAAGGACGGCCGTGTCGTATTCTTTGCTCCTCCAATGATCACCGGCTACTCTGTGACCAACGGTTTTGAACTCAAGATGCAGGACAAGACCGGCGGAGATATCAACCGCTTCTATTCGGTAGTCCAGGCTTTCCTCGGCCAGCTCAATGCCCAGCCCGAGATCCAGATGGCCTACACCACATTCAACCCCACCTTCCCCCAGTATCTCATCGACATCGACGCGGCCAAGTGCAAACAGGCCGGCATCAGCCCGTCGACCATCCTCTCCACCCTGCAGGGATACTACGGCGGCATGTATGTGTCCAACTTCAACCGCTTCGGCAAGATCTACCGCGTCATGATGCAGGCCAATCCGGAGAGCCGCGTAAGCCCCGAGACACTCAAGGCCATCAAGATACGCAACGGAGCTGAAATGGCATCGATCGAAAACTTTGTCAAACTGACACGCATCTACGGTCCTGACCTTCTCAACCGCTTCAACCTGTTTAACTCGATATCCGTATCAGGTACTCCTAATTCGGGATACTCGTCGGGCGACGCCATCGCCGCCATCGAACGCGTGGCAGCCCAGTCTCTGCCTCAGGGCTACAGCTATGAATACGCCGGCATGACACGCGAAGAGGCCAGTTCGTCATCGGGAAGCTCGACTGCCGTGATCTTCGGTCTGTGTCTGCTCTTCGTCTATCTGCTGCTGTCGGCCCAGTACGAAAGCTACCTTCTCCCCTGGGCGGTGATCCTGTCCGTACCTTTCGGTCTGATGGGCGCATTCATCTTTGCTGACATCTTCGGCATCTCCAACAACATCTATCTCCAGATAGCCCTCATCATGCTTATCGGCCTTCTTGCAAAGAACGCGATCCTTATCGTCGAATTCGCGCTCGAACGCCGCAAGACCGGCATGAGCATCTTCAACGCAGCCGTTGCCGGAGCCGCCGCCCGTCTGCGACCGATCCTCATGACCTCGCTCGCTATGGTTATCGGCCTTCTCCCGATGATGCTTTCCACCGGTGTAGGCGCCAACGGCAACCGCGCTCTCGGCACGGGATCTGTCGGCGGTATGCTTATCGGCATGGTGCTCCAGATTTTCTTCGTGCCGGCGTTGTTCTGTGTGTTCGAGATCATTCAGGAAAAGATCAAACCTATCACATGGAAGGACGAAGAAGCCGGAGGTAACATCGAGACTGAAATCGAACAGTATACCCACTAATCACACTTTCTATCCAAATGTTAATAAGAAAAATATCCGCTGTGGCAATGGTTGCCGGCTCTGCCGTTCTCCTTTCAGGCTGCCACATATATAAAAAATACGAAACACCTCAGACGTCGGCGCTCACTCGCGCCTACGCCGAGGCCCGTAAAGCTCCCGCCGACTCTGCCGCCTTCGGTAATCTGCTGTGGGAAAATGTATTCACCGATCCCGTGCTTGTAGATCTGATCAATCGCGCTCTGACCAACAACAAGGATCTCAGAAACGCCAAACTCAACGTCGACATCGCCCACGCGCAGATGAAAGGCGCACGTCTGAGCTACCTTCCATCCGTGGCGCTCGCGCCTAACGGAGCCGGATCATCATATGCCGGCAGTGACATCAGCTGGACCTATCAGCTACCCGCCCAGGTCAGCTGGGAGATCGATATCTTCGGCAAGACCCTCAACCGCAAACGCAATGCCGAGGCTGCCTATCGCATGAGCGAGGCCTATGCTCGCGCCACTCGCTCGCAGATCATTTCTGCCGTAGCATACAATTATTATGCCATCGCAGCCGTCAACAGCCAGCTCGAGCTTTCACGCTCGACGGCCAGAAGCTGGGGCGAGAGCGTCGAGGTGATGAAGAACCTCAAGCTTGCCGGCCGCGTCACCGAAGCCGCTGTCGTTCAGTCTGCAGCACAATATTACAGCATCCAGGCGTCGATAACCGACCTCGAGGTTCAGCTCGACCAGCTCAACAACACAATGTCACTGCTCCTCAACGAGATGCCTCAGAACTGGAACATCACCTCGACTCTTGACTTCAAGACACCCGAAATCGTGAGAAGCGCCATTCCTATGGCCGAACTTGCCTCACGTCCCGACGTCGAAGCTGCTGAAGAGGCCCTCGCCGTGGCTTACTACGCAACCAACTCGGCGCGCGCCGCATTCTACCCCGGGCTGTCGATCACAGCCAACGGCGGCTTCACCAACCTGCTCGGGTCATTCGTCAAGAACCCCGGAGACTGGTTCTATCAGCTTGCCGGATCACTCACCATGCCGCTGTTTGCCCGCGGCCAGAACATCGCCGGCCTCGAGGCGGCCAAAGCCCAGCAGAAACAGGCGATGAACAACTTCGAGTACGCTCTGCTCAACGCCTCTGCCGAAGTCAGCGACGCACTAACTGTCTATCAGAAGAGCGCCGAGAAAGAACTCCTTCTCATCGAGCAGGTCCAAAACCTCGAGAAATCGGTAGAATACACCCAGGATCTTCTTCAGTACTCCACAGGCACATATCTCGAAGTGCTTACCGCACAGCAGAGCCTGCTCGGAGCTCAGACGTCGTTCATCTCAAGCCGCCTGTCGCAGGCCCGCGCATTCATCAACCTATACCAGGCTCTCGGCGGCGGACGCTAAAAATGCTTACCCTAACTCCTAATATCACACAATTATGATCAGTCCATTAGCATACGTCGATCCGGCCGCCAAGCTCGGAAATAACGTCACTGTACATCCGTTCGCATTCATCGACGCCAACGTCGAGATCGGCGACAACTGCGAAATCATGCCCTATGCCAGCATCATGCACGGCACCCGCATGGGCAACGACTGCAAAGTATATCAAGGCGCGATTGTCGGTGCCGATCCCCAGGACTTCAGATGGAAAGGCGCCGAGTCATTCTGCCACATCGGCAACGAGGTCGTCATACGCGAGAATGTAATCATCAACAGAGGCATATACTCTCAGGGCGGAACCCGCGTCGGTGACAAATGCTTCATCATGGCAGAGGCCCATATAGGCCACGACACTCACGTTGTTGGCCGCAACGTACTCGGCAACGGAGCCACTGTCGCCGGAGACGCCGTCATCGGCGAAGGCTCAATACTTTCATCAAACGCAATCGTCAACGAAAAAGTAAACATGGGGCGTTACGCTCTCCTCAAAGGCGGCACACGCGTGTCGTCAAACATCCCGCCTTATGTTATCATAGCCCACAATCCCGCCACATACTACGGCATCAACGCGATTGTGATGCGCAAGGGAGGCAACTTCACTGAAGACGATATTGACGTAGCGGCAAAAGCCTACCGCCACATCTACCAGTGCTCGACAACCGTATTCAACGCATTGAAACGCATTGAAGCCGACATCGAACCCTGTCCCGTCCGCGACGAGATCCTCACTTTTATCCGCGACAGCAATCTTAAAATTGTAGCCGACAAATATTTTGACGAATAAAACGAGATCCCGCTCCCATAAACATCAAAGAGGTTGCCTCACGCAACCTCTTTCTTTTTGGAACCGGTTCTTACTCATTTTCGATTTGTTAAAAACTTGCATATAAAACTTAAATTAAGTGTAATTAATTTGTTTTTACTAAAATTCATTTTATCTTTGCCACGCAAACATAGGAAGTACTTATTTTTTAACGCAACAACAATTAATAAGTGAATCATAGGTTAGAGATGCGGCCGCTCGTGAGAGTAGTCGCATTTATTATAGAAGCACGTTAAAAAACCGCTTTCAGGCTCACTTCCGGAGCCTCTTGAAATAGTCGTTATTGATTTTTATGCCAAAGATGATCACCGCACATACCGCCGTGATTATATTGGTGATAGCCAGCGGATAATTGCGCCACATCAGACCGTTGACCACAAAAAATATCGAGCCCAGACCCATCATCGAGAAAGTCATCATCGATATTCCGTCTGTGCCGCGTGTCCTGATAGTCATTATTGCCTGTGGCAAATAACCCAATATCATGCAAAGACTTGCAAGATAGCCGAATATGTCTGCCAAACTGATATGCATAACGTAGTGATGAATTAAAAACCAGTCACCCGCAGCATGACCGCGGGTGACTGTGTGTTATATTGTTACGATAGTTTCAAATTACTTAGAAGTCTCAAGCGTACAAATACTTACACGGTTCCATGACTGTTCTTCGAACATCTCGCCTATGCCCTGGCCTTCGGCCACGATACGGCTGGAAGCGATTTTGTATTTATTCATAAGGGCGGTCTTGACTGCTTCGGCACGCCTCTGTGCGAGTTTGACATTGAAGTCATAGTTTCCGTCTTTCGAAGCATAACCTTTGACCACGACTTTCGATCCGGGATGGTTGTTGAGATAAGCGGCAATCATTTCGATGTTAGGCTGCTGATCGGCAGTGATCGAGGCTGATCCGTTGCGGAAGAATACATAGCGCACCGAACTGAGATTGTTGGAGACTTCTTTAATTACCTGGGGCTTGCGGTTCTTGCAGGCCTGAAGCTGGGCTGCGAGATCTGCCGATGTGGCCTCGGCTGCCGCTGTCATGACACTTGCGTCTGCAACTGCCCCGCGGAGAGCGTTGATCTCTGCATTGAGGGCGTCTACCTCTGCCTGGTCATAGGGACGTACACATTCAAATCCGTCACCGAAGCGGTAAGACACACCTGCCATAAGATTGAACCTTGCCGATTTGCGGGCATAACCTGCCGTGCTCTGTCCGAAATCATGGCCGTCCATGTTGAACAGTACAGAAGGCTCGATATTGACTGCGAAACGGTCGCTCGTGTTAAATCTGAAATTCAGGCCAGCCTTGGTGCCGAAATAATTCCAGTCACTGCCGTTCGACTTGTTGATAAAGTAATGTCCCCAGCCTGCTCCGGCCTGGGCCTCGATGGTGAACGGTCTTACCTCGCACTGATAACCCCCGAAAAGGTTGAACAGATCGACTTTACCATAGACGCCTACATACGAGTCATCGAAGGCCGTCGAACTGTGAGCGATGTTATTGAACTGCGACGTATTGATACCGAACATCGATTCAACGCCAATTCCGAAAGTAGGAGTGACCATTTTGTCAACATTCACTCCAAGCACAGGACGCATGGATTTAAAGAACGGATGGTCGTCCATCGGAGTGGTGACGCCACCTTTGATGCCGATTGAAACATTGTCAAAAATACCGGGTTGCTCAATTGCTTGGGCTGATGCCGTCATAACACCGAGTGCAATGGCGGGAAGGAGAATCATTCTTTTCATGTCAGTCAATTTTTCATTAAAAACATCGGCTTGCAAAAGCCTGGTTCTAAATTATATTGATTTGTTGCTTAAAATTTCTTTGTCAATCAGCAGACGTCGTTCCCTCGTATGCTTTTCCTAAAAAACACTCATCAGGGATAAAAGGTTTATTGAGCTCCGGATTTAAGAGCCGGTTTAAAAACAAATGTGAACTTTCCGGCGCGACAGGTAGATTTTGATTTTGCGCTGAAGCGAACGGGCTTATCTTGATAAACCGCTGAATTGGAGCACAAAAGATATTAAACATATCGCGACATACATGCATTGGCCCTATCATATCTGGTTGTTACTGTTTAATTGCTTTTGCATTGCGTCTTTTTTGTTAACCCGCATTTCATCATCGATCATGTAGCTCGCCACACCCCCATTTCATCAAAGCGGTTCAATCAAATATAATACACTGCACGAAATTTTCTCATCTGCTATTCAACAAGCTCTAACACTCGCGTCGACTACCCCGGAAGACAAAAAAGTCGGGGTTTCGAGACTTCAGAGCGTCACGAAACCCCGCTATGTCAACGCAGGAACGTCTATTTTAGCTTCGAAAGAGCCTCGGCTATACGTTTCATAGCCTCCGCGATGTTTTCGTCGGAAGTCGCATAGCTCAGACGTATGTAACCTGGCGCGCAGAATGCGTCGCCGGAGACTGTCGCCACATGGCCGACGTCAAGAAGATACATCGCCAGATCCGAAGCATCATTGATCTTGCGGTCTCCACAGCTTTTGCCGAAATATGAGCTCACCTCGGGGAAGAGATAGAACGCGCCATTGGGCTCGTTAACCTTCAGCCCCGGTATCTCGCGCGCAAGTCTAACCACGAGATTGCGGCGGCGCTCAAAGGCCAGGCGCATGTCCTCGACACACTGCTGCGAACCCGTGTAAGCCGCTTCGGCTGCTTTCTGGGCTATTGATGACGCTCCTGATGTATATTGTCCCTGAAGTTTCGTACATGCCTTTGCTATCGCCAAAGGCGCCGCGCAGTAACCAATGCGCCAGCCTGTCATCGCATAGGCCTTCGAAACGCCGTTGACCACCACCGTACGGTCGGCTATGGCCTCGAACGAGGCCAGCGAGGTGAATGATCCCGTATAGTTGATATGCTCGTAGATCTCGTCGGCAAGGACAATGATGTCAGGATACCGCGACAGCACATCGACAAGGGCCGCCAGTTCTTCTTTTGTATAGACCGAGCCGGTCGGATTTGACGGAGAGCAGAGAAGCAACATGCGTGTGCGTGGAGTGATGGCCGCCTCGAGCTGCGACGGAGTGATCTTGAAGTCACTTTCTATGCCAGCCGGAACAAGCACATTCTTGCCCTCGGCGAGTTTGACCATCTCTACATAGCTCACCCATGCCGGCGTCGGTATGATGACTTCGTCGCCGGGATTGACCGTGGCAAGGATCACATTGCAGAGAGCCTGCTTCGCACCGCCCGACACAACGATCTGCTCGGGTCTGAAGCTGACACCGTTCTCACGCAAGAGCTTTTCCGACACCGCTTTCCTCAGACTCATATATCCGGGTACCGGCGAGTAGAACGAAAAATTATCGTCTATCGCTCTTTTCGCGGCTTCCTTGATATGGTCGGGCGTATTGAAATCAGGTTCGCCCACCGATAGATTGATCACGTCAATGCCCTGAGCTTTAAGTTCGTTACTCTTCTGCGACATAGCTAACGTCTGCGACTGGGCAAGATTGTTGACTCGCGTTGAAATAAAATCCATGATTGCTTCATTTTATTATGCTGACAAAGATACAAAGAAAAAACGAATATATAAACCGCCCGATTGGACTATATGAAATACATATAACAGACAATCACATGAAAAAAATCACTTTTCCTATTTCTCATAACTATAATTCTATTAAAAATAACTATCTTTGCCTATTGCAAAATCAGATAGTAATTTTAAATGTATCATATTATAAATCCCGATCTATGAAACTGTTTCGTTCCATCAGTCTGACAGCTGCGGCTGTCTGCTTGGTCACAGCCTTAGCTGTGTCATCCTGTTCTAAATCCGAAACTGCAGACCGCCGGGCAGATCTCCTTGCTCTTACGCCTGACGACGCCCCGGTCACTCTGGCATTCTCGCCTGCCTCGATCCTGAAATCGGCCGGTGCAGAAGTCGACGGCGATAAAATCGCAATGCCGGAGCAGCTAAACAGACTATTCTCTAAAACCGGTGATTTCAAGCACATTGCAGATATGCTTACCTCTGCCAACGGAGTAAACTACAACTGCGCGGTCGCCGCTGGCGGCACCGAATTCGTCTGTCTGCTTTTTGCACTTTCCGACTCTGACAAATTCAAATCATGGGCAAAGGACAACGGCATGACCACAGCCGCCGAAGACGGCTACACTGTCTGCTATTTCCCCGATGAACTGAAACCGGGAATCGTCATAGACAACGATGTCGCATGGTTTGTCGGCACATGTCCCGACACCCAAAGCGCCTTAAAGGTCGTAAAATCCAACAAAGAACGCGCCGACGAAAACAAAATCGCCCAGTGGAAGATAGACCGTCTGACAAAAAGCGATGTAAACCTGCTGATCAATCTCGAAAAGTATTCCGAAATGATGTCAGGCATTTTCGCCATGACTATGCCTGGATTTAATCTGCCCGAATATTATTCCGACCGCTGCAAATACTCCTTCTCAGACTTAGATTTCGACGGTCCGACAGTAAGACTGTTCAGCGAGGCTTTCGATGCCGAAGGTAAATCAGCGCCCATGCTCGGCAAAGGCACTTTTGAGCCCATCCCGTCAAAAGCCCTCAACCTCGTCAAAGACAACCAGATCGCATTCGGCTTCGCAATGCCGGCGGCATTTAAGAAAGCGTTTGAGACTTTTACGACACAAGGCATGGCTGGCATGGGAAGTGAATATCAGAAAACCGTTGCCGCGACTTTGAACACACTGCAATCCATAACTTTCGGCATATCGCTGGATGAAAACACATCTTTAGTCGGACTCAGACCGTCCTACATATCTGCCACCGCCGCAATAGCTTACGATAAAGACCGGGTCGAAGGCATGGCTAACGACTGGATCAAACTCGCTGAAAACAGCGACATCAAGGCTTCCCTGCAAAACGGATGGAAAGCCTGGAGAGAAGATTCGACATTTGTAATGGCGCCGCTCTCACAATATCCTGATTTTAAAATCCATCTCACCAGTCGCGATAATCTTGCCCTGATTTCTACATCAGCCGAAATCTCATCCGACGATCTTAAAGATAACTCATCCCTCGAAAACCTCATAGGCTACAGTTCTATCGACCTCAAGAAATCCCACCCTGTTCTCGTTCTGGCCAACTGCCCATTCGGCGTTGAATTGCTCTTCACTTCAACAGACGAAAAATCCGAAGGCCATATCACACTGACAGAGTGCGACACACCGTTCATCGAAGCGCTGTTAACCTTTATCGGCCGCCTTTGATGAATGAACCGGCACAGATGAGTCTGTCGCGTATAAGCATGCAAAATGTCATCCCGGACGTCTTCTCGACAGAAGACGTCCGGGAATCTCAGATATGGCTCCGCGATTTTACATTTGTCCGTGGCTGCCATTACCTTATCGAAGCCGCATCGGGATCAGGCAAATCATCGATGTGCAGTTTCATATATCGCAACCGCAGCGACTACCGCGGGACTATAGGCTTTGACCGACGCGACGCAAAAAGCCTGACTTCCGACGAGATCAGCCGTCTGCGATGTCGCAACATTTCATTGCTACCGCAGGAATTGCGCCTCTTCGGCGAGCTTACCGCCATCGACAACGTGAGGCTAAAAAACCGCCTCACCAGCCACTGCAGCGACGAGCGCATAATGGCCATGTTTGATCGTCTCGGCATCGGAAACCTCGTCGACCGTCCGGCCTCGCGGCTGTCGATCGGGCAGATGCAGCGTGTGGCCCTGATCAGAGCGCTTTGCCAGCCTTTCGACTTTATCCTGCTTGACGAACCCGTCAGCCATCTCGACGAACGCAACAACAGCATCGTCGCATCACTCGTATATGAGACTGCCGAAGCACTCGGATCATCGATCATCGCAACCTCTGTTGGCAACAGACTTTTACTGCCCGAAGACAAGGTAAATCACATACGATTATAATATGATTTCAGCTCTTCTACGCAAAAACATCAGCATATGGCAGTTGGCGGCCTACACGATTGCCTGCCTCACAGGCCTGTCGATACTGCTTATATCCATAACGTTCTTCGCCGATATAAGATCAGTGCACGAGGCATCCGGCCGGACATCCGACTATATCACCCTCTCAAAACCGGTCACTCTGCTCGCTGCTCTCGGCCACGGGAAATCTGACTCCAACAGTTTTACCGGCGAGGAGATTGACTCATTGGCGTCACAGCCTTGGGTCGCGCGCGTCGGCGAGTTCACATCCGCCGATTTCAACATCTCGGCCTCTGTCGAGTTTGCCGGACGAGGACTGTCGACAGCACTGTTCTTCGAATCTCTCCCCGACGAATTCATCGACGTGGATCCCGACCTGTGGAGTTTCGGCTCTTCTTCAACCGAAATACCGATCATGGTGCCGCGCGACTATCTCGCCCTCTACAACTTCGGTTTCGCGGCTTCTCGCGGCATGCCCAGGCTGAGCGAGGATCTGATCAAGCAGATACCACTCAG
Source organism: uncultured Muribaculaceae bacterium (assembly GCA_910587545.1). Lineage (GTDB taxonomy): Bacteria > Bacteroidota > Bacteroidia > Bacteroidales > Muribaculaceae > CAG-873. The sequence goes on along the minus strand of CAJUMI010000014.1, from coordinate 8,226 downwards.
GATCGCGATGTCGGGCAATGGTAATTTTGACATCATGCCTGCACGCATTGTCGGCCTTTCATCAAGGATCAACACGATCGCCGTGCCCGACAGCTTCATGCGCGCAGCAAATGACCGCTACGGCGACTCACGCAACGACAGACGCCCCACGCGTCTTATCGTCGAACTTTCATCTCCCGGCGATCCGGCCATAGCCCGATGGATAGCCGACAACAATCTGGAGTCTTCGTCTGGCAAAAGCACATCCGGTCAGACCGTCTATATCGCCGGCATCGCGTCGGCAGTCATTGGCTCTATCGGCATGGTCATTGCCGTGCTGTCAGTTTTGATCCTGCTGATGAGCATATTTCTGCTCGTTCAGAAAAGCAGCGACAAGATCCGCAATCTCACCCTGCTCGGCTACAGGCGTAGTCAGGTAGCTTCGTTCTACTATCGGCTGATCGTCGTCATCAACGGAGTCGTGACGGTTGCGGCGACCGTGATATGTCTGGGCGTGTCACAGCTGTGGACCGGTGCGCTCGGCGATCTGGGAGCCAACGGCGTCAGTTGCGCCTACGCAATCATCCCTGCAATAGTGATCATGGGTTCGGTAACAGCCGTGTCGATTGCATCCTGCAGAAAAATAATCAACAAAACAGCGCGATGAAAAGATTCATATACATTATACTTTTGTCGGGAGCTCTGATCTCAGCCTGCAACGACGAGGCATTTATCTCTCCGCTAAAAGTCGACCCCGCGACTAACGAGACATTGCAATGAAACGGCGGCACCGCCTCATACAAGGCCAATCAAGATCTCGACTATGTCAATGCGCTCATGTTCCGATGGTCCGGCGACCGCGGCTATCCGATCACAGAGGACGGCAGCATGCTGACCGCGATCAGCACACAGACACCACTGGCAAACATCAAGAACGACCTCTGCGACATAACCCTCTCCATGGACAGCCACGACAGATTCAGCGTGACATCGGGCTACAACCTCTATGCCGACACAGTTTACTTCGAATTCGAAATAGCATCCGAAGTCGAAACCGCAAAGCGCGCCGTACGCATACTGCCCTCGCCGGGCTTCGGTCACGGAAAAATCAGCTACGTGCTCAACAGTTGGCAATACGATGAACGTGCCGATACCATAATGTTGGCCCATATCGGCGCAGGCGGCGACCACGATGCAATTCTGCCTCTACGCAAAAAAGGGGAGATCGTAGCTCGACGAGCCGGGCAATTCAAGCCATGGAATAAGCTGCTTAGCGACAATATCTTCGGCCGCGAGAGCTTCGATGTAGAAAGCGTCAGTCTGAATTCCTGGTCATGGCCGGTGCTGTCAGGCGAGATGATCACCTACAGTTCGGCCGTGAAGCACTACGACAACGATCCCCTGCTATATGACGAAGATGTCACCGTAACCGTCGCAGCCGGATCATGGGCAAAAGTCCGCGTGATCATCGAAGGCCGACACTATGGCATACAGTACAGCATCAAAGCCATAAGCCCCGTCGATAACCTTGAAGATAAAACAATCGACGGAGTATATTGGATCAGCATACCCACTGGCTATCATATCGAAACAGAAACAGGTCCCATAAAGCCATGAAGCGAATCATCTCATTTCTCATAATACTTTCGGCGTGGGTCACTGCCCGAAGTGCAACTGACAGCATCTCACCCCGCAATACTTTTGGCGACTGGGCCGTCGAAGCCGGTGTTGCAGGCTCGCGCATTCTGCCGACCAACAACTTACTGAAGACCGTGGACGGCAACGAAGCCATGATCGCGCCTGATATCAGAGCCGGCTTCAGTTTCAGCCGCCACAGCCGCTACGGCAGGCTTTATCCGGGCGTGAGGCAGGGTATCGGACTGACGCTGTTCAACATCGTCCCCCACTCTTCGCTCGGCCGGCCGGTCGGCCTGTATCTGTTTCAGACCGTAAGGATCGCCGGAAACAACCGCCTTGCGCTCGAAGGCGAATGGAACTTCGGCGTCTCGGCCGGATGGTCGAAATACGATCCCGATGCTCCCATTGTCAACAATGCCATCGGATCAAAAGTCAACGCGATGCTCGGCGTCGGACTGTCGGGAGTCTGGCGCATCAGCAGCCACTGGGGGCTAAAAGCCACAGTCAACGCCATGCACTTCTCCAACGGCAACACCCATCTGCCCAATGCCGGTGTCAACACTGCCGGACTGATGCTGGGCGCACGATATTATATCTCTCCCGTCGAGGACGTAACGCGCCTGCCTGCGGTCAAAGACACGTTCAGACGCGGCTTCTCCTATGACGTCACCGCCTATGGCGCCTGGCGCTGCCGGGTGGTCGGCGACGGAATGGGCGGCAATGTCATAGCGCCCGGTTCGTTTGCCGTAGCAGGCGTCAATTTCGCCGCGATGTATGATCTCAACCGATATTTCAGAGGCGGTCTCTCACTTGACATGCAGTATGACGAAAGCGCCAATCTTGACAGACACCACGCCGACGGATCCTACGGCGACCACGTCAAATTCTACCGTCAGCCCTTCGCCGACTGCTTTGCCGCCGGACTGTCGCTGCGCGCCGAACTTACCCTGCCGATATTCAGCATCAATGTCGGCCTCGGCCGCAACATCATTGCCAACGGACCCGACACACGCATATTCTACCAGACCCTCGCGCTCAAAGCCCACGTGTGGCGAAACGCCTTCATTCAGGTCGGCTATCAGCTGAGCGAATTCCACCTGCCCAACAATCTGATGTTTGGCTTAGGTTATACATTCGGCCGCCTGAAGTGACAGCCGGCTCCATAGCACGGCCGACACGCTTCATTAACTAATTTAATTAATTTTAAAGATCTCCATTCAAAAAAAACAGTGTATATTTGCAGTAGTCTAACATATACATTCCGTTAGAGATTATCAACTAAGTCAAATTCAAATTATGAAAAAGAAATTTATCTGCACCGTCTGTGGCTACGTACACGAAGGTGATCACGCCCCCGAAAAATGCCCCCTCTGCGGTGCACCCGCATCCAAGTTCAAAGAACTCGATGAAGCGGCAGAACTCACTTTCGTCACAGAGCACGAAATCGGTGTGGCCAAAGGTTGCGACGAACAGATGATCGCGGATCTTACGGCTCACTTCAACGGCGAATGCAGCGAAGTCGGCATGTACCTCGCCATGTCACGCCAGGCAGACCGCGAAGGCTATCCCGAAATCGCTGAAGCATTCAAGCGCTATGCGTGGGAAGAGGCCGAACACGCATCCAAATTTGCCGAACTCCTCGGCGAGTGCGTCTGGGACACCAAGACCAACCTCGAAAAACGTATGGCGGCCGAAGCAGGTGCCAACGAAGACAAGATGCGCATCGCTCGTCGCGCCAAAGAACTCAACCTCGACGCCATCCACGACACAGTTCATGAAATGGCAAAAGACGAAGCCCGCCACGGCCAAGGTTTCCAAGGTCTTTACAACCGCTTCTTCAAGAAATAAGCAGCCATTGCTTCAACCCTAAAAAGCGAGGCGATGTGTCAAACCAAAGTGACACATCGCCTTTTTAATACTTCAGAATAACGTGTGGTCTGAGTCGTCCGGTCAGTCTGATCCTTCCGAACCGTCTGACCGGTCAGCGCAGATAGTTGGATACCCTCAGATTTGAGATCTTCGATCTGAAGTCGCCGGTCTTTTGCAGCGGGAACACAAGAGTGCGCTGTTCGGCGATCTTGCGGCTGTTTTCGTTCTGACGCCACCAGCGCAGATTCATATCGTCGACAAGTTTGCCATCGAGATAGAAGCGCAGGGCATCCTTGTCGCCCTGGATCTTGACGTGGCTCTTCTCGCCGGGACGCACGTCGTGACGGAGATAATAGAGCTTGTCGTCGCGACTGTAGCCGAGTGTGCCGGTAACGGGATTTGACAGCCAGAAGACACCGTTGGGCGACTCGAACAGTACAGTTCCCTTCTCTTCCTGCGCTCCGTCGATATCAAACTCGACCGTATAGTCATATCCGATCTCCGCGACAGGCAGAACACTTGAAGGAGCAACCGACACCACCTCGAGTATATCGAGCTGCTCGGGTCCGAAAGTCGAGAGATAATTGACTCCCGGTGCTTCCCTTAGTGCAGCGCTCTTGGCCTCGAATTCATCAAACGGCACAGTCACCTTGGTACCACTCCAGTTTTTGGCGGCCACTGTAGGCAGCGCATGCATGACGCGGTGGTGAATATCCTTGATTGTCACACCATTGGTAGGATGATCGTTCCAAACGGCAAACATGCCGCCCACAATCTGCGGATCTCCCTCTTCGAACGTAAAGCCTCTGAAATCGTGGGGAGCCCATGTGTCATAGATGTCACGGGTGTCAAGATAGTCGTGATAGTAGCCAGCATGAGGCACGATATACAGTATCTGATCAGGCATCGACACCATCTTGTAGCCGAGGTCGTGCATCTCCTGAGGATTGGCGAAACCGTTGCTCCAGACGATCATCTCGACGCCGTCGACCTTAACGGGTTGCTGACCTTTCGCATGGGTGAGAGAACCCCAGACCATGGCTGTCTTGCCGTATTTTTCGGCAAAGCGGATATAGCGGTCAGTGAAATAGCGGAATTTCTCGACGACCACAGAGTCACGGTTGGAGTACTCGTCGGTGCCGATATTGAATCTTGAGCCGACAAAAACCGGATCCGGACCGGCAAGATATTCAGTGAACAGTGAGTCAAGGAAACCATAAGTCTCCTCAGCCATGATATTGAGGTGGTCTTTGCCATACTCCTCCGGGGTGCTGCCGATCGACGGACGGAACCGTGTGAATGCAAGCGAATGGGCGGGAACGTCGATTTCAGGTATCACTTCCACTCCGCGGCTGAGAGCATAGCGCTGGAAATCGCGGAAGTCATCCTTGCTGTATGATCCGTCGCGGGCGGTCAGGCCGGGGAATGTCTCGCTCTCGAGACGGAACGCTGCCTGGGTCTTGTCCCAGTCGTCATCATAGAAATATGTGAACCCATTGTCATTGAGGTGGAGATTGAGCTCATTGAGCTTATAGTACGACATCACGTCGACAAGGTTGTAGAGATAGTCGAGCGGAATATATTTACGGCCGGCGTCGATCTGGAAACCTCGGAAACCGTACATTGGGGCATCGGCAATACGGCCTTTAGGCAGCGATGGCGCCTGGTCGAACAGCTGCAGCAGCGTCGAGGCGGCCCAACGTGCGCCTTGCTCGGCAGGAGCCGTGACTGTTACATGGTCGGCAATGTCGACAGTATAGCTTTCGGGCGAAGCCTTCCTCGCGGGTTTCAGACGAAAAGCGATATCTCCTTTGCGGGGTTTCGATGTGTGGGCGACCTCAAGTTTGCTGCCGCCAATGGTTGTATAGTCCTGGGCAAACTGACGCGCAATGCCCTCGAGACGCGGGTCTGAATATGTGACTCGAGCTCCCGCGGGAAGCTCGAACGCCCCGTCGGCGCCATGCCAGTCGCGTATTTCAGGGACGGTAAAAGGCTTGGGCTTCGCGGCTTGTGCCGACGCTGCGAAGCCCAGCATCGAGGCCGCCAGGCCTGCACGGATAATTGAACGGATGCTCATAAGCTTGTTGAAAATAGATTTATGGTATAAAAAAAGACAGGGATGCGCGCAAAGCACATCCCTTTGATAATTCATACTATAGAACCATAACGACAGTACATGCCCCTGATCAGGGTATGAGGTTATGGGCTCGGAATACCTTCTGTATCTTTTCGAGCGCGATGGTTACCTGATCCTTGGTGTGGGTAGCCATAAGGCTGAAACGTATCAGAGTGTCGTGCGGAGCGACGGCAGGAGAGACTACAGGATTGACGAAAATGCCTTCGTTCTGCAGATCGCGGGTGATGGCGAACGTCTTGAAATTGTCACGGATATAGAGTGGTATGATGGGGGTAGAGGTGTTGCCGATCTCACAGCCCATGTTGCGGAAGCCTTCAAGCGCGTAATTGGTGATCTCCCAGAGATGCTCCTGACGCTCGGGCTCGGCCTGCATGATCTCCATTGCCTTGAGAGCTGCTGCCGTCGAGGCGGGCGTGATGCTGGCGGTGAAGATATATGAGCGCGAGTGGTGACGGAGATAGTTGGTGATCTCCTTGTCTGTGGCGATGAAACCACCGAGTGAGGCAAACGATTTGGAGAATGTACCCATGATGAGGTCGACATCTTTTGTCACTCCGAAGTGGTCGCACACGCCGCGGCCTCCATTGCCGAACACACCGATGCCGTGGGCTTCGTCGACCATGACCGAAGCGTTGTACTTCTTCGCCAGCTCGACAATTCTTGTGACATTGGCTACGTCGCCTTCCATCGAGAACACACCGTCGGTGACGATAAGTTTCACGCGGTCGGGATCGCACTTCTGAAGCTGCTTCTCGAGCGACTCCATGTCGTTGTGCTTGTATTTCAGCGACTGGCTGAACGACAGACGGCGACCTTCGATGATCGAAGCATGATCCTGCTCGTCCCAGAGTATATAGTCCTCACGGCCGGTCAGACAGGACACGACTCCGAGGTTGACCTCAAAACCGGTAGAATAGATCATCACATCTTCCTTTCCGATATATTCGGCAATGCGGGCTTCGAGTTCCTTGTGCAGATCAAGTGTCCCGTTGAGAAACGGTGATCCGGCGCAACCAGTACCGTATTTACGGGTCGCCTCAATGGCTGCCTCCTTGATACGCGGATCATTGACAAGACCTGAATAACAGTTTGAACCGAACATCAGCACCTTCTTCCCGTCCATTATGACTTCGGGATCCTGTTCTGACGATATAGCTCTGAAATAAGGATAGATGCCGGCTGCCTTAGCCTCCTGCGGAGTAGTGTACTTTGAAAGTTTAGCTTGTAATAGCTTCATTGTTCGCTGATAAAAGATTGGCTGTTATAAAATCTTTCCGATGGCCTACAAGGCCGATCGAGATGCAAAGTTAGCAAATAAATAATAAATGACAGAAACTGTTGACATTTTTCCAATGCCTCTATTACATTTTTTAAGACTTGTAAAGATAACGTCACCAGACCAAGAGTTTGCTCACAGGAGTTTGCTCAGATATAGCATATCTCTAAGAGTTATGCCTTCTTCAACTATCGGATCAGGATAATTATCGGTAAAGAAACCGATGACACGGTGCGAATAGCGGTAGCCGCATGACTGATAGAAGCGTATGGTCGAGGGCGTTTCGCCGGTGCCGAGACATATCTTGCATCCGGCATGAAGCCCTTCGACATGAGCAAGCATACGCCGCCCCACCCCTCTGCGCCGGGACTCCGGTATTACCGCCAGATTTTTGACCTCGACTGTCCCGGCGTCAATAGCAAGCGCGGCTATACAGCTGACGGCAACACCGTCGACAAATCCGACATACAGATTACAGACATCGACGTAGCGCCGCACCATTTCCTCAGATTCATCGCCTATCAGCAACAAGTCCATATAGTCCGACTTACGGGCAGTGACTTCAATTATACTCAATTCCACAGGCGATGTTTCTGTCATGAACGATTTTATGAACTTGTTCCGTAACTCGATTACTCATCAGCATCCGCATGAAGCGCCAATGCTGACGACAAATTTACAAATTACCCGGGTCAATATAAAATTTAGAGCTGATTTAAAAACAATATGTAAACTTTCAGACACAAAAAATTCCGGCAAAGTTTTGCCCACAAAGAGCCTTGGCATATAGCGTCTTACCGGAACCACCTCAAAATTATTCACGAAAAGTTCCTCAAAAATTTGTGAGATAAAAAAACATTGCCTACCTTTGCAGCACGTTAGCTAAAGCCTAACCGGAAGGAGAGGTGGGTGAGTGGCTGAAACCACCGGTTTGCTAAACCGACGACGGGAGCAATCCTGTCCACGAGTTCGAATCTCGTCCTCTCCGCCAACAACGCTGTAATACAGCAAAGTAGCAAATAAGTACCCGAAAAAGTACCCGAAAACGGACTTTTAAGGGTACTTTTCTTTTATTCTGCCCGGAAATAGACGAGCCGGAAGCTGCCCCACGGCTTCCGGCTCGGTTCTTGTGTTTAGCTGCCCTTCTTGGCGGCGTTGTGTATTTTAATAATTGTCTTCACGCCGTAGAATAAGGCATAGGCGGAAAAGCCGCCGACAACTATAAGGTAAAGCCAATCCCAAATAGTGAACTTCGGCTTTTCCTCGGTCTTGGTGGATATTCTCAACAAATTGACCCCCTATGGATTATTTAAATTGACCCCCATTG
>CAJUMI010000013.1 GCA_910587545.1 uncultured Muribaculaceae bacterium | reverse complement strand
GCGCACCTGGTTTGGGACCAGGTGGTCGCAGGTTCGAATCCTGTCACCCCGACACTGAGTTAAAGTCTTGGGAATTAGAGTAATAGCTGCTAATTTCCAAGACTTGTTTTATGGGCTCAAGCCGAAAGAATCGCGGTCAGGGACCCCGCGCATTTGAGTGCGGAAGATCTTGATCCTGGAGTTGAAGACTTCGGCAGATGCGTTGGCTGCACACCGCCGGAAGTAATTGAGTATTGTCGGGACGTGATTCTTGAAAGTCTTGATTACAGAGCTGAAGTTGTTGTTCAAAGCTATTCCTTTTTCATACAACCTGTTCATCCGGTTCATGGCCTTTGTTGAGGTGATTTTGGCGTTGAAGAAGCGACGCAGTTCCATCGCCAGTGTATATGCGCTCTTTAGAATGGGGTTATACCTGAACAGGATGTTGACTCTATGACGCTGTTTCCATAATTCAGTTTAACTTTGTATATTCAATTTGATTTAACCGCCCTTCATCTGAGACAGACAAACGGGGCGGTTTTTCGTTTGTCTGTTGTCTGTTTGCAAAGTTTGTATTATCTTTGCGAATGGAAAAAGCCCTTGGGAAAGTTTGCGGATTCGACCGCTTAGCCCTTTGGCAACTTTCCTGGTAAGGTTTAAAGTAGTGTTATAGTGAATCTCACTACCTTAAAACGTCCCACCTTGATAGCGATTTCAAATACTATCATAAGCAAAGGCATTTGGCACAACACATCGGGTTATACTCAAAACTGAGTGCCTTTTGTCTTGAACCCAACCCCAACCGCTGCAACGGTTCGGGTTTTTTCTTTTCAATGTACTATTGTAAGGCGTTCCGTGTGGTCATTTCTTACACTACAAAGTGTACGAAAAATATTTGGTATAACAAGTAGTTAAAAGATTTATTTTCAGATGGTTAGATTTTAAAATATGGCCTTGATTTTAACACTTTAAACAGAGGTTTTATGTAGTATCGCACACAACGCACACAGTTTACACGCATACGACTTTTAACACTCCGACGGCAAAAAGTGAAGACGATCGCAAAGCGGTGCAATACGTGGCAATACAGAAAGCCGATTATTGAGTGTGTTAAAGTTTGTTCAATTGTTTGTGGTGTCGGGTGAATGGTGTGTGTTTGCGGAAAATTTGTGGCGTAGTATGTTTAATTTCAATAATTTACAATCACTTATTTAAAGTTGTTTCAAATAAGGGCAAAAATAGGATCAAAAAATCGAGTTACGTATCTTTTCCTAAACATACCAAACCGAGTCAACCATTTTCAGGAACGGACACCTGTTGTCTGTTTGCGAAGTTTGTGCTATCTTTGCAGCGTTAAGCCAATGGAAAAGGGCGCGGAATTTACCGCTTTAAGGCTTTGCCACCCTTAACCAGCATTAGAACAACTTCACCGTAATAGTGAGTATTCTAAACCGCCAAACTCTGAAAATAACTGTCCAGGTCATTTCTATTTAGTTTGTTGGCTTAACTTCTTCTTTCATCGACATCGAAGTTTTTCCGCCTCAAGCCGAAATTACAGTACAGATGTTAAAATGGGCGGTGGTGAAATGTTAAAAGGAAAGAGCTCGGTACAATGCCGAACTCTTTCTATGATAGGATAATGTTTAACCTGTTCAACTTTTGGGGTCACTTCAAATGGAATCAGCCCTAATTTTTTAATCGCTCAAAAAAACTTTAGCGGACAGTCTTAATTATCAATTGAATTATAATCAGCTGATTATCTCTGCTGTTGCTGCGCTGTTTTCTATAAAATGTTTTTTGTGAGACTATTTCTTGTCAGTCAATCCCTTGCCAAGTTCTTCAAGAGTAAAATATATTGAGAATCCGTCGGGATAAGATGAAGATATAATGTGTATCGAGAACGGAATACCGGCATTATACGCTGCAGTTGCGAGATACACGAGTTGTTCTCCCATAGCCGGGAAATTTCCAAGTATGGCATTCTTGAATGTTTCAGGATTTTTCGCATAATATCTCATGTTATGTTCCGGTATATCTCCCATGTCGGTAGTGACACATAAAGGGGTGTCAGGAGATGTGATTGATACGATTGTACCGGTGGCAGGGGTCTCAATTGGAAGGGACGCTTTCATATTCAACACCGTTGATTTACCGATCATGTCATTTTTGACTTCTGCTTTGACTGTGGCAATACCGATGCAAAATATTGCCACAGTCATAGTTGTAAAGATATTCATATACTGTTGTTCGGTGAATTAATATTTAGGATCTCTTATAGAGCTTATTTAAAAGATAGAAACTCCAATGCTCTTTCAAGCACAACATCCTTGCCGCTAAATATGTCGGGGGTTTCTTCGACTGTTACATCAGGGATAATCCCGATTCCAATAAACTCGGTGCCGTCGGGCAACCATTCATCGCGGGCGCATATTCTCGCCATGTAGCCATAACCGAGGTCTATCATTATGGGCTGACCGGTGCTGCCACCTGTCGGAGAACCGATAACTGTACCCCGTTTTGCACTCTTGAAAAGCGCAGCAAAATCTTCGGAAGCAGAGAATGTATTGCTGTTTACCAAAAGCACGACGGGGGCTTCAAAACGCGGTATATCGGCATGATCGGCAGAGAACGGGATGAGTGGGCTGCCTTTCTCGGTATATGGTTCTTCAGGAGCACCCCATGCTTTAAGCACGGGTATGTATTTGGGAGAAGACCAGTCGAGAGCAGGGATAGTATCAGGACTAATAAACCGAAGAACAAAATCTCCGTAAACGGAGTTGCCCCCTCCATTATCGCGAATGTCAATTATCATTGAAGATGCGTTTTGGAGTGAATCAAACACTTTAATGAATTTCTCATGATCAAACAGCCCTTGCTGGAATGACGGTATCCTGATATATCCTACATTGCCGGGCAGTCTCTTGTATGATATGACACGTTTGTAATAAGGATTATGTTGCCAGTCCATATCTCTCTCGACATTCAGTGTGAAAACGCTGTCGTGCGGGTTTCTGAATTTCACCCTTAAGCTTTTGTCAGCCGGACCGTTTGTCAATTGGCCGCCGAAGTATGCAGCATTCATCGACCATTGGGGAGTAGAAGAAGGAAAATAAGGAATTACATTCTTCTCACCGTATTCTATCACGGGCATATCATCTATTTCCAGTATCTCGGTTCCGGGTCTTATACCGGCGGCGGTCATTTTATCAGTTATGACATCGGTAACAAATACCCGGTCGCCGAATCTTTTGGTAAAGAACGGAAGAGGCCAATCCCTGACAGCAGGTTTGGTATTCCATACGGCAGTGTGTCCGTCGCGAAGTGTGGCACACAGAAGTTTCAGACTGTCAAGAAAAGCCTCGTCGGTCGGAGTGTCTACTATATGAGGGAGGCGTGCCATATAAAGACTGTCCCAGTCGCACGTCATTCTGTCGCTGTGTGCGAAATTATATTTCACTTCAGTCCCAAACCTGGTGACGATGCAGGCTTTCTGCGCGGCTGTCAACCGATTTGCTGCGTTCAGATTAAAGGCGACAAACATCAGCATTGCAAACGAACATAAGAATTTGTTTGTCGTTTTTGCAGTTTGGCCATTATTCGGTTCATCATTCTTGTCAATCCTCTTCATGGATTTATTTTTCCGGTGTATTCGGCCACCGATCAAGCCTCCGATAATACCGGCCACCAGAGGGAGTAAAGCTAAAATCGAAATCTTCATATTGTTATTGATTATTGGGTTATTGCATCACGATTTCTGTTGAGAAATTTTTACGCAAATTTAGAACTTATTTTCCTTTTGATAAACTACATCACCTTACAATATGAAGAGTAATACGCTGGAATTCAGTAAGTACTAAAAATAAAATCCAACATTGCCTTACATGGAGCCGAATTTGGAGAAATATTTAAGGTATTCTTCTTTCCGAACTGTCTCGCCTTTGGATATAATGGACTTCAGTCGGGATTTATAGACATACACATTGCGCAGATCGGTATTGATGAATATACTGATTGACGGTAATGAAAATCCACAGAAAATATATAGTGCAAGGCGATATTGTGATGCCGGAAGTTGGGGGTAGTCTGATTTGAAATGCTCCATCAATCCGTTTTTATATTTGTTCACAACATCGATCAATTCCTGTGTTGTGGCTCCAGAACTGAATTTATTGAGCGATGTCTTGACTTCGGCATATATGCGTTTTTGCTCCTGTCCGGTTTCTTTGCATTCAAAATATGATGAGGCCAATCCGTCAAGCAATTTAAATCTTGATCCAAATAGTTCTTCAATCTTTTTTGATGTGCTTTCTTGCCTTTGACCGCTTTCAAAGAGATTGTTTTGTAGACTTCGAATTTTAAGAACATCATTCTCATGTTCAAGTTTCAGTAGGTGATTTCTCTTCTTGAGACAGATGATGACACCTACGGCCAATATCAAGAGAATTATACCTGAAAATATGGCCATGTGTGTTCTTTCTCGGGCTCTGTTCGTGTCAAGCCATGCGAGCCTGGCCGCAGAATCGTATTTCTGATTTAGAGCAAGGCTGCTTTCTTCGAGTTTCCTTTCCTCTGAAATCTTTTGGGATGCCAGATTTCGCAGGCTGTCTATTTTTGTAAGTTCAGACGTCCGTCCCATCTTTTCGAGTATCAGGTATTCAACATTTCGGCATAGATACTCATCTGTGCTGCCGTGAGGCAGGCCGTTGGCTTGTTTGATGAGCATGTAAGCGCTGTCAAGCCGGTTGATATGCATATAGGCATACGCCATATGGGCAAGCGTGTTGGAACTTATCTCCTTATTTTTGTAGATTGAATGCCATATTTGAATTGCCTTTTCTGTTTGATTGTTTTCATCATAACTTCTTGCGAGTTGGTCAAGGAAGAAAATCTTGTAGGACTCGTCGGCGTTTGCCAGAACCTCGTCTTTCATAGCAACCAACGATTCTAACATCGCTTTATAATCACGTTTTGCGCAGATGGCTCCGACCGCCGCCATCTTTGCTTCCCTAAGCTGCTTGGGGTAAATCAGGCTTGTTAATAATTCAATGGATTTATCCGCATAGTATTTGCTGACTGTGCCATTGAACCCGTCTGAATAAACTCCGGCGAGATACTGGTATATCATGGCAAGCTCGAATTTGCAATCAAGCTGTATGGCGAGAAATTCAGCATCCTTCAGATATTCGAACCTGGCAACACTGTTGCCCCGCAGTTTTGCATCATACGACTTTACGATCAGCCATTTTACCTCTTCCTTTGAAAAATCGCCTATAAACAGGTCATCTCCCTTTCGGATGTCAGTTGAATCAAGTTGCAGCGGAACGGCATGGAGAACACACCCAAAAGTATACAGCACATGCAACTTTCCGTTATCTTTGTCTGAAATTGACGTCTTGTCTATTCCCTTGAGAATTTGCATGGCCGAATCAGGATGCTGCGCCATAAGATTTTCGGCAGTAGTCAACTGTTTATCCACTGCTGAATTGTGGGAGCATGAAACGACTGCGCCTGTCGCAAATACCATGACAAGCACTAAAAACCAATGGGATATATTGAAATTTGGTGATTTACTCATTTGGAGAAGTTGGGCTTAAACAGAGACTGTCCGAACACAAAGTTAGTTGGTTTTCTCGACATTAAGGCAATTCTGAATATTCTTTACCATTTCAATATGGTTTTCACAGCTGATTACATATAGCCTGTTGTTTTTCAGTCTGATGTAAAAGCATTGGCTTCGGTCAGCATAATAACCGAAGTATTGGCCGATGATTATATCGCTGAAATAGCCCCAGTAACCGAAGAAACCGCCAGATCCGCAAAGTCTGATTCCGCCGGCGGACGGATAGCATGTATCTATGGACTCGATATCCGAAAACTTAAAAGTCTTGCAGCCTGAAATCAGACGGTGGACTTTGACTGATTTGGAATCCGTGCTGACACCGGTCGGGCAGTAGAATAGGCCGGCGAGGGTAACTGCGGCGGTAATTACTGCCAATGCCAAACATTTGTCTGTGCTGTCGCGGGTTGTAACTATACCTGCCAAGAGAGCAGCAATCACGGCTTCTGTAATGATAATGCAGAAGGAGCTGAAATGAACTTTACTTTTCATGATTCGGATCTTTTATGTTTGATATGGTTTGACAATCTCTTATTTCTGCTTTTGATTGATAAACTCGGCATTTGCTCTATATATGAGGATTGCTACAATTATCACGAATGCGACTGCTGACAATCCGGCGCAGCCTCTGAGGAATAGATATAGTTTGACCGGTATGTCTGGCAGGAATATTCCGGACATAATAAGAAGAGAAATGACGAGGCCGATCACGATAGCTATATGTTTCAACCTGAGATTAGCCGGAGTGTTGTATATCTCTTTCAGGCTTTTCCATTCGTTGTATTGTTTACTTTCCATATATCTTGTTTTAGTAGATTAATCCCCATCTTCGAGGATGAATATTGTTTCAACGGGTTTGCCGAAAAATCGGCATATTTTGAGCGCAAGTGGTGTCGACGGCATGAAACGGTTCTTTTCAATAGCCACAATGGTTTGCCGGCTGACTCCGACGGCTTCGGCCAACTGCTGCTGGGTTATGCCTTTCTCTGCGCGCTCTACTTTAATCCTATTCTTCATCTTTACTCATCTTATTGTAGCGGTGAATTTCAAGACGAAATACTACAACATATATCAGCGGCAACAGTATGAGATTGGCCGTCATGAATTTAATGAAAGCAAGACCGTTGATCAGCAGGACTGAGGCAATCAGTATTATGCTATAGATATAGAAGGCATTCAGCAGTGATGCGAGTCGTATTGAACGGATCATCTCATCTTCATGTTTCTCTTTGGAGCATACTAAGAAAATAGATCCGATGGTGATGCCGATTATCACTGCATCGTTAAGAACGGTTCCGATTGTTCCTGCGCAACTTATCAGGCTGAAGTAAATAAGAAATCCGAGGATGGCTGCCGGAACAAAGAGTAGCCATCCTACCACATGGAATTGCATTGGAAAAAGCAGATTTTTCATGACTGAATTATATTATGTCGTGTCGTGAAGGTTGAATGGCACAAAGGTATATATAATTTCACAAATAGACAAGTGTACTTTACATATATTATTAATCTGAATTGTTGATCTGGATTCAAATTCAGATCAATTTGCCCGGAATTACATGTTATAGCGTTAATTTTATTACTTTTGTAGTATAAAAAAACATATGGGAATTCTAAATTCACAACATAAGAGTTTGTCAATAGATCAATAATGAACGCTGTTTTCTGGGTCGCCCGCCGTTTGCGTCTTGCAGGATCATCGGGCGAAAAACATTCTGCCGGAGCATCAATAGCCGTCGCCGGCGTGGCGTTGTCTGTCGTGGTGATGGAGATAACGCTTGCTGTTGTCGTGGGCTTCAAGAGCGAGATTACCCGAAAGATCACCGGATTCGACTCCCAGATCACAATCGAGCGGCCTTACGATTATACAAGCGGCCTTCAGAGCGATTGTATCAGCATCGCTCAGATCAGCGACCGCTTGCCTTGGATCACGACCGATGACAAGGCTTCGCTTTCAGTCAGGCTTCCGGCAATGATCAAGACTGACAATGATTTTGCCGGTATGATCTTCGCAGCTCATGATCAGGCGCACGATTTTTCATTTGAGAAAAGTAATATCGTTGACGGAGCCTTTCCTGACTATACCGCAGCCGACAGTGAGAATTACATTGTGATATCACGTCATACGGCTAAAGCATTGAATATGGGGGTGGGGGACAAGGTATATCTGTATTTCTTCATAGGCAATTCCCTGAAAACACGTCGTGGCCAAATTGCCGGAATATATGAATCCTATCTTGCAGAATATGACAAGGCTATAGCTTACGCATCAATGCCGATGCTGCAGAAAGTCGCAGGGATTGATTCGGTCTCGGGTACCCATATCGAGCTATCGGGCTATGCTCTTGACGAGATAGCGTCGCGAGGGCATGAAACAGACTATAACCTCAACTATAACCCGCAGGACGGGCAACCGGACTTATATTATCCCGTCACCACTATCCTGCAGACAGGGGCGATATATTTCAACTGGCTTTCGCTTCTCGACACAAATGTTGTGGTTATATTTATCCTTATGCTCTGTGTCGCACTGTTTACTCTTGTGTCAAGTCTCTATCTTATTGTGCTTGATCGAATTCCGACTATCGGTATCCTCAAGTCGATCGGCGCTTCACGCGGATGGCTGTCATATCTGTTTGTGAATATGGGAATGAAACTTGCGTTGCTCGGCCTTGTGGCTGGAAACGTGATCGGACTGGGCTTATGTATGCTCCAACTTCATACCGGTCTGATGAAACTTGACGCCGAGATGTACTATCTGTCACAAGTGCCTGTGAAATTGGAGTTTTGGCCGATGTTGCTGCTTAATGTAGCAATGCTACTGATTTCATGGCTGATACTGTTTGTACCTTCGCGGTCTGCGGCAAAAATTGATGCGACCGAGAGCATGCGTTATGAGTGATCACCGGCAAAGTGTCTTGGTTATGTAATCTTTTGTGCAAGTCACTTGTTATACTAATAAAAGTGAAAGACCGCAATAAGGTCTTGTATTAGAAAAAAAATCATTAAATTTGCTTCTTAATTCATAGGTTTTTAACTGTCAATGACTAATATAAATTCATTACAAAATTTAATCATAGAGGGCGTTCATGACCGTAAAGGTCGAAATGTCACACTTGTAGACATGTCAGAAATAGAATCTGCCGCCGCATCACATTTCATTATAGCTGAAGGAACATCGACTATGCAGGTCGGCGCGATCGCTGACAGTGTAAGAGAATATGTTCAAGAAAAATCTTCGGTTAAGCCATATAACTACGACGGTTACACCAATTCGGAGTGGATTGTGATCGACTATGGTGACACACTCGTCCATGTATTTGTCCCCGAGGCCCGCCGACGCTATAATCTCGAAGAGCTGTGGAGCGACGCGGTGATAACCGAAATACCTGATATTGACTGATTATTATCACACTGAAAACCCCAAGACATCATGCCTATCCCCAATACGCCGCCCAACCGGCCAAACAAAAAAGGACAGTTTAAATTCAGCATGTACTGGATGTATGTGCTTGTATTTCTGTTTATCCTCGGTGTATATTATCTTGATGACAATTCTATAACACAGGATGTCAGCTATTCCGATTTTGAACATTATGTCGAACAGGATCATGGTATTACAAAAATCATAGTGTATTCTGACAAAAAGGAAGCTGAAGGCTTTCTGACCGATTCTCTGGCTTCAGCTCTATTCCATTCGAAACAGTACACACCCGGTCAGGGCGTTGTCGCAAAGGTAATAACCGATATTCCATCTGCCGATAAACTTGCGTCAAAGATTGACGAGTGGAAACGCACAGGCGTGTTCACCGGCGATGTGAAATATGAGAGAAGCGGCCAGTTCAGTTCCATTCTCTGGACTTTCGGGCCGATACTGCTGATGATATTTTTCTGGTTCTACATCATGAGACGTATGTCAGGCGGGGGCGGAGCCGGCGGAGGCGGCGGAGTTTTCTCTGTCGGAAAGTCAAAAGCCATGCTCTTTGACAAGGATAATGCCGTGAAAGTGACATTCAAGGATGTCGCCGGCCTGTCGGAAGCCAAGACTGAGATCGAGGAGATCGTAGAGTTCTTGAAGAACCCCAAGCGCTATACGGATCTTGGTGGCAAGATACCCAAGGGAGCACTTCTTGTCGGCTCTCCCGGAACCGGTAAAACCCTTCTCGCCAAAGCCGTGGCCGGAGAGGCAAACGTGCCGTTCTTCTCCATGTCGGGCAGCGATTTCGTAGAGATGTTTGTCGGAGTCGGTGCTTCTCGTGTCCGCGATCTGTTCCGTCAGGCTAAAGAAAAGGCACCGTGTATTGTGTTCATCGATGAAATCGATGCAGTCGGACGTGCGCGCGGGCGCAATCCGAATATGGGCTCAAATGATGAGCGAGAGAACACGCTCAACCAGCTTCTTACCGAGATGGACGGCTTCGGCAGCAACAGCGGCGTCATCATACTTGCTGCGACAAACCGTGCCGATATACTTGACAAAGCCTTGCTTCGCGCAGGACGTTTCGACCGTCAGATTTATGTCGACTTGCCTGATCTCAACGACCGAGTGGCAATATTCAAAGTACATCTGCGCAACATCAAGGTCGACGATACTCTTGATGTAGAACTTCTTGCCCGTCAGACCCCGGGCTTCTCGGGCGCGGAGATCGCTAATGTCTGCAACGAGGCCGCTCTTATTGCCGCGCGCCACAACCGTCAGAGCGTAGGTAAGGATGACTTCTCGGCTGCTGTCGACCGAATAATCGGCGGCCTCGAGAAGCGGTCTAAAATCACAACTGATGAGGAAAAGCGTGCAATAGCGGTTCATGAAGCGGGCCACGCTACCGTGTCGTGGCATCTGCGTTATGCCAATCCTCTTATAAAAGTCACCATCGTTCCGCGCGGCAAAGCGCTCGGAGCGGCGTGGTATCTTCCTGAAGAGCGTCAGATCACACCCTCGCAGGCACTTCTCGACGAGATGTGCTCGACGCTTGGCGGACGCGCGGCTGAAGAACTCTTCCTCGGCCGTATTTCTACCGGAGCGGCAAATGATCTTGAGCGTGTGACCAAACAGGCCTATGCTATGGTCGTCTATTATGGCATGAGCGACAGACTTCCCAATCTCTGCTACTACGATTCGTCAGGTCAGGATTACGGATTCTCGAAGCCTTACAGCGACGAACGTGCGCGGATAATCGATGAGGAAGTGTCGCGCATAATCGCCGAGCAATATGAACGGGCAAAGAGCATACTGCTTGAACATGCCCAGGGGCATGGCGATCTTGCAGACACACTTATATCGCGTGAGGTAATCTTTACGGAAGACGTAGAACGGATATTCGGCAAGCGTCCGTGGACTTCGAGAACCGATGAGATTTTTGCTTCGCGTGAAAAGGATGCAGACGATAACAGTCCTGTCGAGGATGTCGAAGTCGAAGACGAAAGCAATGCCGGCGGCAGGGGCGATGATGCTCCTGACAGTAAGTCAGACGACAATGCTTCAGCTGATGACACGGCGCCCGTAGTGCCGCCGCCATATAAAGGTTGAATAATCTAAGGTATACATCAGAGGCGGATCCGCAGACCAACTGCGGATCCGCCTCTATTAGTGAACAAATCACGCGTAACCGAGTTAATATTATAAAACAATCTATTGAATAATATGAAACTCATTAAAAATGCTGTAGTCGCACTCATCACGCTTGTGGCAACGAATCTGCCGTCTGATGCCTGTTCGAGGGTCGTATTCCTTGGAGACAGCATAACGAATTATGTCATGGTCGGCCGAACTCTCGACTGGAGAACGCCGATTCCTACCAACATTTATGTGTATCCGGCCGGTATCAAGAAGCAGAGCATGCCGTCAGGGCCGATGCTGACATGGACATCAAAATACGGCAGCGTTATAGCTGTAGGTTATGATGGCGGTGTTACCGAAGGAATGAATGACAAAGGGCTTGTGATGAACGGGCTTTTCTGCAAAGGAACGATCTATAAGGAAGCGATCGGTCCCGATGACAAAACTCCGGTGATGAGTCTTGCTGTTTTAGTAAGTTTCTTCCTTGATAACTTTGCTACTGTTGGCGAAGTCGCGCAGTGGCTTGACAATAACGAATTTGAACTTTTTGGCGAGACGTTCGACGGCGGAACAGTGTCGACTCTTCACTGGGCTCTGACCGACAGAAGCGGCGAGACTCTGGTGATGGAATATCAAAATGGCAAACTTGATATTTATAAATCTCGTGATCTCAAAGTACTCACGAATGATCCTCCGCTGCCCCAGATGCAGTCGGTCAATAAATATTGGGAACAGATCGGAGGTGCTAATATGCTACCAGGCACCGTCCGGAGTTCGGACCGCTTTGTGAGAGCATCTTTCTTCATAAACCATGTGCCGGACAATGTTGATTACAATTCGGCGCTTGCATCGCTTTCAAGCATTATGGGAACAATTTCGGTGCCTTATGGCTATGAAATCGAAAGTGAGCCTAATGTGTCATCGACTCAGTGGCGAAGCATCTCTGATGCGACCGGAGGCAAGTATTACTTCAAGTTTGCATATTCGACCGCTGATTTTTGGATTGACATGAATAAACTCATGCTTGGATCCGGCAGACCTATACTGAAGCTCGATACTTCAAAATACTCGGAGCTGTCAGGCTGCGTAAATGACCGGCTGAAAGAAGACCGAGGGTTTACGCCGATGTGGTGAGAATGTGCGGTTTCTAAATCCGCGATTGCAAGATATATACTTATGGTTTTAGTCCCGGCCTGACGATGGGTATTTCTTCTCGGCCGGGGCTGTTTATGTGGTTCGTTCGTCGGTTAAGCACTTTTTAACAGCATTTTATCCTTACAGCTCATTTTTTATAATTAACTTTACAGTCTATTATAATAAATTTGCTTAAAGAGTTCGATCTGACATGGCATATTGTCAATGAATGTTAAATCGACAACCGCGATAATGAAGTCATCAAGACAGCTGAATATCATATTCTTGCTAACGGCCATTTTCTTTGTGGGAAAAGTCGGTTCGGCTCAGGATGTATTCCAGCGAAAGCTCGAACAGATCACCTTTGTACCCAAAGGTCAATGGATAACCGGTGTAAGTGTTAGTTATTCACAGTCGGATCAGGATAAATACCAGTTCCTTATTATCGAGAACTTATCCGGAGACACCTACACATTCAAGGTCAGTCCCATGCTGATGTTCGCATTTAAGGATAATCTGGCCGCAGGCGGACGTTTTGCTTATTCACGCCAACGCACCAGGCTAAATTCTGCAGATGTCGTGCTTGGATCTGATACTGAATACAATGTTGACAATCTGTATAGTATCAGTCATAATTTCAGCGGTATGCTGGCTTTCAGAAACTATATCAGTCTCGGGCGAAGCACACGTTTCGGGCTGTTCAATGAGGTTCAGTTGCAGTTTGGCGGAGGTCAGTCAAAGCTATGCACCGGAACCGGCCGTGATTTCACCGGGACTTTCGAGCGCTCTTTCAATATGTCCGTGGGTCTGGCTCCCGGTCTGGCTGTGTTTCTTAACAATTATTCGGCGCTTGAGGTTAATGTCGGTGTGCTGGGCTTCAATTACAGCCAGACAAAATCGACTACCGATCAGATATATATAGCTAACCGCGATACAAAGTCGGCCAACTTTAAAATCAACTTGTTTTCTATCACCTTTGGCGTGGCGTTCTATTTATGATCAAATTACGAATCCTGACTATAATATTATGCTTACCGGTGATGGTGCTTCCGTTGGCGGCGCGTACGGCGCGGGTCGTCAAAAAAACGGAACTTTATTCCGATTCTGTGGCGATAAAACAGTTTGAAGATTCGATGAAAGTTATTGTCGGCAATGACACAGTCAGCATGATTATACCCGAACAGAATTTCGGGCGCTATGACCGAGGCCTGTTCAATTATCTTTTTATACCTAAAGGGAGTTGGTCGTTCGGTCTGACCGCATCTTACGGCGAGCTGAACACCGAAGACAATCAATTGCTTTCAATACTGAATAATGTCGATTTCAAAGGAAAGATCTATTCGATAAAGCCTTCGATATCATATTTCATAAGAAACAACCAGTCGGTTGGTCTGCAGTTTGACTATTCGCGTGGCGTTGCCGATCTCGCAAACCTCGCGATGGATTTCGATGACGACCTCAACTTCGAACTTCGCGACGTAAGCTATTATACTCAGAGTTTTTCAATCTCTACCGCATACCGCAACTATGTAGGCCTCGGCGTAGACAAGCGTTTTGCCGTGTTCAACCAGGTCGATCTGTCATTCACGGCCGGATCGTCGAGGTTCAAGCGATTGTATGATGATGTGCCTAAGGATACAAAGACGATCATAACTCAGGCAAGTCTGAATTTCAGTCCCGGTGTATGTGTGTTCATTCAGGATTATGCCGCATTCAATGTGTCGTTTGGCGTATTCGGCCTCAAATGGAGAAAAGAACGACAATTGACTGATGGTGTCGACGAAGGACACAGATTTACGAGTGGCGCGAATTTCAAATTCAACATCTTCAATATCAATTTCGGGTTGCTGATTGTCATTTAACGCATGTTTATGAAATGAATTTCTCTTATAAGAAAATAAAATTTCCGACCGTAGCAGTTGTCGCGTTATCGTTCATTTTGGCCTCATGCCTGAAGAATGATATTCCGTATCCTTATATCCAGGCAAATTTCCTGACATTAAATGCCGAAACCCAGGACAAGGGCAGCGTGATCGACTCTATATCTCGCAAAGTGACATTGTCGTTTCCCGAGACAACTGATATTTATAATATCAAAATCTCGGATTATACGATAACCCCGGGCGCCGAACTTGTCGGCGATCCGTTTGCTGACGGTATAGATCTGTCGACACCCAAAACAGTCATACTCAGTCTGTATCAGGAGTATGACTGGCTGATAACCGCCAACCAACCCATCAGCCGCTACATGACTTTATCCGGTCAGGTGGGCACGTCGGTGGTCGATGTTCCGGCGCGGAGAGTCGTGGCGTATGTGTCTGAAAATACGGATATAAAATCTGTCAAGGTTGAAACCATCAAACTTGGCGCCGAAGGTTCGGTGATGACCCCTGATCTAAATGGCAAATCGGTCGACTTCACCCGTGAGGTGGCCGTAGAGGTCACAAACCATGGCCGGACTGAACAATGGATGCTGTTTGTCGCCGATACCGAAAGTTCTGTGACTACCGTCCGTGCAGATGCCTGGTCATCGGTGGCGTGGGTGTATGGCGAAGCCGAGGACGGCAAGGACAATGGTGTCGAATACAGACTTAAGGGCGATGAAGTTTGGACTCGTGTTCCGTCGGAATGGCTTACTGCAAACGGCGGCTCGTTCTGCGCGAGGAACATTCATCTTACGCCGCTGACTACTTACGAGGCCCGTGCTTTTTCTGACACAGAAAAGGGGGCAACGCTTGAATTCACTACAGGCTCAATCGTTCAGATACCCAATTCTACGCTTGATGAATGGTGGCTTAACGGCAAGATCTGGAATCCGTGGCTCGAAGGAGGAGAACAGTATTGGGATACCGGAAACAAAGGTGCGACGACTTTAGGCACGTCAAACAGCGTCCCCACAGATGATACATCAACAGGTGAGGGGTGGGCCGCCATGCTCGAAACGCGTTTTGTTGGTATCGGTTCTATCGGAAAATTGGCCGCGGGAAATCTGTTCGTGGGATATTATGTCAGAACAGACGGCACAAATGGAGTGTTGAGCTTCGGCAGGCCTTTCACTCAGCGGCCGACCAAACTGCGCGGCTATCTTAAATATACCGATGCTCCAATCAGTCACGCTACCGAAGGCTTCAACTCTCTTATCGGACAACCCGACACTTGTATTGTATGGTGTTCGCTTATTGACAGCCCCGAGCCGTTTGAAATCAGAACCAATCCCAAGAACCGGCAGCTCTTTGATCCGGAAGCCCCTATAGTTGTGGCCTACGGCAAAGTGGAGTATGGCGAGACAATACATGATTATATTCCGTTTGAATTAGAATTGAACTATAAATCCACTCAGCGTGAGCCACGTTACATATTGCTTACTGCATCAGCAAGCAAATATGGCGATTATTTCACAGGCGGAGCCGGATCGGTGCTATATCTTGATGATCTTGAACTGATTTATGACTACTGAAACTCTTAGACGATTTGTAGGCGCGACGATGATTGCGTCTGCCTTTTATTGCGGAGCGGCAGATACTCCCGTAGAAAACGACGAACCCAAAACATGGATTAAGTATCTTCCGGAGTTCCATGGCGTTATGCGTTCGCGTTTCGAACAGCTTACAGAAAATGGCGGTGAGGGACGATTTCAAGTCGCCAACGCGCGCGTAAATATGCGTGGAGATGTAACCGATTTTGCGTCATACTATTTTCAGGTCGATTTCTGCAATAGTGGCGTTGTTAAGATCCTTGATGCCTACACCACGCTTAAGTCTGATAAAGGCTGGAAGATTATGGCCGGCCAGATGAGGGTGCCATTTTCTGTTGAGGCTTCAAAGTCAATCGACGATTACCTGTTTACAAATCATTCGTTTATCGGTACTTATGTCGGCAATTTCAGAGGCGTGGGTGTCAAGATGGGATGGAATGCCGGTTTCGCTCCCATCTATGTTGAGGGTGGAGTCTTTAACTCGGCAGCGATGACCAGTCATGAGAGATGGCAGAAAGATTATGTCTATGCCATAAAATCGCGATATACGTTCAGTAATTGTTTCATCGAAGGAGCTTTCGAATCCCGCTGTCCCGACGGAATAAGATTCAACATGTATGACGCCTCGTTCTGCTGGTCGGCCGGCCGGTGGCACACCGAAGCCGAGTATGTCTATAAGCATTATACAAACGGCAGTGCCTCGGCTTGTCATGCCTATAACTTTATGGCCGACTACCGGATGCCGATTGATGCCGAATGGTTCAATCAGATGTCGTTTCAGGGCCGTTTCGATGGCGCTACGGATCACAGTACTGGATTCCGCACCGACGGACTGTTGACCATAAATCAGCCGTCAAGAAAACGTGTGACCGGAGGTGTGACCATGAGCTATCTCCGCGAAAAGTCCGGACTGGATCTCAGACTGAATTATGAACAGTATTTCTATCATAAGAACTACGAGAAGATAGCGGGTGAAGGAAATCGTGTCTCCCTCGAACTTATTTTTTGGTTCTAAATTTGTCGCAACCGTCGGCATTGACTATCTTTGTACTGAAATAACCGTATTTTAAAAGACTATGGAGAAATATCTCGCTCTCAACGATGGTATGATGCTCAAATATGATGTGTCGGGCGAAGGTCCGGCCATGATTCTGATGCACGGATGGGGGTGTAATGGTTCGACTGTCAGATCTATCGCCGATATCGCTGCCGAAAAGCATACGGTATATAATATTGATTTGCCCGGGTTTGGCAAGTCATCCGAGCCGGTCTCTGTATGGGGCGTTGAAGATTATACATCAATGCTTGAGAAGTTTGTCTATGATCTGGGAATAGAAAATCCCGTCATACTCGGTCACTCGTTCGGTGGCAGAGTAGGGATTCTTTATGCGTCGCGTAACAATATCGACAAGCTAATTCTTGTCGATGCGGCCGGCATCAAACCCAAGAGAAGTCTCAAATATTATTTCAAAATCTATTCCTTCAAGGCCGGAAAAATTATTTCCCGTATCGTGCTCGGCAAGAAAAAGGCCGAGTCGCGTATCGAGAGAATGAGAAAGCGCAACGGATCGTCTGATTACGCGATGGCCTCTCCGATGATGCGGTCAATCTTGATCAAGGTGGTCAATGAAGATCTGAAATATGCCATGCCGTCAATAAAAGCGCCGACATTGCTTGTCTGGGGTGAGAACGACACGGCGACACCTCTGCGCGATGCCAAAGTGATGGAGCGTCTGATACCTGACGCCGGACTTGTATCTTTTCCAGCTTGCGGACACTATAGCTTTCTTGACAATCCTTATCAGTTTGCGGCGGTGTTAAGAAGTTTTATCAATTAAAATTGCTAAATAGATGCTTTCGTTTTATATTGTAATTGGTTTATTTGCAGCGCTTAATGTAGTGCTCGAATATAAGCGCGACCTTATGATGCTGCAGCAGAACAGCTATCGTAATGACCGTTATTGCAAATGGTTGCGTGTTTCGCGCGACACCACTTCCATGTGGCGTCTTTCGGGCATAATAGTGTTTTTCATGGCTCTGGCCGGACTAGGGCTTGAACTGATCGCATTGCCGCTTATTGGGCTTTTTTCTTGCGCGCATGCCGGAGTTCTCGTCTCCAGGAAGTACAAGCTGCCTCTCGTCTGGACAAAAAGAGCAAGACGAATTTACTGTGTCTATCTGTTTTTGGCAATGATTGTCTGCGCTGTGGCAGTCCTGCTGTTCGGCGACAGTATGCTGCTTACCGCAGTTAAAGTGACGGCAATCGCTTTGACTGGCTGTTACTGCATCAGCCATGTGCTCATATTACTTGCAAATATTATTTTATCACCCGTCGAAAAGGCCATAAACCGCCGTTACTACAACGAGGCTGCATCGATTCTCGCGTCTATGCCCGATCTTAAGATCATTGGAGTCACCGGCAGCTACGGAAAGACAAGCACCAAACACTATCTCCATCGCATACTTTCCGAACAGTATGACACTCTTATGACTCCCGGCAACTTCAACACCACGCTCGGTGTAGTGCGCACTATAAGAGAGCACCTGAAACCATACAACGAAATTTTTGTCGTGGAGATGGGCGCTAAGGAAGTAGGCGACATCAGGGAGATCTGTGACCTCGTCCATCCTCAGGCCGGCATTGTGACCGCAGTCGGCCCTCAGCATCTTGAGTCTTTCAAGACGATTGAGAATATTCAAGGCACTAAGTTCGAACTTGTCGATTCTCTACCGGCTGACGGACTCGCCGTTGTCAACAATGATTTTGAAATGATCGAGAACCGTAAGGTCGATAATGTAGCCTGTCACCGCTATGCGGTCAAAAAAACTGACGGTGCCCGGATTATAGCCGAAGATATATCCTACAGTGCGAACGGCACTGATTTCACGATGCGTGATGCCGATGGCTGGACGATGCGACTCCACACCCGTCTTGTTGGAGAATGCAATATCTCAAACCTGTTGGCTGCAGTTTCAATGGCCCGCCATTTCGGCGTGACGGATGATAATATCAGATATGCCGTAGGTGAGATCGCCCAGGTCGAGCATCGTCTCAGCATCAGGCGTGCTCCCGGAGGAATTGTGGTGATCGACGATGCCTACAACAGTAATCCGGTCGGCTCGTCGATGGCTCTTGATGTCCTTGCAGGCATGGAAGGTGGACGCCGCGTAGTCGTCACCCCGGGCATGGTCGAACTTGGCGACCGCACTTATGAACTCAACAATGCCTTCGGCAAGAAAATCGCTCAGTCGGCCGATATCGCAGTGATAGTATGCCGTTACAACCGCGACGCGATAATTGACGGCATCAAGTCACAGGGCATGGCTGCTGACGCTATCTACACAGTCGACACCTTTGCCGAAGCGCAGAAATTGTTGTCGACAATTCTTCAGGCCGGCGACACGGTGCTTTACGAAAACGATCTTCCCGATACTTTTAAATGATATATCTTTTTTACAAGCTCTTATAAAGCGATAACGCATCAAAATATGAAAACAAGAATTGGAGTGTTTTTTGGTGGACGTTCAACCGAACACGAAATATCGGTCATCTCGGCAAGCCAGGCCATGAATGCCATCAACAGAGAAAAATATGATGTAACACCCATCTATATAACCAAACAAGGCCGGTGGTTTACGGGCGAAGCCCTGTTTGATGTCGCCAATTACCGCGACACCAAGACATTGCTTGAAAAATGCGACGAGGTCTACATGCGTCCCGTATATGGTGATTACAGACTGTATAAGGTGAAGAAACCGATGTTTGGCACAGATGTACTCTGTAATCTTGACGTAGTCATTCCTGTTCTCCACGGTTCAAACGGCGAGGACGGCACCTTCGAGGGCATCCTTGATTCGATCGGTATCCCTTATGCCGGTTGCGACGTGCTCGCTTCAGCCAACGGCATGGACAAGATAACCATGAAGATGATCCTTCAGGCAAGTGGCATACCGGTTGTTGATTATATTTGGTTTACCGACAAGCAGTGGGCCAGACAGAAAGATGTCATGATTGCTGAAATAGAAGAGAAAATCGGTTATCCGGTCATTGTGAAACCGGCCAATCTCGGATCAAGTGTAGGCATCGGACGCGCTGTTGACCGCGAGCAGCTTGTCGAGAAAGTCGATGACGCGCGCCATTATTCGGCAAGGATTATAGTCGAGCATATGGTCGAGCATCTTCAGGAGATCAACTGTTCGGTGCTCGGTGATTGTGACGATTACGAGACATCCGTGCTCGAAGAGCCTATCAAAAGCGGCGAAATACTCTCTTATCAGGATAAATATATGGGCGGCAGCAAAGGCTCGAAGGGCATGCAGGCCTCACAGAAGCGTATTCCCGCTGATCTGCCGGCCGCCGAGACCGACAGGATCCGTTTCCTGGCGGGCGAGACTTTCAGAGTGCTTTCATGTCATGGCGTCAGCCGTGTCGATATGATTGTCGACCGTGATAACCGCAATATCTATGTCAACGAGATCAACACCATTCCCGGCTCTTTGTCGTTCTATCTTTGGGAAGCTACAGGTTTGAGTTTCGACAGACTCATGGACCGTCTTGTCTCGCTCGCACTTAAACGCAAACGCGATGAAGCGACAAAGACTGTAAGCTATGACGGGAATATATTCTCAATGGGCGGTGGTGTCAAATGCGGTACTAAGGGCAAATTGGGCTGCAAATGATCTCGATCAACAATCTTTCTGTTGAGTTCAGCGCCAAGTCGCTGTTTGATAATATCGATTATGTTATCAATCCGAAAGACAAAATCGCGTTAGTAGGCAAAAACGGTGCGGGCAAATCGACCATGCTCAAGATAATCGCCGGTCTGCAGAAACCGACATCCGGTTCGGTGGCCGTGCCCGCTGATGTCACGATCGGCTATCTTCCTCAGCAGATGGTTCTGTCTGACACTCTGACTGTCGCCGACGAGGCTCGTAAGGCATTCTCTCATATCGAAGAGATGCAGCGGCGGCTCGATCATATGAACGATGAGCTTGCAAGCCGCACTGATTATGAGAGCGACGACTATAGGCTACTGATCGAACGCATGACCGATCTGTCAGAGCAGTTTGCCATGCAGGCCTCGGACAATTGCGAGGCCGAGCTCGAAAAGACATTGATCGGACTCGGGTTTTCGCGTGCCGATTTCGACAGGCCGACATCCGAATTCAGCGGCGGATGGAGAATGCGCATCGAGCTTGCCAAACTTCTGCTGACGCGTCCGGATGTGCTTCTGCTCGACGAGCCGACCAACCACCTCGACATAGAGTCAATTCAATGGCTCGAGAATTTCCTTATGACCAAGGCCAAGGCTGTTGTGCTTGTGAGTCACGACCGCGCGTTCATCGACAACGTGACCAACCGCACGATAGAGATCAATCTCGGCAAAATCTACGACTATGCGGTCAATTACTCGAAATTTGTCGTGTTGCGTCAGGAACGTATCGAACAGCAGATGCGCGCCTATCAGAACCAGCAGAAACAGATACAGGACACCGAGGAATTCATAGAGCGTTTCCGTTATAAGGCGACAAAAGCTGTTCAGGTCCAGAGCCGGATGAAGCAACTCGCGAAGATCGAGCGTATAGAGGTCGACGAACTTGACAATTCGCATCTGAGCCTTAGATTTCCCCCGGCTCCGCGGTCTGGAGACTATCCGATCATAGCTGAAAATGTGGGCAAGGCATACGGCGACCATCAGGTATTCGATCACGCGACATTCACGATCAAGCGCGGCGAGAAAGTTGCCTTTGTCGGCAAAAACGGCGAGGGTAAATCGACGCTGGTCAAATGTATTCTCGGAGAAATACCATATACAGGCGGACTCAAGATCGGCCATAATGTCAAGATCGGATATTTTGCCCAAAATCAGGCTCAACTGCTTGACGAATCGGTGACTGTCTTCGACACCATCGACCGTGTCGCCGTCGGAGACATACGTACCAAGATCAGAGACATACTCGGCGCATTCATGTTTGGCGGTGAGGCTTCCGACAAGAAAGTCAAGGTGCTGTCGGGCGGTGAGAAGACACGTTTGGCCATGATCCGTCTTTTGCTTGAACCTGTCAATCTTCTGATCCTCGACGAACCTACCAACCATCTTGACATGCGGACAAAAGATATCCTCAAGCAGGCCATCAAGGATTTCAACGGCACTGTGATTGTCGTAAGCCACGACCGCGAATTTCTTGACGGCCTCGTGGAGAAGGTCTATGAGTTCGGTGGCGGACGTGTACGCGAGTGTCTCGGCGGTATTTACGAGTTCCTCGAAAAGAAGCGTATCGCGTCGCTTGCCGAACTTGAATTGTCAAAAAGTCCGACGTCCGTATCACAGGATGGCAAGGCCAGGCAGCAGGCCCCGAAAGCCAATGCACCTGCGCCCACGGTCAAGGCCCCGCAGCCCGCTCCGCGGCTTTCATATGCAGAGCAGAGAGAGAGGGAGAAGTCCGTCAAGCGACTGCAGAAGAAAGTAACTGAAGCCGAAGCCGAAGTCGCTCACCTTGAGCAGGCTGTGGCCGACATCGAAGCCCGCATCGCTTCGGGGGAGTGCACCGACGCCATATTCAAAGAACATGCCGAGGCTCAGAAGGCACTCGAAAACGCAATGAGCGTCTGGGAACTTGCAGTCATGGACCTTGAACAGGCTGGCGGAAGATAAATATAAACACCCATTGTGAGTAATTTAGTCTATAAATTCGTGATATATGAGCGATACAATACAACAGTTTGACGAGGCGCTGACCGTGTGCCGTGATATTTTCGAGAAAAAACTGGCCGACTACGGCCCTTCGTGGCGCATCATGCGTCCCGCTGCCTTGACAGACCAGATATTCATCAAGGCCAAAAGAATCCGTTCGCTCGAAATCAAAGGCCATTCAGCGGTGGGAGAGGGCATATTGCCAGAATTCATCGGCATTGTCAACTATGGCATCGTCGGCATAATTCAGATTGAACACGGCTTTGCCGATTCGAAGGATATCGACGTCGCTACCGCTCTTCGTTGGTACGATGAGGTCGCCGTCCGCATACGGACACTTATGATAGCCAAAAATCACGACTATGATGAGGCGTGGCGCATGATGAGGGTGCTGTCTTACACTGATCTTATACTCACCAAGATACAACGCACCAAGGAAATAGAGGATCACTGCGGCGAGACTAAGATCTCGGAAGGCATTGACGCCAACTACATGGATATGGTCAATTATGCGGTGTTCGGCATAATCAAACTCTCCGATGGATCGCGCTGAAAACAAGAAATCGCTTCTCGTTGCCTCATTGGTCTGGATATTCAGGATCCTTGTCGGGGCCACGTTCCTTGTGTCTGGCTGGTCAAAATCAATTGACCCGTGGGGCTTTATCTATAAGATCGAAGAGTATTTCAGCGTCTGGGGCCTGGTTTTGCCGATGGAAATCACGTTGGCATTCGCCATGCTGTTGTCTGTCAGTGAGTTTGTCGCAGGCATGCTTGTCGCGACAGGAGCCATGCGGCGAGTTTCAGTATGGCTCGCGGCCGCATTCATGTGTTTTATGCTCCCGCTCACCGCATATATAGCTGTTGCTGACCCTGTCAGCGACTGCGGTTGCTTCGGCGATTTTATAGTCTTGTCCAATTATGCCACTTTAGGCAAAAATATTGTCCTGTCGGCTATGATCATATATCTGTTGACCTGCAACGATCGTGTAGCCGGCATATTTACCTTGTCTGTCCAGTGGCTTGTCGTGGCCGGTGCTATCGCCTATTCGACTGCTTTGGCATTTATTGGCTACCGCTACCAGCCTTTAGTGGATTTCCGCCCTTATCCCGTCGGTTCGGTTTTGTCGGCATCGGTCGACCTCTCCGACATTGGAGAGGATTCCTATATATATCCAAATACAGAGGATTCATATATATACACAAAGGACGGCGTCGAAAAGTCATTTGGCATTGACGATCTTCCCGACAGCACCTGGACTTTTGTCAGTGCCGAGATAGCAGACGTCTCTGAACCGGCAGAGACTCTGACGGTCTATGACGAAGATGGTTTCGACGTCACTGACGAGGTGCTTGACGGGGTAGGAGACATGCTGATTTTAGTCGTGTCTGATCCCGGTATCCGCTATCTTACAAAATCGCGCCTCGCCAATGAGTTGTATGAACATTTAACAGTCAATGACAGCGGACGCATGGTTGCATTTGTTGCCGCCGAAGGCGACGCCCTGCAGTCGTGGCGTCAACTTGCACTCCCCGAATATCCCGTTTACTCTGTCGAAGACACCTCGCTCAAGGAACTAGTCAGAGGTGACGCCGCCCTGGTGTGGCTTCACGACGGAACCATCAGCTGGAAACGCAATCTGGCTTCCGTCAGATTTGACGCATTGCGATCGAACAGGTCTGACGGCGGCAAACTCATAGGCAGTGAAGACTATTCCGACGGCTCTACATTCCACTTATGGCTGACTTTGTCGTTCATAGCTTGGCTGATACTGGTTTACGTACTGAAATTTCCTGACAAAATCTTATGTCGGCTTATCCGCCATTCGGCCAAAAATTCGTAACTTTGCACTCGATTTAAACACTATAGATAAAATAATCATAAAACTAAACATAAATACAATAGAATAATGAGAAAGAACATTGTCGCAGGCAACTGGAAAATGAACACCACTCTTCAGGAGGGTGTCGCTCTTGCCGAAGAAGTTAATGCCGCAGTCAAAGCTGCCGAACACAACTGTGATGTAGTGATCTGCGTGCCTTTCACTCATCTTGCAACTATCAGCGAAAAGATCTGCAAGGATTCGCTCGGTCTCGGTGCTGAAAACTGTGCCGACCACAAATCAGGCGCTTACACCGGTGAAGTTTCTGCAGCTATGGTCGCTTCGACTGGAGCCGGTTACGTCATCCTTGGTCACTCCGAGCGTCGTCAGTATTACGGAGAGACTTCAGAAACTCTTCGCGAGAAAGTGGCTCTTGCGTTCGAAAACAACCTGACTCCGATCTTCTGCATCGGTGAAGTTCTCGAAGAACGCGAAAACGGCACCTACTTCGACGTTGTCAAGAAACAGATCGTCGACGCCCTCTTCCACCTTTCAGCTGAAGACTTCGGCAAGATCATTCTTGCTTATGAACCCGTCTGGGCTATCGGTACAGGCAAGACCGCCACAGCCGATCAGGCTGAGGACATGCACGCTTTCATCCGCGGAGTGATCGCTGAAAAATACGGCAAGGAAGTCGCCGACAACACATCTATACTCTACGGCGGTAGCTGCAAGCCTTCCAACGCCAAGGAACTTTTCGCAAAACCCGACGTCGACGGCGGCCTTATCGGCGGTGCCGCTCTCAAGTGTGCCGACTTCATGGGTATAGTTGAGGCTTTCAACTGATCATGATACGTAACCGCCCGGCTTAGTCCCCGGCGTTTACACCTCTTTAACTTTGATATTTTGTGGGTGCAAAGATTTTTTTCTTATCTTTGTGCCCACAATTATTTTTAGACAAGCTCTTAATGAAGGTTTCACATCGACTAATTGTTTCATCTACGGCTGTTTTGGCAGCGTTGACCGTTTGTGTCCAAGGACGGACTATCGCCGATTCGCTGAATGACAACGGAAATATCTCCGTTGTCCAGCCCGAGGCTCTGAACAACAGACTCAAAGTTCCCGTTCATCAGATTGATGAAGAGCAGTCGGGCGAAGCAGATCTCACAGAGACCGTCGCACCGAAAATCCGCGCAGGCTACAGAGTCCAGGTTTTCGATGACAACAACGTCCGTTCTGCCCGTGGCGACGCGCAGAGTCGCAAGCATCAGATCGAGACTCGTTTTCCTGAGTTTCCCGTTTATGTGACCTTCAGCTCTCCCTATTGGAGAGTCAAGGTGGGTGATTTCAAGACGCGAGGCGAGGCCGAGGCCGCTATGGCCGAGATACGTCATGCTTTTCCCGCGATGGCAAAGTCCCTGCGCATTGTCAGAGATCGCATCAATCAACACTGAAGACAGACTTTTTTAGTATAACATATCTATGACTCCTGCTGACGATAAAGAAAAAATTGATCTGATAGCTGATCATATTGAAGAAATAATACGCCTGCTGGGCGAAGACTGTTCGCGTGAAGGTCTGCTGAAGACTCCTGTCAGGTCGGCCAAGGCGCTCTATTATCTGACTTCGGGTTATCGTGCCGATATTGATGCCGTCGTCCATCAGGCACTGTTCGATCACGACGGATCGCGTATCGTCATGGTCAAGGACATCGAGTTCTATTCGATGTGCGAGCACCATATCCTGCCGTTCTTCGGCAAGATTTCCATCGCCTACATCCCTGACGGAAGGATTATCGGACTCAGCAAGGTTGCGAGACTTGTCAATGTCTTCGCCCGCCGCTTGCAGGTGCAGGAGCGCCTGACAGCGCAGGTGTGCCGCGAAGTCGGGCGCATCGTCGGAGCGAAGGGCGTGATGGTCGTCTGCAACGCCCACCATCTGTGCATGAAGATGCGCGGTGTCGAGAAGCAGGAGTCAACGACGACAACGATGGACTATGTCGGCGCGTTTGCCGATGATGCCTCTTTGCGTCAGGAGTTCCTCGATCTACTCAAAGTATGATTACTTCTGAGCGTTTCCGGAAGATTTTTCATGATTAAGAAAGTTCCTTTAGACAATCTCTTATAGGAGGTATATCAAATAATTTTTTTAATATAGACATGCTTTGATGGTGTGTCTATTTTGCATATTATTAGTATGTTAAACGAAGAATGGGTTGGCGGTTGAATTTCTGCGTTGACAAAGTTTAACACTCCCCCATTTTTGTTTGCAAATATTAATAAATTATATTATCTTCGCGGTGGCATAATATATATTTACAACACTATAAAAACGTGTATTCATGAAAAAACTACTGTACCTTCTGTTGTCTTTGAGCGTTTCGCTCTCTGTTTTAGCCCGTGATGAATTTTATCTCAGCGGGCGCGTGAAAGAATCGTTTGGTAAGACCGACCTGCTTGATGCCTACGTGCTTCTTTACGATTCGATCGGTAATGTTCGCGACAGCATTAAGACCAATCAAGCAGCCGGTATAAGAACGGCGAAATCATTGACATGTCCTCGTTTTATTTCAATGTACCCAAAAAAGATTCGACATTCGTGTTCGATGTCGTGTGCGAGGGCTATACCACTCAGACTATTTCTTACCGACTCGACAATATCGGAAAGCGTGAGACCTCGCGCCGTATTCCAATAATCTTTATGGAAAGGGCGCCTCGTCAACTTAAAGAAGTGACCGTGGTTACGTCCAAAATCAAATTCTACAACAAAGGCGACACTATTGTCTATAATGCCGATGCTTTTCAGCTTGCCGAGGGTTCGATGCTCGACGGTCTCATCGCTCAGTTGCCCGGTGTCGAGCTCGACGACAACGGACAGATCAAGGTCAATGGTGAATTTGTCGAGTCTCTGCTTCTCAACGGCAAGGATTTCTTCGATGGCAACAACAACCTCATGCTTGAAAACATTGCCGCCTACACTGTCAAGAATGTCGAAGTCTATAAAGGCAAGACCACGGCTGAAAAATATCTCGGCGACACCTCCGAGCCCAAGCATCTCACGATGAACGTCAAACTGAAGCGGGAATATAATGCCGGCTGGCTCATCAATGCCCAGGGCGGCTACGGCACCGAGGACCGCTATCTCGGACGTATGTTCGCGTCGTGGTTCAATTCGACGACCAATGTGTCATTCGTCGGAAACTTCAACAACCTCAATGACAGCCGCGTGCCTGGCAAAAATGATACATGGACACCCGAACAGATGCCATCCGGCAAGCGTAGATACAATATGGCCGGCATCAACTATTCGTATGAAAATCCCGAAGAAACCCGAAATGCAAGTGGCAACGTCGCTTTCCGACAGTCGAGGACCAATTCATCCACCTCTACGTTCCGCACCAACTTTCTGTCCGACGGCGATACATACGATTACAGCTATAGTGACGGATATCGCCGTGAGACGGATCTGGATACCCGGCATCAGATATATTTTCGTAATGAAAAAATAGGCTTTGGCGCTTTTGCCAGAGGGCAGTATATCCATCATAAGAAATCGTCGTCCAATATTTCCGGCGCGTTTAATTCCGAGCATCAGGAGATGACCCGGCAGTTGCTCGAGGTTTTGTATTCCGACGGTTCGGCGCAGTTGCTCGAAGATGTACTCAACCGTTCGGCGAATCTCAACGATGGCTGGCTGAAACATCTCACCGGCACATTTTCGTCCAGCCTGAATATCAAGTTGCCCCGGAGCGGTGACAGACTCATGATCTCCGGCAGCATCAATTATTATGATCAGAAAGAGGAATTCTGGACAAGCCAGGACATCAACTACGGTTCCGATCCCACGCCTGCCTACCGCCTGAGACATTTCACCGACTATTCTCCGAATCATAGACTGAAAGCCGACGGCATGATTGTGTATAATACTCAGATCTCAAAGGTCCAATTGAGTTTAGCTTATTATTACAGTTATTCCGACAGCAAACGTGATTATTACATGTATGCACTCGAGCGCTTGAATGATATGGGCGTTTATGGAGTGCTGCCCGACGGTTATCTCGCAGCTTTCGATCCGTCAAACAGTTATATGTCACGTCAGAAAGAGCATTTACACACTATAGTCCCGATGTTGCAATATTATAATGCTACAGATAAATATTTACTTTTGATTAATGTAGAGCCGAAGATCTCGTTTTCGAAACGCGCTCTCGATTATTGGCGAGACGATCGCGACTATGATATCTCCAGATCGAATGCTTACGTCAACATTGCCAACCGTTGGGGGTTTACAATCAGCTATGGCTTCCGTCTGAGGGAAAAACGCCCCACAAATAAATTGGAATATTATTTCGGGTTAGTTCCAACCCTTCCCGAACTCTCTGACATGCTTGAGATTGTCGACAACGCCGACCCTCTCAATGTATTTAGAGGAAATCCGGCGCTCAGATCCGAACTCAAACAGTCTCATTCGTTTATGTGGTGGTTGCGCCCGCATCAGAAGCCTGTAAATAATCAACTGTCAGTCTATTTTGATTTTACTCACAATGCGTTGACAAGAGGTTACACCTACAACACGTCTACCGGCGTCCGCAATACAAGCGTATATAACGTCAATGGAAATAAATCCTGTACCGTGTCTGATGATTTCGCATGGCAGTTCGGTTCTAAAAAACAATTCACGCTTTCGTCTTCGACATCTGTCAACCTTGCCAGCAACGTTGATATGGTCGGACTTAATCTCAATGAACCCTCGTTGCAGAAAGTCAATTCTGTCAATTTAGGCGAAAGGCTACGCCTTGCATGGCAACTCGGATCCAACACGCTTCAGTTGCGTGGAGATTTCACCAACCGTCACTCGTCGTCCGACCGTGAAGGATTCAACACAATAGACGCTCAGCACTTCAATTACGGCATATCAGGTACATTCAAGTTGCCGAAAGGTTTTGGCGCGAGCACTGATTTTACGTGCTACACACGTCGCGGCTACGGTGTCGACAACCTTGATACGACAGATCCTATATGGAATCTGAGATTGACCTACACTCCGCCCCGCAACAGTCATTGGACTGTAATGGTCGACGGCTTTGATCTGCTCCATAAGCTCTCCAACGTCAACTATGCCGTCACGGCTACAGGACGCACGGTTACATACACCAATACCTTGCCGCGCTACTTCCTTCTCTCCGTGCAATACCGTCTCAATATCCAGCCAAAAAAGCGTTGAGATTAAGGATTGTAAGGACGCACGGCTCGTGCGTCCTTACTTTTTACCGATACAAATGTCGCTAAAAATGCTCTCAATCCACTCGTTTCTCGCATCAAACGCTCTGAATCTCATTATTTTTTTGTATCTTTGCAGCTGATATGCGATTTTAATGTGAATCGTTGTCTTATCAATTGATTTTTAACGTAATACACAATGATTAATATAACTTTCCCTGATAAAAGTGTAAAGCAGTTTGAGGCAGGTGTTACTCCGCTTCAGATTGCAGAATCTATCAGCCCGCGTCTTGCTCAGGATGTTTTGGCCGCTTCTGTCAACGAACAGGAGTGGGATCTCACCCGTCCTATCGACACCGATGCTGAGATCAGACTGTTCAAATGGGACGATTCAGAAGGCAAACACGCCTTCTGGCACAGTTCAGCCCATCTGCTCGCTGAGGCTCTTCAGGAGCTTTATCCCGGTGTGAAGTTCGGCATCGGTCCGGCCATCGAGAACGGATTCTATTACGATATAGATCCGGGCGACAACCAGCTCACATCCGACGATTTTGCCAAAATCGAGAAAAAGATGCTTGATCTCGCGCAGAAAAAGAGCGACATCGTCCGCCGCGACATTTCCAAGTCCGACGCCCTCAAGCTGTTCGGCGACAGAGGCGAGGAGTATAAATGTGAGCTGATTTCCGAGCTTGAGGACGGTCATATCACGACCTACACCCAGGGCAACTTCACCGACCTCTGCCGTGGCCCGCATATCCCGACCACGGCTCCGATCAAGGCCGTGAAGATCACTTCGCTCGCCGGAGCATACTGGCGCGGCGACGAGAAGCGCAATCAGCTTGTCCGTGTCTACGGCATATCATTCCCCAAGAAAAAAATGCTCGACGAATATCTTGTCCTTCTCGAGGAGGCCAAGAAACGCGACCACCGCAAGCTCGGAAAAGAGATGGAACTTTTTGCCTTTTCTCAGAACGTCGGTGCGGGTCTTCCTCTTTGGCTCCCGAAAGGCGCGGCTCTCCGCGATCGTCTCGAGCAGTTCCTTCGTAAGATACAGAAAAAGTACGGCTATCTTCAGGTCATCACTCCCCATATCGGCAATAAGATGCTATATGTGACCTCGGGGCACTACGCCAAATACGGCAAGGACTCTTTCCAGCCAATCCACACACCCGAAGAAGGCGAGGAATATCTGCTCAAACCGATGAACTGTCCTCATCACTGTGAGATCTTCCGTGCTTATCCGCGTTCATACCGCGAACTGCCTCTGCGTCTCGCCGAGTTCGGTACAGTTTACCGCTATGAACAGAGCGGTGAGCTCCACGGTCTGACACGCGTCCGCGGTTTTACGCAGGACGATGCCCACATCTTCTGTGCTCCTGATCAGATCAAAGACGAGTTTTTGAAGGTGATGGATATTATCTTCTACATTTTCAAGGCTCTGAAGTTTGACAATTATGAAGCGCAGATTTCACTTCGTGACCCTAATAACAAGGAAAAATACATCGGAAGCGATGAAAACTGGCATCTTGCCGAACAGGCTATTATCGAAGCATGTGAGGAAAAAGGTCTAAAAGCTCGTAAAGAGCTTGGCGAAGCTGCGTTCTATGGTCCTAAACTTGACTTCATGGTCAAAGACGCGCTCGGCCGTCGATGGCAGCTTGGTACGATCCAGGTGGATTACAACCTGCCCGAACGCTTCCAGCTCGAATATACCGGAGCTGACAATCAGAAGCACCGCCCGGTGATGATTCACCGTGCGCCTTTCGGCTCTCTCGAACGCTTCGTCGCTGTTCTTCTCGAACACACGGCGGGACGATTCCCGCTGTGGCTCGCCCCCGATCAGGTCGTCGTTCTGCCAATCAGCGAAAAATTCAACGATTACGCGTTTGACGTCGCCAAGCAGCTCGAAAGCCATGATATCCGCGCAATTGTCGATGACCGAAATGAAAAGATCGGACGTAAAATTCGCGATAACGAACTCAAACGAATCCCTTATTTGCTCATTGTTGGCGAAAAAGAAGCACAAAATGCTGAAATTTCGGTGAGAAAACAGGGCGAAGGTGATAAAGGTTCGATGAAAATCACTACCTTTGCAGAGTTTTTGGCAGATGAAGTCAAAAAAAGCATTAACCAATAACCCTCTGAATGGATAAAAAGCCCTATAACCCGGGACCCCGTCCCGTTAATTCAAACGGTAATAACAACGCTAATCGCGGACCGCAGCAGCGCCGTCCCGAGCGAAACGCTTACCCTAACAATATCAACGAACATATCCGTGCCCGGGAAGTGCGTCTGGTTGGTGACAATGTTACCGTCGGCATATATTCCATTCACGAAGCGCTCAAGATTGCCGAAGATCTTGAATTGGATCTCGTGGAGATCTCGCCTAACGCCGAGCCACCCGTTTGCAAGGTACTCGACTACCAGAAATATCTCTATCAGCAGAAGAAAAAAGCAAAAGAGATCAAGGCAAAATCTACCAAAATCGTTGTCAAGGAAATCCGTTTCGGACCTCAGACTGACGAGCACGACTACAACTTCAAGCTCAAGCATGCGATCGGCTTCCTTCAGGAAGGCGCCAAGGTTAAGGCTTATGTGTTCTTTAAAGGCCGCTCGATACTTTTCAAAGAGCAGGGCGAAGTCCTTCTCCTGCGTTTCGCCAACGATCTCGAGGAATACGGCAAGGTCGAACAGATGCCGGTGCTCGAAGGCAAACGCATGATCATCATGATTTCGCCTAAAAAGAAATGATTTTAAATCGTGTCACGAGTTGACACACATTATAAATAACTCGAATTAATTTAAAAATTAAACAAAATGCCTAAGGTTAAAACTAATTCCGGTGCCAAAAAGAGGTTCGCCCTTACCGGATCAGGAAAGATCAAGAGAAAACATGCGTTCAAGAGCCACATCTTGACCAAGAAAACCAAAAAACAAAAAAGAAATCTGACCCACTTTGGTCTGATCGCCAAAGTTGATGAAGGCAACGTTAAAGCTCTGCTCGGCCTCAAGTAATCGGGCATACTGCTGAAAACGTCACATATCAGATTTTAATTCGTGATTTTATAATTCTTTTTATTAACCGAATGCTTAGCTCAAAAAGCGCAATGTGCCGCTAACATTCAAAATCTACAAAGAAAATGCCAAGATCAGTAAACCACGTAGCATCACGCGCTCGTCGTAAGAAAATCTTAAAACTCACCCGTGGCTATTTCGGTTGCCGTCGTAACGTGTGGACCGTTGCCAAAAACACATGGGAAAAAGGTCTTACCTACGCTTATCGTGACCGTAAAAACAAAAAACGTAACTTCCGCGCTCTCTGGATCCAGCGTATCAACGCTGCCGCGCGTCTCGAAGACCTCTCTTACAGCAAGCTAATGGGCTTGATCCACAAGAGCGGCATCGAGATCAACCGCAAAGTCCTCGCTGACCTTGCTCTCAACGATCCCGCAGCTTTCAAAGCAATCGTTGACAAAGTAAAGAACGCTTAATCTTAATTTATTTTTTTTGATTTAAAGGCGGTGTATCGGATTGATACACCGCCTTTAAGTTATCGCGAAGAAAAGTCCGGCCGGTCCGCCTTGTCTGACCGTTCGGATAAAAGGAGGCATGTCAGCTTCCTTTCACCGGCTCAGCGACAATCAAAAAACGTCTGTCATTGTAGCCGATGATGCCGAACACTCTTTTTCGGCCGCCTTCCCTAACTCCTAATTTGCTCCGTAGCGTCTCGGCGCTCATACCGAAATTGCGCGTCGCGACGTTGATCTGTGGATAATCCTTTTTGAAACGCTTGATGTTTCTTGAGCTGTAATCCAGCATCTCCTTTATCTCAAACATTTCTCCCGGGAAATTATCTTCCTCGGCCGACGAATGATATAGCCGGCAGTTGGGGAGAAAAGCATCAAGCCCGTATCTGAACGCCATAAGCCTGTTCGCGCCGAGTTTCATCATCGAAGGGAATGGCTCATACAGATAGTTGCCCTTTTCAGGCAGTGTATAGGCCGGGGCCGGGGCTCCGGCCTCTTCTTCTTTCGTGAAGGTGAATTCAACGCAACGGTCAGACAGTAGCGTCATTCCTTTGATCAGAGTGTTGCCCGCTTGATTGCTGTCGCAGAAATCTTTTACAGCGATAAGTTCCTTGCACTCTGTACTTGTTCCGAGCGCAATTATTTCCGAGCAGCCGCCAAGAGCGTTTATCGTATGACTGATGTCAAGCATCGGCGACATTTTCACAATCAGGCGCCGACAGATCTCCGACAGCTTCGGTAGCATCAACGTGACATCGGGCTCGCAGTCGCTAAGCCGGAAAACCCGCCCCCCGTTTTTGTCTCTTCGTGCCGGGTCGATAAATGCCGTGCCGAACATTTCCCCGTCCGTGTGATAGATGACATCCCTGCAATCATCGCAGACGATCTTAATGTTTTTGCATCCGAGTTCTGCGGCATTTGTCCTCAACGCCTCGGCCACCTCGGACGAACGCTCTAC
This sequence comes from uncultured Muribaculaceae bacterium, assembly GCA_910587545.1. Classification (GTDB taxonomy): domain Bacteria; phylum Bacteroidota; class Bacteroidia; order Bacteroidales; family Muribaculaceae; genus CAG-873. Next base: position 8,977 of record CAJUMI010000013.1, on the reverse strand, counting down.
CGCAACAGTGCGGCTACATTCGGCCGAGCAATGGAACACATCGATCCCGAGTCCGCTCGTAAGGTCTATCAGCGGTTCGTCTTTCATGACAAGCGTCTTGTGATAATCGGCCAGGCGGTCCGATGTCGACTGCTCGCCGGATAGTCGGTTCGGGAAGTAGAAGTGAGGAGCTCTTGAAAGTGTGTCTGCAAGCTTCTTCCCGAATTGTTTCCGGCATTCAATCTGAGTGATGGCTGCGTCATAGTCAAAGCCGTCTCCTGCCGAGGCATATTTAAGTCTCATCTTCAACGGATCATCGGCTGCGTGATCCTCGATCCATCTGTAAAATTCGTCGCTTCGGGTTGTCATTGTTGTGGAAATATAGAAAAAGGCGATGTGTCAGATACACCGCCTTTTTGTTATGTCAACGGCAGGACGTACTCCAAACGTACGTCCCTACGTAATTAACCTTTGATCGCAGCTACGCCGGGGAGCACCTTGCCTTCGATGGCCTCGAGGAGCGCGCCGCCGCCAGTCGATACATACGATACCTTGTCGGCAACACCGAACTTGTTTACACATGCAACCGAGTCACCTCCGCCGACGAGTGAGAACGCGCCGTCATTGGTGGCTTCAACGATAGCGTCGGCGATAGCGCGGCTGCCTGCGGTAAAGTTGTCAAACTCGAATACACCGGCAGGACCGTTCCAGAGGATAGTCTTTGAACCCTTGATGGTGTCTGCGAAACGCTTGCGGGTTTCAGGGCCGGCGTCAAGACCTTCCCAGCCTTCGGGAATTTCCATTACAGAGCAGACCATAGTGTTGGCGTCGTTGCTGAATGCGTCAGCTGCAACGCAGTCTGTGCCGAGCACGAGGTTTACACCTTTTTCTTTGGCTTTCTTGATGATGTCGAGAGCGAGATCGAGCTTGTCGTTTTCGCAGATCGATAGGCCGACAGTGCCGCCCTGTGCCTTGGCGAATGTATATGTCATGCCGCCGCAAAGAATCAGATTGTCTACCTTGTCCATGAGATTCTCGATGATGCCGATCTTGGTCGACACTTTAGATCCGCCCATGATCGCGGTGAACGGGCGCTTGATGTCGCTGAGGATGTTGTCTACGGCTTTTACTTCCTTCTCCATAAGGTAGCCGAGCATCTTGTGGTCGTTGTCGAAGTAATCGGCTACGACGGCTGTCGATGCGTGACGGCGGTGAGCTGTGCCGAACGCGTCGTTTACATAAACGTCGGCATAGCTTGCAAGTTTCTTTGCAAATTCTTTCTGACGTTCTTTCATTTCCTTCTTGGCTGCGTCATAGGCGGGATCTTCTTTGTCGATACCTACGGGTTTGCCTTCTTCTTCGGGATGGAAACGGAGATTTTCGAGCAGAAGAACCTGACCGGGTTTCAATGCTGCGGCAGCAGTGCTTGCATCGGCTGCGTCGGCAGCAAATTCGACTTCTGTGCCGAGTGCTTTGGCTACGGCGTCCTTGATCTGAGCGAGTGACATCTTGGGATTCACTTTGCCTTTGGGTTTGCCCATGTGCGACATGATGATGAGAGCTCCGCCGTCATTGAGGATTTTCTTGAGGGTAGGGAGTGCTCCGCGGATACGGGTGTCGTCGGTGATGTTGCCGTTTTCATCCAGAGGCACATTGAAGTCAACGCGTACGATGGCTTTCTTGCCTGCGAAGTTAAAATTGTCGATAGTCATTTCTTTGTGTAAATTAGAGAGTTATGTTAATCAGTTGTTTGCCTTTTGATATGCAAAGATAATCATTTATTGCGAGACCTCAACGTTTGTCGCATTAAATGATGTTATGTTGAGCCAACAATTCTTTCATCCGGCCTGCAAGGGCCGCAGCTTCGCGTCCTGCGGCCTCGGCGAAGTCCTCGCCTTTCGATGCATAGATGATGCCTCGCGAACTGTTGACGATCAGTCCGCACTCGTCGATTATACCATACTTGACCACTTCCTCGAGGCTGCCGCCCTGAGCGCCTACGCCGGGGACAAGCAGGAAACTTCTCGGTGCCACGGCGCGGATGTCCTTGAACATCTCGCCGCGTGTGGCGCCTACGACATACATCATGTTGACCGGCGAGCCCCAGTGGCTTGATTTCCTGATCACGTCTTCAAACACGCGGTGGCCGTTCTTGTCCTCGATCATCTGGAAATCCTTGCTTCCGGGATTGGATGTCAGTGCCAGCAGTATGACCCACTTGCCTTCGTAGCCAAGAAACGGTGTCACGCTGTCCTCGCCCATATACGGGGCCACTGTCAGGGCGTCCACGCCAAGGTGCTCGAAGAAACTGCGTGCATACATGCCTGCCGTATTGCCTATGTCGCCGCGCTTTGCATCGGCGATGATGAACTGGTCAGGGCAGTTCTCCCGAAGGTATCTTACTGTCTTTTCAAGCGAGATCCATCCTGCCGCACCAGCGCTCTCATAGAAAGCGAGATTGGGCTTGTAGGCGATGGTGTATGGCTCTGTCGCGTCGATTATAGCCTTGTTGAATGCAAATATCGGATCTTCTTCCTTGAGAAGATGCTGGGGTATTTTCTTTAGATCGGTGTCGAGGCCGACACAGAGGAAACTGCCCTTACGGCGAATGTTCTCGACAAGTTCTGTACGTTTCATATTGGATTAATTTCTTATTATAATAAATCAGTAATTTTTAATATTGTTATCTCGTGAATAAATATCCTCTGACGGTCATATTATTGATCTTTCCGTCTCGTTCAAACGGTTCATCATCTATGGAGAACTCTATCGATTGGACTGCAAACACGCTGTCGGCATTCAGGTCGATATTGATGGTCAGCGGAGCGTTGATCGAATCATTGAGCGCCATAATACTGTCCATCTTCAGGCTTATGTCAAAATCAGACGATATGTCAAGAGTCAGTGTCTTGTCCTCTCGGGTCTTCAGATTGTATTTGTATCTTGAAAAATATTGCACTTTGTCATATCCGTCAGGTATGACGACCGAACCCGATTTGTCCGAGAACAGCCGTTCATCGTATTCAACCGCTTCAACGACCATTTCAGATTCATCGTCAAACAACGGATCATACTGATAATATCCATTCACTATGTTGAAATTAACGATGTCGGCGGTCTGTGAATGATCGTCCTTCGAATCAAGGTAGATCAGTTTCGATCTTACGTCGGCCCAGGTCTGCTCGTCCATCTTGTCTTTCGCCTTCTCGAAATCAGGGTGGGAGAGTGGTAGTTGCGAGCGTTCGACTCCCGTCGCTTCGAGTGCATCGATAACCGCTGACCGCATATAGCGCTGTACCTGCGAGGTATAGTTTAGTTCGGGGATGATGGATGTCAGCAGGAATACGACCGCAAACGATACGGCAACGGCATTGGTGTTGCGTGACCGCGTTATGAAAAGATATATCGCGGTAATATATGCCCAGATATTGAATGTAAGCACGTAAAGTCGCGGTACGGTCATTCCGTACTGTCCGATTCTTTGTCCGATGGCGACACTCATCATCACAAGCAGCGGAAACATGGCAAGCGGAAAAAATCTTAATGACAAGCGGGTCAGCCGGTCTTCGCGGCCTGTACTGCTGTCGATGGCTTTAAGCAGGAAGAGCAGCAGATAGACAGCTGCGGTCAGCGCTGTCACCATAAAACAGATCTCGCCCTTGGGCATGACGCCCGTCGCTATGATTTTCAGACCGTAGACATATAGGATCAGTGTATATATGGCAGTGAGCGGCAACAGGATATATTTGATCATGGCCATCTGGAATTTTACCGGCTCATAGTCCTTTGCCATCTTTGACGCTTGCTCGTATGTCGGTATGCTGCCGAGGAAGACCAGTATGCCGAGACCTGCCGAGAATATTATCAGACTGCAGACCCATAATTCTCCGCTGACATCTCCGAACAACAGCATGATCGTTCCGTAGATTATGCTGACTGCTATTGCCATAAGTCCGGCTATTGCCACTGCGAGAATGACATTGCCCGACTGCATATAGCTGAACATCAGTCTGTGGCGATGTGACGTGGTTTTCAGCGCCGGCACAAATATGATCGCCACCGCAAGCGCGGTCTCAACGGCTAGTCGTCCGACCCAGACACTGTCGCTGAAGCTGTTGTAATTGAGTATCATGTTTACTAAATCGGCCAGCAGCAACAGATTGGCCGCTATCTGTATCTTGCCGCATAGGCGCCGGCTGTCTGTCTGTTCGCACCACAGATAGACGGCAAGCGTCAGCATCATGCCGTTGACGGTCAGAAACCACAGTGCCGGCTGAAGGTTCTGCACGGCAGTAGGCGCGCCATTGAAAAGATTGTAGCTCCAGCAGTCGACGACGCCCCAGACGATAAACACCATGAGCCAGCACATCGTGATGGGGAAACGTTCAACGCTGTCCAGGAATGCGCCGATGACATAGTCGATTGAGATCCTGGGTTTTGAACCCGCAGGTTCATACTTGGGAGGAGTGGTTTCCATGATAATATTTTTAAGGGTTAAAGTTCGGCGGCTTTGAGCTTCTCTGCGTTCTCGGCGATGATCAGATGATCGATCACATCCTGGATGTCACCGTCGACAAATGCCTGGAGATTATATATGGTGTAATTTATTCGGTGATCGGTGATGCGCCCCTGCGGATAATTGTATGTCCTGATCTTTGCCGAGCGGTCGCCGGTCGACACCATAGTCTTACGCCGCGACGCTATGTCGTCGACATACTTCTGATGCTCTTTGTCGTAGATAAAGGTGCGCAGACGACTCAGAGCGCGCTCCTTGTTCTTGGGTTGGTCGCGGGTCTCGGTGCATTCGATCAGTATCTCCTCGCTCACGCCGGTGTTGGGATTCTTCCACATATAGCGCAGACGGACGCCCGACTCGACCTTGTTGACATTCTGGCCGCCGGCGCCGCCGCTTCGGAACGTGTCCCATTTGATTTCTCCCTCGTTGATCTCCACGTCGAACGGCTCGGCCTCTGGCAGCACTGCCACGGTAGCAGCCGATGTATGGACACGGCCCTGTGTTTCGGTCGCAGGCACACGCTGCACGCGATGCACACCGCTTTCATATTTCAGCGTGCCGTAGACACCGTCGCCCGTGACCGACAGCACTACTTCCTTGAAGCCTCCCGCTGCGCCCTCGCTCGCCGAGGTGATGGCCACGTTCCAGCCGCGGCTTTCACAGTATTTCATATACATCTTGCAGAGATCGCCGGCAAAGATCGCGGCTTCGTCGCCGCCGGTGCCCCCGCGGATTTCGAGTATTGCGTTTTTTCCGTCCTCGGGATCTGCCGGAATCAGCAGAAGCTTTATTTCCTCTTCGAGCCCGGGCATACGTTCGGTGGCGCTGTCAAGCTGTTCGCGGGCCATCTCGCGCATCTCCTGATCGTTTTCGGTCCGTAACATCTCCTGGGCCTCGTCGATGTTGGCCAGAAGCTCACGGTAGCTGCGCGTAGCGGCCGTAAGTTTTTCCAGTTCCTTATATTCTTTGGTCAGACGCACATAGCGTTTCATGTCAGCTATCACCGATGGGTCGGTGATCAGTGTGCTTATTTCTTCAAAACGGGCTTCTATACCGTCGAGCCGTGACAATAGAGATGAGTCAGCCATAGACTTGAACAATTTTTTGCGAAGTTACGAAAAAATTGCCGAATTCAGGCCTGATTACGGCTCTTTCAGCCCGCGAATTATTATTTGGCTTACATTGCGCCGGAGGGTACGATATAAAACTCCGCCCTGCGGTTCTTCGCGCGGTTCTTGACCGAATCATTGCCGGTAAGCTGTTCGTCGCGGCCGAGCCCGTAGGGTATGGTCGGAATATCGGCCGCGGCCATCTGAGCACTGATGTAATCGTCGATTGCGTTGGCTCTTGTGGCCGTGATGTTGTCGGCATAGGCGTCCTCGCCGGTATTGTCGGTGTGCACGGCGATAATCACCTTGTATTTGCCACGGGTATCATCGTTGAGTCTGAAGCGGCCGAGAAGTGTTTTTCCCTTATCGGTCAGCGTTGTACTGTTGGCGCGGAATAGTCGCTCGCACGGTATCGTGACCACGAGCACCTCGCCTTGACGTTGTTTCTTGACCTGGAAACCGTCGCGCTTGAGCTGTGTGTGCAGACTTTCGATATTGTTTTTGACTGCAGTCAGTTTCTTTCGGGGCACTTCGGGAGTGTTGATATTTTGTTCGAATTCAAGTTCGAACGGATCGGGTTCGGTAGGTTCTGCGCCGGCGGACGGCATGAATGATGCCATTCCGATAGCACATGCGACAGATAGTGTTCGGATGATGTTCATAGGCCTAACGAGTTTTCGTAATCAAGTTCGGCTTTTACAATGGTGGCAATCACTTCGGCCGGCAGCCCGCTGTCGGATAAGACATCGGTAACATATTCCGTTATCTCCCCGGCATCGTCTTCTCGGTCATCGTCATCGTCTAAGTCGAGGTCGCCGTTCTCGTCGTAGTAGTCGAATATGGCGTCGATCACAATGAGTATATCATCATCGCTCATGCCGACGCAACCGCACCGGCTACGCACATATGCGACAGCTTCTTTTTCGTCGTAGAGTTTCATAGGTCAAGCAGTCCTTGTGGAATTTGAAGTGATATAGTCCGATCCTTCATGTCGATGGCTTCGATCAGTTCGTCGGCTATCGGGATGTAGACCGACGTCCCGTCGGCGAGCCTCACCGTAAGCAAAGTGTTGGCCGTTGTGTCGTTGTAGCCGTCGATCGTGCCGATTTTGTTACCGTCCTGATCTTTAAGAGTGAAGTCGATGAGATCTGACATATAGAGCCCGTCTTCGTCCCCGGCGTCGTTTTCCACACCGAGATCAGAGTTGAGGGCGAAAATGTCGAGACCACACAGCGCGGCGGCGTCTTTCTCGTTTTTTACGCCGTCAATGCTCACAAGCACAGCCTCGCTGCCTCGCGAACGGTATGATCTGATGAAAAAGGGGACATATATGCCGTCGATGTCGAGGACAATGCACCTGAGGCCGTCAAGATCGACCGCCGCATCGACCGTCGCTGCGATTTCACCGTTTATGCCGTGGGGTTTCAGAGTCCGGCCGATGGCACTTATTTCGCTTTCAACGATCATTTTTTCTTTTTCTTTTTGCCGGTAGGCGCGGGAGCCACTTTGAATTCAAGCAGCTTGACCGTCTCCGGATCGAGATTGATCGCGCCGCGCGACAATATTCTGAGATCCTTGAATATCTTCGCGTCGTCGACACCTTCCGGATTGATTGCAAGCATGATCTTTTTCATGTGGTTGGCCAGCAACATGACAAGTTCGTCGCGCTCTTCGCCTTCTTCCATTTCGGCGGCTCTGAGGATCGTGCGCTGCAACAGCAGTCCGTAATGGCGGTGCTCGAAAACGGCTTGGTCATAGTTCAGCGGCTCCGGGCGGTCGTCGAGAGATCCGCGGCCGACGAGCTCGAACGGCACATCGACATCGAGAGCGAAATCGCTCATTATGGCAAGATGATCCCATAGCTTGCGGCGGTAGGCGTCGGCATTGCCCTGGACGGGGAAAAGCTGTTCCATGGTCTTGACGATCGTTGCGGCGCAGCGTGTGCGCTCCGCGCGGTCTTCGATGGTCAGACAGTGGTCGACCATGCGCTGTATGTTGCGTCCGTATTCCGGAAGTATAAGTTTCTTCAGGTGGGTTGTATATGTAAGCATATCATTGTTTGATTCTGACACCAAAGTTACTTCAAAATTCCCGAATAACAAAATAGGCCAGACAAATCTGACCTGTCTGACAATTCCACGAGTCAGACTTTTCCGACCGATACCGAAGGATCCGACAAGTCTGAGATGTCCGATAAGTCCGAAAAATCCGATAAGTCAGAAAGGTCGGATCTGTCCGATTGGTCAGGGTCGGTTGCGCGCAGCGCGGACTTTATGGTTGACAAGTCGCTGGCTTATGGTTCCGTCACCAAGATAAGCGTCTGTGCCGTTTGTGACGGCTGTTGATGACCAGCAATCCGCAGGCATTATAGGATCGACAACCGTTGACGGCATCAAAGAGAACTGACCAACCGCCGGCATATACCATACAATATCATCAGCCTTTATTACCGGCGAAAGCGACACATCGCCTTCTGAGTTGATCGAACGCTGTAAATTATAGCGGTTTTTCTTCAGACAATCACCAATAGCAGGCGAACCGTTTATATTGCTGCCTGACGGAGCCGGGGCTTCGCCTGTATTTCCATTCCCGAGACGAAATGCCGGCTCGGTTTCTTTGCCGTTTTCAGTCTTTTTTATTGAAGCTACAATATTTGCAAATGAATTTGTAGTTGCTGCTCCGGCATGATTGTATAGATTTGTGGTATTACTCAATCCATTGGTGTGATCTGTAATACCGCTTAAACTGTTAAGTAGGCTGTAGTCGATTTTGATTGCATAACGAGTGTATAAAATATTATAAGAATACTCATGAATTGAAGCGAACCCCGTTGCTTTATTATCTTCTATTATAGATTGTAAATAATTATAATTTTGCTCTATTACAGCTCGTTTATTTGCATATAAATATCCATAATATAAGACTCGGTCCCACTTGGGAAAGTCCACTCAAAATATATCCTGTAAATCAAAGATTTATCTCGCTATCCTCCGACAACTCCAACATTCGCTCCCGAGGTGCATTGCATCGCTTTTCATCGCTCTGCTCCGCCGAAGCCCGGATTGCCCGCAAGTCCTCTCACTTGTCAACTGCAAATATAACGAATAATTCACTATGTAAGTATGTATTTTAGAAAATTATCTCATTTGTCGTCCCAGTCGTCCCAGCCTCTATGGCTTGATGAAAGCACAAACCGCATCATATAAGTCTTTATCAAGTTGGTAATCATCTCGATAAATAATATTAAATCTGATTTCTGTTTTGAACCATCGATCATTGACAGCATTAAGAGCTTGTTTAAAAACGATTGTTAACAGATGTGAGTTTTCGGAGAGTAATTACAACAGCCGCCACCATGAGCATTTCGTTGGCT